>NZ_SSOI01000059.1:0-30955 GCF_029873175.1 Pseudomonas sp. BN505
TTCACCGGGGTGCCGTCCTGTAGCACGCTCTTGCCGTTGGACTCCATGTCCAGCTGCTGCAGGTGCTTGGTGATGTTGCGCAGGTAGTGGTCGTACGGCAGGATCGCGTGGCTGTTCGCGCCCCAGAAGTTGCCATACCACACGCCCAGCAGGGCCAGCAGCACCGGCATGTTCTTGTCGAACGGCGCGGTCTGGAAGTGCTGGTCCATGGTATGGGCACCGGACAGCAGTTCCTTGAAGTTGGCTGTGCCGATGGCCAGGGCGATTGGCAGGCCGATGGCCGACCACAGCGAATAGCGCCCACCCACCCAGTCCCACATCGGGAAGATGTTCTCTTCGCGAATACCAAAGGCCACGGCGGCGGCCTTGTTGCTGGAAACCGCGATGAAGTGGCGGTACAGCTCGGCTTCCGAGCCGCCCTGGGCCAGGTACCAGGTGCGCGCGGCCATGGCGTTTTTCAGGGTCTCGAGTGTGTTGAACGACTTCGACGAGACGATGAACAGGGTGGTTTCGGCGCGCAGGTTGGCCGACAGCTCGTGGAACTCGCTGCCATCGATGTTAGCCAGGTAGTGGCAGCGGACGCCACGCTGGGCGTACGGCAGCAGCGCCTCGGAAACCAGCTCGGGGCCAAGGAACGAGCCACCGATGCCGATGTTGACCACGTCGGTGATGGGCTTTTCGCTGTAGCCGCGCCACAGGCCGTCGTGGATGCGCCCGACCAGTTCGGTGATCTGATTGAGTACCTTGTGTACTTCCGGCATGACGTTCACGCCGTTGACGCTGAGCTTGTCGCCCACGGGCCGGCGCAGGGCAGTGTGCAGCACCGGGCGGCCTTCGGAGGCGTTGATGATTTCGCCGCTGAACATCGACTTGATGGCGTCTTGCAGGCCCACTTCATTGGCCAGGTTCACCAGCAGGTCGCGGCTTTGTTCGGTGATCAGGTTTTTCGAGTAGTCGAGGAACAGGCCGCAGCAGCTCAGGGAGAACTGGTCGAAGCGTTGGGCATCGGCGGCGAAGGCTTCGCGCATGCTGAAGCCTTGCATGGCGTCGCGGTGTTGCTGAAGCGCCTGCCAGGCGGGCAGGGCCGTCACATCGTGGGGAGTACGGTAATACGCCATTGCGCGGGGTTCCCTTGGTGCGTGGTGATGCCTTGGACACGGCAGTCATTGCCGGGTTCAGGCTGGCATCATTATAGGCAAAGGCCACGCACTGGGAATGGGTATGGCAAGGTGATTTTGGGGGCGCCTGTGGGAGCGGGCATGCCCGAGAATGGGCTGCATAGCAGCCCGAGACCGTTACGCGGTCTTCTCTTCCACATGCAGGTAAAGGTTGTCGATCAACCTGGTGTTACCCAGGTAAGCCGCCGCAATCACCACCAGGTCCCGGTCATCGATCACGGCCGGGCGCAGGCTCACGGCATGGCGCACCTCTAGATAATCCGTGCGCAACCCCGCCGCACTCAGCTGCGCCTGCCCATCAGCGACCAACGCGGCAAAGTCCCGTTGGCCACGGCCGATGGCCTCTGCAATGTGCTGCAACGTGCGGTACAGCACTGGCGCGATCGCACGCTGCTCCGGCGTGAGGTAGCCATTGCGCGACGACAGCGCCAGGCCATCTTCGGCGCGCACAGTGGGCTCGCCTATGATCTGAATCGGCATGTTCAGGTCGCGCACCATGGCGCGGATCACCGCCAGCTGCTGGAAGTCCTTTTCACCGAACACGGCAAGGTCAGGCTGGACCATGTTGAACAGCTTGCTGACTACGGTGGCCACACCTTCGAAATGCCCGGGCCGGCTGGCGCCACACAGGCCTTCGGAGAGGTGGGGCACACTGACGCGGGTTTGCACGCTCATGCCGTCGGGGTACATCTCTTCGGCGCTGGGCGCGAACAGCAGGTTGCAGCCCGCCTGCAGCAGGCGCTCCTGGTCGGCGGCCAGGGTGCGCGGGTACTTGTCGAGGTCTTCGTTGGCGCCAAACTGCAGCGGGTTGACGAAGATGCTGGCCACCACGAAATCGGCGCGCTGCGCAGCCTTGGTCACCAGGGCCGCGTGGCCGCTGTGCAGGTTGCCCATGGTCGGTACGAAGCCGATGCGCTTGCCTTCACCGCGAGCGCGGGCGACGGCGGCGCGCAATTCGCGGACGGTCTTGACTGTATTCATGCACTGAACCCGTGTTCGCTACCTGGGAAGCTGACCTGCTTGACCGCCTCGACGTAAGCGACGAGGGCGCTGTGGATATCGGGCTGGCCTTGCATGAAGTTCTTCACGAACTTCGGCACCCGGCCGGTCAGCGACAGGCCGAGCATGTCGTGCAGTACCAGCACCTGGCCATCGGTGGCGCTGCCGGCGCCAATGCCGATCACCGGAATGCCCACGGCATTGGTAATCTCTGCCGCCAGTTCGCTGGGCACGCATTCGAGGAGCAGCATGGCCGCGCCGGCCTGTTCCAGGGCGATGGCGTCGGCGCGCATCTGGCGGGCCTGGGCTTCCTGGCGACCTTGCACCTTGTAGCCGCCCAGCACGTTGACGGTCTGCGGGGTCAGGCCCATGTGCGCACACACCGGCACGCCGCGCTCAGCCAGCAGACGGATGGTTTCGGCCAGCCATGCGGCGCCTTCGATCTTGACCATGTGGGCGCCAGCCTGCATCAGCGTGGCGCTGTTGGCAAAGGCTTGCTCCGGGGTGGCGTGGGCCATGAACGGCAGGTCGGCGAGGATCAGCGCGCCGTCGTTGCCGCGTTTGACGCTGGCGGTGTGGTAGGCCATGTCCGCCGTGGTGACCGGCAGGGTGCTGTCGTGGCCTTGCAGGACCATCCCCAGCGAGTCGCCAACCAGCAACACTTCGATGCCGGCCTGGCTGGCGGCCTTGGCGAAGGTCGCGTCATAGCACGTCAGCATGGTGATTTTTTCACCCTTGGCCTTGAGGCCATTGAGGGTGGTAAGGGTTACTTCAGGCATGTCGGAAAATCCTCGTTCAGGCGCTGTAAAAAACGACTGCATTCAACGCGTGTAGTCATCTTCCGGAGCGGCACATCATCGCGCGTGATGTTCGGGCACAGGTCCGTCCGGGCCTAAATACGGGTATGCGGCACTTTGGTGCCACACGGGACGCCTATAGTCGTGAGCGAGGTGGGGGAAGTCAATCACCCTGTTACCGCATTGTTACGATCAGGGTGTTACTGGCGTTACCGTGCCAGCGGGCAAGGCTGGAACGCCCGGTTTACAGGCGTTCAAGGCCGACGAACGGGCAGTCGTCGAGCAGTTGCGCAAGGGCCCGGCCATCGGCCAGGTGGAAATCGTCCGGTACCAGTTCGGCCAGTGGGTACAACACGAAAGGCCGGGCATGCATGTGGTAGTGCGGCACTTTAAGGCGTGGCTCGTCGAGTACCTGGTCGCCGAACAGCAGGATGTCCAGGTCCAGCGTGCGCGGGCCCCAGCGCTCCTTGCGCACGCGGCCCTGGCCGTTCTCGATGGCTTGCAGTGCATCAAGCAGCGCCAGTGGCGGCAATGCGGTGTCCAGGGCGGCGACAGCGTTGGTGTAACGCGGTTGACCGGGCAGCAGCGAATCGCTGGTGTACAGGGCCGAAGCCGCCACTAGGCGGGTCTGCTCGACCTGGTCCAGCGCCTGCAAGGCACTGCGCAGTTGCTCGGCAGGTGCGTCCAGGTTGCTGCCCAGGCCGACGTAGGCGCGAGTCTTCACTCGGGCGCCTCGTCGCCACCGCGCTTGCGTTTGCTGGCGCTGCGTTTGCGTTTACGCGGGCCGGCACCGGTGCCTTCGTCACGGCTGCCCAGCTCGCGGATCATCTCGCGGCGCTCGCTGTCGTTGGCATCCTGGTAGTCGGTCCACCACTGGCCGAGATCGTCGGTCTCTTCCCCGGCGCTTTCACGCAGCAGCAGGAAGTCGTAACCGGCGCGGAAGCGTGGGTTGTCCAGCAGCAGGTCGGCGCGTTTGCCGCTGCGCCGTGGCAGGCGCTCCTGCATGTCCCAGATCTCGCGGATCGGCAGGGTGAAGCGCTTGGGAATGGCGATGCGCGCGCATTGCTCGGCGATCAGGTCGTGTGCCGCGCCGTTCATGGCCGGGATCGGCGGCACGCCCTGGTTCTGCAGGTGCAGTACACGGGCCGGCAGGGCTGGCCACAGCAGCGCAGCGAACAGGAACGCCGGGGTTACCGGTTTGCCCTGCTTCACGCGCAGATCGGTGTTTTGCAACGCCTGGCTGATCAGTGTGTGGGCGTAGGTCGGGCGCTCGTCCAGGGCGTGTGCACTGGCCGGGAACAATGGCTCGAACAGCTGCAGGTCGACCAGCATTTCGAAGGCGATGGCGCCTTGGCCGGAGAGGAACAGCTTGAGGCATTCCTCGAACAGCCGTGCCGGCGGGATCTCGCGCAGCAGCGGGGCCAGTTCGCGGATCGGCTGGACCGTGTGCTTTTCGATACCGAAGTCCAGCTTGGCGGCGAAACGCACCGCGCGCAGCATGCGCACCGGGTCTTCCTGGTAGCGGTGGGTCGGGTCGCCGATCAGCCGCAGCAGGCGGTTGCGTACATCGTGCACACCGTTGGCGTAATCGAGAATACGCTCGCTGACCGGATCGTAGTACAGGGCGTTGATGGTGAAGTCGCGACGTTGCGCGTCTTCTTCCAGGGTGCCGTACACGTTGTCACGCAGGATGCGGCCACTGGAATTGTGCGACGAACGGTGGCTGTCGCCCTGATCGTCTTCCGAGTGGGGCGCGCGAAAGGTGGCAACTTCGATGATCTCACGGCCGAAATGCACGTGAACCAGCTTGAAGCGGCGACCAATGATGCGCGCGTTGCGGAACTCGGCACGGACCTGTTCGGGGGTGGCGCTGGTGGCGACGTCGAAGTCCTTCGGCGTGATGCCCAGCATCAGGTCGCGGACACAGCCACCGACCAGGTAAGCCTGGTAGCCGGCGCTCTGCAGGCGTTCCACGATGTTAACCGCGTGACGGCTGAACTGGTGGCGCTGCAGCGAGTGCTGGCTCTTGTTGATCACCTCAGGCGTAGTGCGCCTGTGGTGCGGGCCCGGTACGGGCGGGCGGAAAGACTGGAACAGCTTCTTCAGCATGGGATGCACTGTGTGAAGGAATGTTCGGCCAACAATAGGAGAATGGCCGCATGATGGGCGGGGATTCTAGCATTTACTCGGGGAATGGTGTAGGCGGGTAGCAGGATGGCTGCCAGAAGGGTAGAAACGACAAGGGGAGCCTAAGCTCCCCAAGAAGTCGTTGCGTGCTCTTATTGTTTTTTTTACTGGGCTTTTTGTTTTTGTTGAGTGCCCTGTCCACAAATCTCGAAGCTTGTGGACGACCCCCAATCCAGGGGTTAAGAGCAAACGGATTGCTTTGGCCGCTGATGTCACGTTGATCTATCGATCCAACCAGTTCAGGCGCTGCTTTTTAGTGCAGTTTTTGTTGTTCTCTGCCTGGTCGTGGGGCAAGCCCCAAACACGCATCCTCTCCAAAAGAATCAGTTAGCTGCGCCTCCGCCGTCTTGTTTTTATTGTGCGTGAGCCGTTTCGTCTTGTTCTTATTTTAGGTTGCAGTGCTTGTTATTGTTTTTGTACTAAGCATATAGCAGGTGCCGTGCCAACTTTTCAAAACCCAGTAAAATCAAGGGCTTGAGTGGTTTCGGCGAAATTTTGCGGGCTGAAATCGGGGCGATTTCGTTACCGTACACCTCGGGAACTGTTACGGCGGAAAGGTTGGGTAACAGATTTTTGTGGGAACTGATGTGTTACCTGGGTGTACGCGGTGGCTGTGCTGGCCTTTTCGCGGGCTTGCCCGCTCCCACAGGATCCCCACAGGCTGCGAAGTTGTCCGGTCCCTGTGGGAGCGGGCGAGCCCGCGAATACGCCGGTGAGGCTGGTAGAGAAGGGGCAGGAGGAACCTCCTACCCCTGGCAGGCAGGTTATTCGCTGGTAGCGTTGCTCTTGCGCCGTGGAATGCCCAGGCGCTGGCGGCGTTCCCACAGGCACTTGCGGCTGACGCCTAGCTTGCGTGCCAGTTCGGTTTCGGTCATGTGGTCCTGGTGCTCGAGTACGAAGTGCTGGAAGTAGTCTTCCAGCGAAAGGTCTTCGGTCGGCTCGTGGCTGGCATTGGCAGCACTGGCCACTACCAGCGCGTTGTTGAGGATTTCGTCCTCCTCCAGGTCGCTCAGCTCGATGTCGATGCCCAGCAGCTCGGCAGAAATTTCTGCGCTCTCGCTGAGGATCACCGCGCGCTCCACGGCGTTTTCCAGCTCACGTACGTTACCCGGCCAGCTGTAATGACGGATGGCCTGCTCGGCTTCGGCCGAGAAATGCAGGTCGTCGCGACCGATGCGCGCACTCTGGCGGGCGAGGAAGGCGCTGGCGATCTCGTTGACGTCGCTGCCGCGCTCGCGCAGGGCAGGCAGTTTCAGGGCGATCACGTGCAGGCGGTAGTAAAGGTCCTCGCGGAACTGGCCGGCCTTGGCCAGGTTCTTCAGGTCGCGGTGGGTCGCGGCGATCAGGCGCACATCGACCTTTTGCGATTGCACCGAACCTACCCGGCGAATCTCGCCTTCCTGCAGCACGCGCAGCAGGCGGGCCTGGGCCTCCAGTGGCAGTTCGCCGATTTCGTCGAGGAACAGCGTGCCGCCGTCGGCGGCTTCTACCAGGCCGGCACGCCCGGCGCTGGCGCCCGTGAAGGCGCCTTTTTCGTGACCGAACAGTTCGGACTCGATCAGTGTCTCGGGGATGGCGGCGCAGTTCACCGAGATCATCGGTGCCTTGGCCCGGCGCGACAGGTTGTGCAGGGCGCGGGCCACCAGCTCTTTACCGGTACCCGACTCGCCCTGGATCAGCACGTTGGAGTCGGTAGGCGCTACCTTGCGGATCTTGCTGTACATGTCCTGCATCGGCGGACACGAGCCGATGATGCCGATTTCGCCATTGGCCGCAGCCGCGCTGCCTTTGTCGGCCGGTGCGGCCTTGCCATTGGTGGCGCGTGGCTCGGCAGCCGATGCGGCAGCCGGGGCGCTCTGCCGGTCGCGCAGGATGCGCGCCACGGCCTGCAGCATCTCGTCGTGGTCGAAAGGCTTGGCGATGTAGTCCACCGCGCCCATTTTCATCGAGTCCACCGCCGAGCGCAGGCTGGCGTAGCTGGTCATGATCAGCACCGGGGTGCCCTGGCCGAGCTTGATCAGCTCGGTGCCGGGTGCGCCTGGCAGGCGCAGGTCGCTGACGATCAGGTCGAAGGTGGCAATGCTGAAGCGTTCCTGGGCTTCCTGCACCGAGCCGGCTTCGCTGACCTGGTACTGGTTCCGCTCGAGCAGGCGACGCAAGGCCGAGCGGATGATGGTTTCGTCTTCGACGATCAGAATGTGCGGCATTGATTCAATTCTCTCGACGGTCTCGAATTTCAGGGGACGTCGCTACGACATGCCGGGGCAGGGTCACGCGGATCCGGGTGCCACGTTGCCGTTCGATATCGGCCGGGCTGTCGATGGTGATTTGCCCATAATGCTCTTCCACGATGGAATAGACCAGAGCGAGCCCTAGTCCGGTTCCCTCGCCCGGGTCCTTGGTGGTGAAGAAAGGTTCGAACAGGCGGTCCATGATGTTCTTCGGTATCCCGCTGCCCTCATCCTCGACGATCAGGTCGACGGTGTGCTCGCTGACTTCGCTGCGCACGCGCACGGCGCTGCCGGGCGGCGAGGCATCGCGGGCGTTGGAGAGCAGGTTGATCAGCACCTGGGCCAGGCGCTGCGGGTCACCTTCGGCCCAGTGGTCCGGGTTGCAGAGGTTGAAGAACTGTACTTCGAAATTGCGCCGGTTCAAGGCCAGCAGACCGATGGCGTCCTGCGCGACTTCGGCTAGGCACACCGGTTCTTCGCTGTTCTGGTGGCTGCCGCCAGCATGGGCGAAGCTCATCAACGACTGGACGATGCGCGACACACGCTTGGTCTGGTCGAGGATCTGGCTGGACAGCTCGATGATTTCGCCATCGCCTTCGCGTTCCTCGCGCAGGTTCTGCGCCAGGCAGGCGATGCCGGTAATCGGGTTGCCGATTTCGTGGGCCACGCCGGCGGCCAGGCGGCCGATGCTGGCCAGGCGCTCGGAGTGCACCAGCTTGTCTTCCAGGGCCTGTGTTTCGGTAAGGTCTTCCACCAGCAGCACAAGGCCGCTGTTACCGGGGGCCAACGGCTCGTCGATGGCGGCCTTGTGCAGGTTCAGCCAGCGCGGCTGCCCGTCCAGTGCCAGGCGCTGCTTGTGCAGGTGTTCGTCGGGCAGGTTGATGAAACCTTGCAGCAGGCCCCGCCACGGTTCGTCGATGGTGAGCAGGCGCGAGCCGACGACGTGCTTGGCGGCGATGCCGGTCAGCTCTTCCATGGCCTTGTTCCACATCAGGATTTCCTGGTCCTTGGCCAGCGAGCAGACGCCCATGGGCAGCTCCTGCAGGGTCTGGCGGTGGTAACGGCGCAGGGCATCGAGCTCGGCGGCCAGGCCGGTCAGGCGCGAGTGATAGTCTTCCAAACGGCTTTCGATGAAGTGGATGTCTTCGGTCACGTAGTTTTCGTTACCGGACTTGTACGGCAGGAAGGTTTCGACCATGTCCTGCGCCACGCTCGGCCCCATCAGGCCTGACAGGTTGGCCTCGATGCGGTCGCGCAGGCGACGCAAGGCGTAGGGGCGACGCTCGTCGAACGGCAGGTAGAGGTCACGCAGGGCCTGTTCCACTTCCTTTTGGGCGGCCTTGGCGCCCAGCGGCTTGGCCAGTTGGGTGGCGAACTCCTGCGGCGAGGCGGCGTGCAGCTCGCGCCGCTGCGGGCGGCGTACGTTGTCCACGGCGCAGGCTTCGGCCGCGCTGACTTCCTCTGTGCTGGCGTTGGTGAACAGCGAGATCAGGGTGAACAGCAAAACGTTGGCCGCCAGCGAGGCAATGGCCGCCATGTGCCAGCTGGTATCGTCCAGCACATAGATCATGTCCAGCAGCGGGATGTAGAAGCCCTGCAGATTGCCCAGCAGCGGCAGCAGCATGGTCACCATCCACACCAGGGTGCCGGCCAGCAGCCCGGCGATGAAGCCGCGGCGGTTGGCGGTGGGCCAGTACAGCACCGACAGCACGCCCGGCAGGAACTGCAGGGTGGCGACGAAGGCGACGATGCCCAGGTTGGCCAGGCTCTGGTGGTTGTTCTGGGTCAGGTAGAACATGAAGCCGGCGGTGATGATGGCGACGATCAGCGCGCGGCGGGTCCACTTCAGCCAACGGTAGATATTGCCTTCGGCCGGGGGCTGGTACAGCGGCAGCACCAGGTGGTTGAGGGCCATGCCCGACAGCGCCAGGGTGGTGACGATGATCAGGCCGCTGGCGGCCGACAAACCGCCGACGTAGGCCAGCAGTGCCAATGCTTCGTTGTTGGCGGCAATCCCCAGGCCCAGGGTGAAGTACTCGGGGTTGGTAGTGGCGCCCAGGCGCAGGCCAGCCCACAGCACCAGCGGCACGGCCAGGCTCATCAGCAGCAGGAACAGCGGCAGGCCCCAGCTGGCACTGACCAGCGAGCGCGGGTTGAGGTTTTCGGTGAAGGCCATGTGGTACATGTGCGGCATGACGATGGCCGAGGCGAAGAACACCAGCAGCAGGGTGCGCCATGGGCCTTCCTGCAGGGGGGTGTGCAGCGCGGCCAGGGCGGTCTGGTTCTGCAGTAGCCACACTTCCAGCTCGTGCGGGCCGCCGAATACGCCGTACAGGGCGTAAAGCCCGATACCGCCCAGGGCCAGCAACTTGATCACCGACTCGAAGGCGATGGCAAACACCAGGCCTTCGTGTTTTTCGCGCGTGGCGATGTGCCGTGAGCCGAAGAAGATGGTGAACAGGATGATCAGCGTACAGAAGGCGAAGGCCACCCTGGCCTTGACCGGCTCACCGGTGAGGATGCTGATCGAGTCAGCCACCGCCTGGATCTGCAACGCCAGCAACGGCAGCACGCCGATCAGCATGATGATGGTGGTGAGTGCCCCGGCCCAGGTGCTGCGGAAGCGAAACGCCAGCAGGTCGGCCAGCGATGACAGCTGGTAGGTGCGGGTGATCTTGAGGATCGGGTAGAGCAGCACCGGTGCCAGCAGGAACGCGCCGGACACCCCCAGGTAACAGGCAAGGAAGCCGTAGCCATATTGGTAGGCCAGGCCCACCGAGCCATAGAAGGCCCAGGCACTGGCGTACACGCCCAGCGACAGGGTGTAGGTGAGCGGGTGGCGAATGATCGAACGCGGGATCAACCCCCGCTCGCTGATCCAGGCCACGCCAAACAGCACCATGAGGTACCCGGCGCTGATCAGGATCATCTGGGTCAGGCTAAAGCTCATCGGCATCTCGTTGGCTCTGCAGGATGAAGGTGACGACGATCAGGATCAGCCAGAGCAGGTAGGGGCGGTACCAGGCTCCGGTCGGTTCGATCCACCAGTCCATGATGGCCGGGGAGAACAGGTAGATCCCCACGACCAGAAGCAGGACCAAACGATAGATGTACATGCTGGCCTCGATGGTTGGGCGCTGCGGGCTTGGACTTATTATTGGCGCAAATGGCGGGGGGGATGCTAGCGGGAATCCATTGCGTTAGCCAAGGTTTTGAAATTATTGCGCTTTTGTTTTTGAGGGTTGGTTTGCCTCTGCTGGCCCTTTCGCGGGTAAACCCGCTCCCACAGGAACGGCACCGCCTTCGAAACCTGTGACAAACATGTGGGAGCGGGTTTACCCGCGAAAGGGCCGGGCCTGCCTCAGCGCAAATCAGCCTCTGGCACCGTGGTCCGCTGCGCAATCGCCTCCGGCCGCCACTGCTTGCGGGCTATCGCCAACACTTCAGCCGGCGTTGCCAGCAGCAAGTCGGGGTCTGCTTCCTGCCCCAGCGCCCGCAATGCCCGCAACAGCAGCGGTGTAGCATGCTCTGCCTGCAGGGGGGGCGAGCGGTACGATTTGCCCAGCTTGTGCCCATCCGGCTGCACGATCAGCGGAATATGCATGTAGCGCGGCTGTGAGAACCCCAGCAACTCCTGGAGGTACAGCTGACGCGGGGTGTTGTCGAGCAGGTCGGCGCCACGCACGATGTCGGTAACACCCTGCCAGGCATCGTCCAGCACCACTGCCAGCTGGTACGCATACAGCCCGTCGCGGCGCTGGATGACGAAGTCGCCCACTTCACGGCCCAGGTGCTGCTGGTACTCGCCCTGTACCCGGTCGGTAAAGCGGTAGATCAGCTCTGGCACGCGCAAGCGGATCGCCGCGCCTTCCCGGGCATGGCCGGCGTTGCGGCACAGGCCTGGGTAGATGCCGTTGTAACCCTCCAGTTGCTTGCGCGAGCAGGTACAGGCATACGCCAGGCCCATGTTGAACAGGCGGTCGACTACTGCGGCATAGGCATCGTGCCGCTGGCTCTGGAACACCACTTCGCTATCCCATTCCAGCCCGTAACGCTCCAGGGTCTGCAGGATGGCATCACGGGCCCCGGGCATTTCCCGGGGGGGGTCGGTGTCTTCCATGCGCAGCAGCCAGCGGCCGTTGACGGCACGGGCATCGAGCCAGGAGGCGAGGGCGGCGACCAGCGAGCCGAAGTGCAGGAAGCCGCTGGGGGTGGGGGCGAAGCGCCCGATGTAGCTGGAGTCGGTCATGGTCAGGCTGGGCATATAAATGAAACGGGGCGCATCAAGCGCCCCGTTCAGGTGGAAGAAAGATCAGCCTTTGCCGACCGTTTTTTCCTTTTTCTCGGCGATTTCCTTGCAGTCGAAGCACAGGTCGGCGGTCGGACGTGCTTCCAGGCGGCGCAGGCCGATTTCGATGCCGCACGATTCGCACCAGCCGTAATCTTCGTCCTGGATCTTCTGCAGGGTCTTGTCGATTTTCTTGATCAGCTTGCGCTCGCGATCACGGTTGCGCAGCTCAAGAGCAAATTCTTCTTCCTGGCTGGCACGGTCGGCCGGGTCCGGGAAGTTCGCAGCTTCATCCTTCATGTGGTCTACGGTGCGATCCACACTCTGCATGAGCTCGCCTTTCCAGGCATTGAGAAGCTTGGTGAAGTGCTTCTTCATGGGCTCACCCATGTACTCTTCGCCCTTGGTCTCTTTATAGGGCTCGACACCGTACATGGTTTGACCGGTTTTTTGCTTTTCTACGGTGGACATGAATAGACCGCCTCTCACTCATCTGATCCAATGCGCAGGATGCTCCATCCCCGGCGACCGCCGGCCCTGCGACTGCGAGCCGCCGAACTTACCAGATAGATCGGGGGTGCGCTACCCCGCCCGATCCTGCTTATTGACATCGGCGCGAGCCGTACGTTCGTTGGCGTGCAGAGGTAGAATCTCCAGTTTAGACGCAATTGAGAGAAGGTCATGGCCCACCCCTACAGTGCGCGCAGCCGCGCCATCGAACCCTTCCACGTCATGGCGCTGCTGGCCCGGGCCAACGAGTTGCAGGCGGCCGGGCACGACGTGATCCACCTGGAAATCGGCGAGCCGGACTTCACTACGGCTGCGCCGATCGTGGCTGCCGGCCAAGCGGCACTGGCCGCCGGGCACACCCGCTATACCGCCGCACGCGGCCTGCCGGCACTGCGCGAAGCGATTGCCGGCTTCTATGGCCAGCGTTATGGCTTGAATATCGACCCGCAGCGCATCCTGATTACCCCAGGTGGTTCTGGCGCGTTGCTGCTGGCCAGCAGCCTGCTGGTCGACCCGGGCAAGCACTGGTTGCTGGCCGACCCGGGTTACCCGTGCAATCGCCACTTCCTGCGGCTGGTCGAGGGCGGGGCGCAGCTGGTGCCAGTGGGCCCGGATGTGAATTACCAGCTCACCGCCGACCTGGTCGAGCGTTACTGGGACAAGGACACCGTCGGTGCACTGGTCGCGTCGCCGGCTAACCCGACCGGTACCGTGCTGGGGCGGGAAGAGTTGGCCAGCCTTGCCAGGGCCACCCATGAGCGACACGGCCACCTGGTGGTGGACGAAATCTACCATGGCCTCACTTATGGCATGGACGCGCCAAGCGTGCTGGAAGTCGACGACTCGGCGTTCGTCCTGAATAGTTTTTCCAAGTATTACGGCATGACCGGTTGGCGCCTTGGCTGGCTGGTAGCCCCACCCGGCGCGGTGGGCGACCTGGAGAAGCTGGCGCAGAACCTTTACATCAGTGCACCGAGCATGGCCCAGCATGCCGCGCTGGCCTGCTTCCAGCCCGAGAGCCTGGCCATTTTCGAAGAACGCCGGGCCGAGTTCGCCCGCCGTCGCGACTATCTGTTGCCCGCCCTGCGCGAATTGGGCTTCCGCATTGCCGTCGAGCCGCAGGGGGCTTTTTACCTGTATGCCGACATCAGTGCCTTTGGCGGTGATGCGTTTGCCTTCTGCCGGCATTTCCTGGAAACCGAGCACGTGGCCTTTACGCCGGGCCTGGACTTCGGCCGCCACCTGGCCGGGCACCATGTGCGCTTTGCCTACACCCAGAGCCTGCTGCGCCTGGAAGAGGCGGTGCAGCGCATTGCCCGTGGCCTGCGGAGCTGGCAAGGCTGATGCAGTTCTATCCCCCACTCGAACAGGGCCGCCTGCTGCGCCGTTACAAGCGCTTTCTGGCGGACATCGAACTGGCCAGCGGCGAACAGCTGACCATTCACTGCCCGAACACCGGCTCGATGCTCAACTGCATGCGTGAAGGCGGGCAGGTGTGGTTCAGCCGCTCCAACGACCCCAAGCGCAAACTGCCGGGCACCTGGGAAATCAGCGAAACCCCGCAGGGGCGGTTGGCCTGCGTGAATACCGGGCGTGCCAACGCGCTGGTCGAAGAGGCACTGCGGGCCGGCGTCATCACCGAACTCGCCGGGTTCACCGCGCTCAAGCGTGAAGTGGCGTACGGTGACGAAAGCAGCCGCATCGACTTTCGCCTGGAGTTCGACGGTGCCCCCGCGTACGTCGAGGTCAAGAGCGTGACCTTGGGCTACCCCGACAGCACAGTTGCAGCCTTCCCCGATGCGGTGACACAGCGCGGTGCCAAGCACCTGCGCGAGCTGGCGAAATTGGCCCGCCAGGGTGTACGGGCGGTGCAGTTGTATTGCGTGAACCTGACGGGCATCGACGCCGTACGCCCAGCTGAGGAAATCGACGCAGCCTATGCCCAGGCCCTGCGTGCGGCGGTGGCGGATGGCGTGGAGGTGCTGGCCTACGGCACCCGTCTGGATGCCGAAGGCATTGTTGTTGATCGCCGCCTGCCGGTGCTGGTTACGCCATAAGCCAGATGCCCTGGCTGTCCTCGTGACAGCCCAGGGCCAGCAATTGCTCACCTTCGCAAGGCCCGGCTACGCACTCGCCGCTTTCAATCAAAAATAGCGCGCCATGGTGGGCGCAGTGGATGAGGCTGGCGCTGTCATCAAGAAATGCATTTTGCGCCCAGTTCAGCGGGATGCCGCGGTGTGGGCAACGGTTGCGGTAGAGGTACACCTGGCCCTGGCGGCGTACGCCGAACAGTTCGAGGCCGTCTACGCTGAAGGCGCGGCTTTGGCCTTCGGCCAGGGCGTGGGAGGTACAGAGCAAGTGCATGGCGAGGACGACTCATGAAACAGATGATGACTTGACGCGTCAATGCGAATAATTATCAAATTGCCCGCATTCGCTGCGCCTGGCTACCTATGGTGCGCAGTTCTGCCGTCCGCCACAAGGCGCGCGGCTCGCCCTCAGAAGGAACCCGATGATGCGCCGTCCAGTCGCCTTGCTCGCCCTGTGCGCAAGCCTTGTGCTCTCCACCCAGGCCCTGGCGGCCGAATTGCCGCAACGCTGGGTCAGCGCGGGTGGCGCCCTGAGCGAGTGGATAACGGCACTGGGCGGTGAAGCACGGCTTGTCGGGGTGGACACCACCAGCCAGCATCCTGCATCGCTGAAATCACTGCCCAGCGTGGGCTACCAGCGGCAGTTGTCGGCTGAAGGCATTCTCAGCCTGCGCCCGGATGTACTGGTGGGCACCGAGGAAATGGGCCCGCCGCCGGTCCTGGCGCAAATCCGCAAGGCCGGTGTGCGGGTGGAGTTGTTCTCAAGCAAAGCCGAACTCGCGGCGGTGGATGAAAACCTCAAGCATCTGGGGCAGTTGCTTGGCGCAGAGCAGCAAGCTTCGGCGTTGGCGGCGGGTTATCACCAGCAAATCGAGGCTGTGCAGGCCAAGGTCAAGCAGGCTCAGGCCGGGCACAAGGCACCTGGGGTGCTACTGCTGGTCGGCCACGCCGGGGCCAAGCCGCTGATCGCCGGGCAGGGCACTGCGGGTGACTGGCTGCTGGGCCAGGCAGGTGGGCACAACCTGGCAGAGCATCAAGGCTACAAGAACTTCTCCAACGAAGCCTTGGCGGCGTTGGACCCGGACGTGATCGTGTTTTCCGACCGGGCGCTGGCCGATGAGCAGGCCTTGCAGGCACTGTTGAAGGAAAACCCCGCGCTGGCTGCCTCGCGGGCTGTGCGTGAGAAACGCCTGGTGTCACTGGACCCGACGCTGCTGGTGGGCGGGCTTGGCCCACGCCTGCCATCGACCTTGCAGTCGCTGGCAGCCACCTTCTACCCGGCAGCCCAGGCCAGCTTCGCGCAATGAAACAGCGGGTCCAGCCACGCACGTTGTTCATATGCCTGAGCCTGCTGTGCCTGTTGGCGGTGTGGCTGTCGCTGGCCCTGGGGCCGGTCAGCCTGCCGTTGTTCGACACCCTGCGCGCCGGCCTGCGCCTGCTGGGGCTGCCGATTGCGGCTGACGGCCTGCAGCAGGCCGAGATGATCCTGGGCCAGATCCGTCTGCCGCGGACTTTGCTGGGGCTGGCGGTGGGTGCGGTGCTGGCGCTGTCCGGCGTGGCCATGCAGGGGCTGTTCCGCAACCCGCTGGCCGATCCAGGGCTTGTGGGGGTTGCCGCTGGGGCGGCGATGGGGGCCGCGGTCGCCATTGTCGGTGGCGCCTGGTTTGGCGGCATGCCGGAGGCTTTCGCGCCGTATCTGCTGTCGTTCTGCGCTTTTGTCGGGGGGCTTGGTGTAACCGCGTTGGTCTACCGTCTGGGCCGGCGCGATGGCCAGACCAATGTCGCAACCATGCTGCTGGCTGGCGTGGCCATGACTGCGCTGGGTGGCGCGGCCGTTGGGCTGTTCTCTTACCTGGCTGACGACGCCACCCTGCGCACGCTGACGTTCTGGAACCTTGGCAGCCTGAACGGTGCCAGCTACGAACGGCTGTGGCCGTTGCTGCTGGTGGCGGCGGGGGTGGCGGCGTGGTTGCCACGCCGGGCCAAGGCGCTGAATGCCCTGTTGCTGGGTGAGTCGGAGGCGCGCCACCTGGGCGTTGACGTTGAGCGGCTCAAGCGCGAGTTGGTGTTCTGCACGGCGTTGGGCGTAGGTGCGGCAGTGGCTGCAGCAGGGCTGATCGGCTTCATCGGCCTGGTGGTGCCGCACCTGGTGCGCTTGCTGGCCGGGCCTGATCACCGTGTGGTGCTCCCGGCCTCGTTGCTGGCGGGGGGCGTGCTGATGCTGTTCGCCGACCTGGCGGCGCGGCTACTGCTGACACCTGCCGAGTTGCCGATTGGTATTGTCACGGCCTTCATCGGTGCACCGTTCTTTCTGGTCCTGCTGATACGAGGGCGCAGCTGATGTTGCAAGTCGAAGGCCTGCACCTGTGGCGCGGAAGCAATGAGGTGCTGCACGGTATCAATCTGCAGCTGAGCCCGGGGCAGGTGGTGGGCGTGCTAGGCCCCAACGGTGCCGGCAAGAGCAGCCTGCTGGGTGTGCTGAGTGGCGAGCTGGTGCCCAACCGGGGGCGGGTGACGTTGCAGGGCCGGCCCCTCACCGATTGGCCTGGGCAGGAGCGGGCCAGGCGCCTGGCCGTATTGCCCCAGGTGTCCAGCCTGGGCTTCTCGTTCCGGGTCGAGGAAGTGGTGGGCATGGGGCGCATGCCCCATGGCACCGGGCAGCGGCGCGATGCGGAAATAGTCGAAGCGGCGTTGCAGGCGGCGGATGCCTGGCACCTGGTGGAGCGCAGTTACCTGGCGTTGTCCGGTGGCGAGCGGCAGCGGGTGCACCTGGCCCGTGTGCTGGCGCAGCTATGGCCAGGCGAGGAGGGGACCACGCTGCTGCTCGACGAGCCGACCTCGATGCTCGACCCACTGCACCAGCACACCACCCTGGAGTCCGTGCGCCGCTTCGCCGACCGCGGCGCCGCGGTGCTGGTGATCCTGCATGACCTGAACCTGGCTGCGCGCTACTGTGACCGTATCCTGTTGCTGGAGCAGGGGCGCAGTCATGCCTTTGCCTCGCCTGAAGAGGTACTGACGCCAGCGGCGTTGAGGGCAGTCTACGGTATCGATGTGCTGGTGCAGGCGCACCCGGAGCGTGGGCATCCGCTGATCATCGCCCGCTAGGAGGCATTGCCGATGCGTCATCCGCTGCTGTCCCGTTTCTCGCTTTGCCTGATGTTGGCACTGGGTGGCTGCCAGGCCAGCCTGCCGCCGTTGCCCGCTTGGCAGAGCAGTGAGGGGCTTACGCATGCCGAGTTGGGGCACATCATCGACCTTGCCAGCGGCCAGGCGATCAGCCCTGAGCAACTGGTGCAGCGCCTGGCGGGCGCCCCCCGTGTGCTGGTGGGTGAAAAACACGACAACCCGGACCACCACGCGCTGCAACTTTGGCTGCTGCGCGCGTTGCAGGGGCAGCGCGTGCAAGGCAGCCTCTTGCTGGAAATGCTGCAGCCCGAACAGCAACCGCTGGTCGACAAGGTTCAGGGGCAACCCGTGCCGGCAGACTTGCCCAAAGCGCTGGCCTGGCAGGACGGTTGGGATTGGCAACTGTACGGGCCGATAGTGCATGAGGCCTTGCAGCAGAGAGTGCCACTGCTGGCGGCCAACCTGTCGCCTGGCGAGATGCGCCAAGCCTATCGGCAACCCGCCTCGCTGACCGGCGAAAGGTCCAATGCGCCAGCGGTGAAGGCTGCCTTGCTGGAGCAGGTACGCGCCGGGCATTGCGGGATGCTGCCGGAAAACCAGTTGCCAGCGATGCTGGCCGTGCAGCAGCAGCGCGACCGGCGCATGGCCGAGCGTTTGCTGTCGGCGCCGCAGCCGGCGCTGCTGTTTGCCGGTGCCTATCACGTGCGCAAGGACTTGGGCATACCCTTGCACCTGGCTGATCTGGGGGCGTCGGGGGAGAGCAAGGTATTGCTGCTGGCCGAGGTGGGCGAGCAGGTTGAGCCAGGCGAGGCTGATTACGTGTGGTACACGGCGGCGACGCCGGAGCAGGACTACTGCGCGCAGTTTCGCCAGTAGTGTGCAAGGTGGTAAGGCCAAGCCAGGCGGCACAAAACCACAGGCAAAAAAAGACCCGGCAAAGAGCCGGGTCAATAACCGTGATTAGCCTGATGAGGAGATAATCTGAGAGTCCGAACCAGGGGCTCTTAGGTTATCCAACCAGTCTCGCGACCAGTTGTGATAATCATAACGATTCTCATTTCGTAGTCAATCCCCTTCCACGATTATTTTGGATTTTTTTGCGTAGGGTTTTTCGCGTCCAGTTGTTGATTGAGCGCTTCTTTGCGCTCGAGCGGCAAATCGTTCCAGTGCATGTCCAGCAGGGCGCCTTCAATGGCGTACAACAGCACCTTGGAAGCGCGGAACCCTCGTGTTTTTACGGCCTGGTATGCACCTACCGCACCCAGGCGACGCAGGTCCGATGCACTGTGGATGCCGGCTGCATGCAGCCACTGCGCAGAGGTCTTGCCAAGGTTCTTCAGGTGCTGCAATTCATCGTTCATCGAGCCTCCTTGCGATGGCTGAACGTGGATTGGAGGATAAATCGCGAGCAGGTCAGAGAGGAGTGTAGCGGGGGTTAGGAAATGCGCGGCCTTTTGCCATCGGGGCGATGGAGCTGCCTTTGAGAAGTAGCCTGTTCTGGCCCTATCGCCGGCAAGCCAGCTCCCACAGGTACACCGCTGGCCTTGAGGGCGATGGTGTACCTGTGGGAGCTGGCTTGCCGGCGATAGGGCCAGAACAGGAAAGCGGCGAACTTACAGGCCAGGCAAACGCTGGCGAATCTGCTCGATCACCTGGTCCATGCTGCCAGCATCCTGGGTATCGACCCGGGTGCTCTGCACCAGCTCCTGCGCATCCAGGGCTTCACGGCTGGCCTGCTGGGCCTTGACCACGTCCAGGGTGGCATCCGAAGGGTCGGTGTTTTCGGCCTGACGCTGCTCCAGCCAGCTGGCGATGACTGCCTCGGGTGCGTGGCAGTCGAGGATCAGGAACGGTACACCGGTCTGGCTGGCAACGTCTGCCGCAGCTTGCCGCTGTTCATGCTTGAGGTAGGTGGCATCCAGCACCACCGGGAAGCCGGCGCGCAAAACGGTTGCTGCAACTTCGTGCAGACGTTGGTATGTGGCAGCACTGGCATCCTGGTCATAAATGCCGGAGGTGAGCTGACCGGCGCTCTCTTGCGGCTGTTCGCCGAACAGGCGCTTGCGCTCGACATCGGAGCGCACACGAATGGCGCCCAGGGCCTCGACCAGCCGCATTGCCACGTGGCTCTTGCCCACTGCCGAGACGCCATGGGTAACGGCCAGCAGCCGCGAAGGGATGGCGCTGTAGCTTTCGGCCAGGTTGGCGTAATTGCGGTAGGTGCGCAGGGTGGTGGCCCGCTGCACGCCGTCGGCATTGGCCGGCATGCTGAACAGCGCGACTTTGGCCCGTACCAGGGCGCGATAGGCTTTGTAGAAGTTGAGCACTTCCAGGCCTTCATAATCGCCGGTCAGCTCCAGGTACTGGCTGATGAAGCGTCGTGCCAGGCACTTGAGGCCGCGATCTTCCAGGTCCATGGCGAGGAAGCCGGTGTCCGCCCAGACATCGGTCATGCGGAACGGTTCGTTGAACTCGATGCAGTCGAAGATCACCACCTGGCCGTCGATCAGGGTGGCGTTGCCCAGATGGATGTCGCCGTGACACTCGCGGGTGAAGCCATTGGCCTTGCGCGAGGCGAACAGGCCTTGCAGCCGCTCGAAACTGCTGCGGGCCCAAGCCTGCAGGTTGTCCAGTTGCAGCAGGTCGGCCTTGTCGCTGAGGAAGGGGCGTATCTGCTCGAAGTTCTGCTCGACCGGCGCCATGACGCTTTCAGGCGAGCCGTAGGGCTGCTCGGCGGATACCTTGGGCGTTTGCAAGTGGAACTCGGCGATTTGCCGGGCCATCTGGTCGATGTGCGCGGCATTCAGTTCGCCATTGGCCTGCAGGGTGCTGAGCATCTGCCCCTGCGGGAACTGTCGCATCTTCAGTGCGTATTCGATGGCTTCGCCGTCGCCACCGATCTGCGGTGCGTCGACGCTACCGGTCAGCGGCAGCACCTCCAGGTACAGGCCGTCGGTCAGGCGCTGGTTCAGGCGCAACTCTTCGTTACAGAAATGTTGGCGCTGGCCTAGGTCGGTGAAGTCGAGGAAGCCGAAGTTCATCGGTTTCTTGATCTTGTAGGCGTACTCGCCGGTGAGCAGCACCCAGGAGATATGCGTCTCGATGAGCTGGAACCCATCCACGGGGTGAGGGTACAGGGCTGGGTTCTGCAACGCAGTGATAAGTGCTTGGCTCACGGGAAATCCTTCCGGGGGCAGGGAATTCGAATGCGCCATTATGGTCAATGGTGCCGTCCCTGCCTACCGCTGGGCCGTCTGCCCAGCCTTTATAAAGTGCGTATAATCCGCCGCCATGACCCGAACCCGAAATCCCCGTACCCCTCAGAAACGCCCGACCGGCCGCTCTCGCGCCTGGCTGGGCTGGGCTTTGAAGCTCAGCCTGGTAGGCCTGGTGATCGTTGCCGGCTTCGCGGTTTACCTCGATGCCGTTGTCCAGGAGAAGTTCTCCGGCAAGCGCTGGACCATCCCGGCTAAGGTGTATGCCCGGCCGCTGGAGCTGTTCACTGGTCAGAAACTGAGCAAGAACGACTTCCTTACCGAACTCGACGCGCTCGGCTACCGGCGCGAAAGTGCGGCCAACGGCCCGGGTGCGGCGGCCGTCAACGGCAATACCGTCGACCTCAATACCCGTGGTTTTCAGTTCTACGAGGGCATGGAGCCAGCACAGTTCGTACGCGTGCGTTTCTCAGGCGATTACGTGGCGGGCCTGTCGGCTGCCAACGGCAAGGCGCTCGACGTGGTGCGGCTTGAACCCCTGATGATCGGCGGTATCTACCCGAAAAACCTCGAAGACCGCATCCTGATCAAGATCGACCAGGTACCCAAGTACTTGCTCGAAACCCTCGTGGCGACTGAAGACCGCGACTTCTATAGCCACTATGGCGTGTCGCCCAAGTCCATCGCCCGGGCCATGTGGGTCAACACCTCGTCCGGCTCGATGCGCCAGGGCGGCAGTACCCTGACCCAGCAGCTGGTGAAGAACTTCTACCTCAGCAGCGAGCGCAGCCTCAGCCGCAAGCTGACCGAGGCGATGATGGCCATGCTGCTTGAGCTGCACTACGACAAGCGCGAGATTCTCGAGGCCTACCTCAACGAGGTGTTTGTCGGTCAGGATGGCCAGCGTGCCGTTCACGGCTTCGGCCTGGCCAGCCAGTTCTTCTTCAGCCAGCCGCTTTCGGAGCTGAAGCTGCATCAGATCGCCTTGCTGGTTGGCATGGTCAAGGGGCCGTCCTATTACAACCCGCGGCGCTACCCTGACCGCGCTCTGGCCCGCCGCAACCTTGTGCTCGACCTGGTAGCCGAACAGGGCGTGGCCAGCCAGGCGGAAGTCGATGCCGCGAAGAAGATGCCGTTGGGCGTGACCAAGCGCGGCAGCCTGGCCGACAGCTCGTTCCCGGCCTTCCTCGACCTGGTCAAGCGTCAGCTGCGCCAGGACTACCGCGACGAAGACTTGACCGAAGAAGGCCTGCGTATTTTCACCAGCTTCGACCCGATTCTGCAGATGAAGGCCGAAACCTCGATGAGCGAGACCTTCAAGCGCCTTTCGGGGCGCAAAGGTGCTGACGAGGTGGAATCGGCCATGGTCGTGACCAACCCGGAAACCGGTGAGGTACAGGCGCTGATCGGTAGCCGCCAGGCAGGCTTCGCCGGTTTCAATCGGGCCATCGATGCTGTGCGGCCGATCGGCTCGCTGGTCAAGCCGTCGGTGTACCTGACTGCGCTGGAGCAGCCGAGCAAGTACACGCTGACCAGCTGGGTGCAGGACGAGCCATTTTCGGTCAAGGGTGCCGATGGCCAGGTATGGCGCCCACAAAACTACGACCGTCGACCGCATGGCACCATCTACCTGTATCAGGGCCTTGCCAACTCTTACAACCTGTCGACCGCCAAGCTCGGGCTGGAAGTGGGCGTGCCCAATGTGATCAAGACCATTGGCCGGCTGGGGGTAAATGTCGACTGGCCAGCCTTCCCGGCCATGTTGCTGGGGGCCGGTGGCATGTCGCCAATGCAGGTTGCGACCATGTACCAGACCATCGCCAACGGCGGTTTCAATACCCCGATGCGCGGTATCCGCAGTGTGCTGACTGCCGAGGGCGAGCCACTCAAGCGCTACCCGTTCCAGATCCAGCAAACCTTCGACCCGGGGGCCATCTACCTGGTGCAAAACGCCATGCAGCGGGTCATGCGGGAAGGTACCGGGCGCTCGGTGTACAACACCTTGCCGCGCTCGCTGACCCTGGCGGGCAAGACCGGTACCAGTAACGACTCGCGCGACAGCTGGTTCTCCGGCTTCAGCCAGGACCTGCTGGCCGTGGTGTGGATGGGCCGTGACGATAACGGCAAAACCCCCTTTACCGGTGCCACCGGTGCCCTGCAGGTGTGGACCAGCTTCATGAAGAAGGCCGACCCGCTACCGCTGGACATGCCGCAGCCGGACAACGTGGTGCAGGCCTGGATCGACCCGTACACTGGCCATGGGTCTGATGGCAGCTGTCCGGGAGCGGTGCAGATGCCGTATATTCGCGGGAGTGAACCGCCCGCCGGCGCGACCTGTGGCGGCGAGCAGAATCCTGCAGAATCAGTCATGGACTGGGTCAAAGGCTGGATGAATTAAGCACAGGCTGCATTGATGAGGTGTGACGTGAACAAGTGGCTGTTTCCTGCCGTGACGGCGTTGGCTGTGCTCCAGGGGTGCTCTAGCGTTCCGCGCGGTAATATTCCGGTGGTCGATTCGAGCACTCGCGTGTCAAACAGCGAGCGCGTGACGGCCAACCGCTCGGCGGGTGGCTATAACACGGGCACCGCGCAAGCGCAGACGTTGCCCGAAGACTCGGGCGTGACCGTGATGATCCCGCAGGGCGCTGGCGCTTCTGGCATCCAGACGTTCCCGGCTGCCAATGGCGCGGCGCCGATCAGCACCTCGCCAATCACGCCGGGCCCGATTACTTCTGGCCCCGTCAGTTCGGCGCCGATGACCACCAACC
Organism: Pseudomonas sp. BN505; assembly: GCF_029873175.1. Lineage (NCBI taxonomy): Bacteria > Pseudomonadati > Pseudomonadota > Gammaproteobacteria > Pseudomonadales > Pseudomonadaceae > Pseudomonas > Pseudomonas sp. BN505. Next base: position 23,393 of record NZ_SSOI01000059.1, read on the forward strand.
CCAACCCGATCGCCGACGAGCCGTTCGACATCGCGGCGATGAACAGCACCCCGGCAAGCACCAGCGCGCCAACAGGCATTCCGCGCAGCAGCACCGCTGCCGGTGGTCTGTCGGCCGACGAGCAACTGGACGGCCCGGTGCTGGCACTGCTGACCACCGCGCAGACCCAGCAGGGCAGTGGTGACTTCAACGGAGCGGCTTCGAGCCTGGAGCGTGCCCAGCGCATTGCCCCGCGTGAGCCGCAGGTGCTGTATCGCCTGGCTCAGGTGCGCCTGTCGCAGGGTGATGCAGCGCAGGCCGAGCAGTTGGCGCGTCGCGCCCTGACTTACGCCAACGGCCGCCCAAGCCTGCAGGCCGAGCTGTGGAACACCATCGCCCAGGCCCGTGAAAAGCAAGGTGACAGCGCTGGCGCGGCACTGGCCCGGCAGAAGGCGCGGGTCAATTCGTGATGATCGAGCAACGTATTCTGGACATTGCCGACCATCTGTTGCTGATCGAGCGTGAACTGGTGGTGCAAGGGTGGTGGGATGACGAGCCACCCAGTGACGAGGCTCTGGCCAGTACCGTCCCGTTCGCGGTCGATACCCTCAGTTTCGAGCAGTGGCTGCAATGGATCTTCCTGCCGCGGATGAAGATCATCATCGAGCTCGGTCAGCCGTTGCCCAACGCCTCCAGCATCCTGGTCATGGCCGAGACTGTGTTTACCGACCGGCCGGAGCAAAGTCGTGAGCTGCGCCGCCTGTTGGCAGCATTTGACCAATTGATCGCTCCTTCCGCCTGATTTCTTCAGTTTTCCCTTCAAGGGCCGCAGATTGTGGCCCTTTTTTATGGAAATCTTATTTATTCTGCTGCTGAAGCGATTTTTAGTGGTGGCAGGAATTCATCTTGGGGAAAAATTGGCAATAATTTTTCTTGACATGTTGGCGCCGAATCACAAGAATCCAACTTCCGCTGTAGAGGGACTGCCAGAAGCAGACCCGCTAAGCAGATCATGAGGTGCACACCCGCGCCGACCTGTTACACCCCGCAACGCGTTACCTCGCGCTGGGTGGGAAAGCCCCGCAACACTCTGGGGTGCTCCCAATACTTGCTCAGTCAGTGCTGACGTTTTCGCTCATGCTCTGCTTGGCAGTAAACCTATTAAGACCCGTCCACTAGGGACGGTATTCTGGCGTTTTAGAGGTGAACAACGTGGAGCTTTTATCTGGCGCTGAGATGGTCGTCCGCTTTTTGCGTGACGAAGGCGTTAAGCACATCTACGGGTACCCTGGTGGTGCTCTCCTGCATGTTTACGACGCACTGTTCAAAGAACCGGAAGTGGAACACATCCTGGTTCGTCACGAGCAGGCGGCAACCCATATGGCGGACGGCTACGCCCGCGCCACCGGCAAGGCCGGTGTGGTGCTGGTAACCTCCGGCCCGGGCGCGACCAATGCCATCACCGGCATTGCCACCGCCTATATGGATTCGATTCCGATGGTCATCCTGTCCGGCCAGGTGCCTAGCACCATGGTGGGTACCGATGCCTTCCAGGAAACAGACATGATTGGTATCTCGCGGCCGATCGTGAAGCACAGCTTCATGATCAAGAACCCGACCGAGATCCCGGAAGTCCTGAAAAAAGCGTTCTACCTGGCGCAATCCGGTCGCCCAGGTCCGGTCGTGGTCGACATTCCAAAAGATATGACCAACCCGGCCGAAAAGTTCGAATACGTTTACCCGAAAAAGGTCAAGCTGCGCTCCTACAGCCCGGCGGTCCGTGGCCATTCCGGGCAGATCCGCAAGGCCGCCGAGATGCTCCTGGCTGCCAAGCGCCCGATCGTCTACTCCGGTGGTGGCGTGATTCTCGGCGGTGGCTCCGAAGCCCTGACCGAAATCGCCAAGTCGCTGAACTTGCCGGTTACCAATACCCTGATGGGCCTGGGTGGCTTCCCGGGTACCGACCGCCAGTTCCTCGGCATGCTCGGCATGCACGGCAGCTACACCGCCAACATGGCCATGCACAACGCCGACGTGATCCTCGCTGTGGGCGCACGCTTCGACGACCGTGTGGTCAACGGCCCGGCCAAGTTCTGCCCGAACGCCAAGATCATCCACATCGACATCGACCCGGCGTCGATCTCCAAGATGATCAAGGCCGACGTGCCGATTGTCGGCCCGGTCGACAGCGTGCTCAGCGAAATGCTCGGTATCCTCAAGGAAATCGGCGAGCAGCCTGACAAGGCGTCGCTGGATGCCTGGTGGAAGCAGATCGACGAATGGCGTGGCGATGGCGAGATGTTCCCTTACGACAAGGGCGACGGCACTGTCATCAAGCCGCAGAAAGTCATCGAAACCCTGTGCGAAGTGACCCATGGCGATGCCTTCGTCACCTCCGACGTGGGCCAGCACCAGATGTTCGCGGCGCAGTACTACCGCTTCAACAAGCCGAACCGCTGGATCAACTCCGGTGGCCTGGGCACCATGGGCTTCGGCTTCCCGGCGGCGATGGGCGTCAAGCTCAACTTCCCGGATCAGGACGTTGCCTGCGTGACTGGCGAAGGCAGCATCCAGATGAACATCCAGGAGCTGTCCACCTGCATGCAGTACGGCCTGCCGGTGAAAATCGTCAACCTGAACAACGGTGTGCTGGGCATGGTTCGCCAGTGGCAGGACATGGCCTACAACGGTCGTCACTCGCACTCGTACGTCGAGTCGCTGCCTGATTTCATCAAGTTGGCCGAGGCCTATGGCCATGTGGGTATCCGCATCACCAGCCTGAAGGACCTCAAGCCGAAGCTGGAAGAAGCGTTTGCGATGAAGGACCGTCTGGTGTTCATCGACATCGCGGTTGACCGCAGCGAGCACGTCTATCCGATGCAGATCAAGGATGGCTCGATGCGTGACATGTGGCTGAGCAAGACGGAGCGTACCTGATATGCGGCACATCATTTCCCTGCTGCTGGAAAACGAACCAGGTGCGTTGTCCCGTGTGGTCGGCCTGTTCTCCCAGCGCAACTACAACATTGAAAGCCTGACCGTGGCGCCGACCGAAGACCCGACCCTGTCGCGTCTGACGCTGACCACCGTTGGCCATGACGAAGTGATCGAACAGATCACCAAGAACCTGAACAAGCTGGTCGAAGTGGTCAAGCTTGTCGACCTGTCGGAAAGTGCTCACATCGAGCGTGAACTGATGCTGGTCAAGGTCAAGGCCACCGGTGCCCAGCGCGCCGAGATCAAGCGCACCACGGATATCTTCCGTGGCCAGATTGTCGACGTGACCGCCAGCGTGTACACCGTGCAGCTGAGCGGCACCAGCGACAAACTGGACAGCTTCATCCAGGCGATCGGCACTGCATCGATTCTCGAAACCGTGCGCAGCGGCGTTACCGGCATTGCCCGTGGCGACAAAGTGCTCAGCATCTAAATTCAAAAATTAGCGATGGCTCCGCAGGGGCCGAGATATAACCAGGGGTATTTCATGAAAGTTTTCTACGATAAAGACTGCGACCTTTCCATCATCCAGGGCAAGAAAGTCGCCATCATCGGTTACGGCTCCCAGGGCCACGCTCAAGCGTGCAACCTGAAGGACTCCGGTGTAGACGTTACCGTCGGTCTGCGTAAAGGTTCGGCTACCGTTGCCAAGGCTGAAGCCCACGGCCTGAAAGTTGCCGACGTTGCTACCGCTGTCGCTGCGGCTGACCTGGTCATGATCCTGACCCCGGACGAGTTCCAGGGCGCTCTGTACAAGAACGAGATCGAGCCGAACATCAAGAAGGGCGCTACCCTGGCCTTCTCCCACGGCTTCTCGATCCACTACAATCAGGTTGTTCCGCGTGCCGACCTCGACGTGATCATGATCGCGCCGAAGGCCCCGGGCCACACCGTTCGCTCCGAGTTCGTCAAAGGCGGCGGCATTCCTGACCTGATCGCTATCTACCAGGATGCTTCGGGCAATGCCAAGAACGTTGCCCTGTCCTACGCTTCGGGCGTTGGTGGCGGCCGTACCGGCATCATCGAAACCACCTTCAAGGACGAAACCGAAACCGACCTGTTCGGTGAGCAGGCTGTTCTGTGCGGCGGTACCGTTGAACTGGTCAAGGCCGGTTTCGAAACCTTGGTCGAAGCTGGCTACGCGCCGGAAATGGCCTACTTCGAGTGCTTGCACGAACTGAAGCTGATCGTTGACCTCATGTACGAAGGCGGCATCGCCAACATGAACTACTCGATCTCCAACAACGCCGAATACGGTGAGTACGTCACCGGCCCGGAAGTCATCAACGAAGAATCCCGCAAGGCCATGCGCAACGCCCTGAAGCGCATCCAGGACGGCGAGTACGCGAAGATGTTCATCTCCGAAGGTGCTACCAACTACCCATCGATGACCGCCAAGCGCCGCAACAACGCCGCTCACGGTATCGAAATCATCGGCGAGCAACTGCGCTCGATGATGCCGTGGATCTCGGCTAACAAAATCGTCGACAAGACCAAGAACTAAGTCTTATCGAAAGATGAAAAACGCGGCTTCGGCCGCGTTTTTTCGTTCTGGCAGCCCGCTTCTGGTATAAAGCAGACCAGTGGCCTGCTGTCAGAACCTGTTTCGCGGGCCCGTGTCGAACATTTTCCATCCTGTTGCAAGGTACCCTTTATGAGCGAACGTCCCGAAGAGCCGAACAAGCCCTCCGACGCCGAAAGCCTGCTACCTATCGATGAGCACATTGAAGAAGGGCACGACGCCGAAGGCCGCAAGGTGCGCCACCGCGGCATCTACCTGCTGCCCAACCTGTTCACCACCGCCAACCTGTTTGCTGGCTTCTATTCCATCATCAGCTCGATGAGCGCACAGAGCGCCCTGAGTGCCGGTGACCCGCGCGAGGCGAGCAAGTACTTCGCCTTCGCCGCCATCGCCATCTTCGTGGCCATGGTGCTCGACGGCCTGGACGGCCGCGTTGCGCGCATGACCAATACCCAGAGCGCCTTCGGTGCCGAGTATGACTCGCTGTCGGACATGGTTGCATTCGGTGTGGCCCCTGCCTTGCTGGCCTTTGGCTGGGCGCTGGGTGACATGGGCAAGGTCGGCTGGATGGTCGCCTTCATCTATGTGGCCGGTGCCGCGCTGCGCCTTGCGCGCTTCAACACCCAGGTCGGTACCGCCGACAAGCGTTACTTCATCGGCCTGGCCAGCCCGGCTGCCGCAGGTGTGGTAGCGGGTACCGTGTGGGCGTTCAGCGATTACGGTATCCAGGGCTCCAAGCTGTCGTTCCTGGTGGCGCTGCTGGTGGCAGCTGCCGGCATGCTGATGGTCAGCAATATCAAGTACAACAGCTTCAAGGAGCTGGACCTCAAGGGGCGCGTACCATTCGTGGCCATCCTTGCCGTGGTGCTGGTGTTTGCCGTCGTTTTCAGCGACCCGCCGCGCATCCTGCTGCTTATCTTCCTCGCCTATGCAGCGTCGGGGCCGATCCAGTTCCTGTTGAAGGCGCGCCGGCGCAAAGCGTGAAAATTGCTTAACGCTGGAATAACCCTCCGGCTCCATAGTCTTACTGGTACATCCGTTATCCAGTGCTATGGAGCCGCCCATGCTCATCAAGCTTCCCAGGTCTTCCGAGTGCAAGGCGTCGGAGATCACGCCCGAAGGCATCTACCTTTCCCGTCGCACCCTGCTGGGTGGCTCATTGGCCGGCCTGGCGCTGGGCGCATTGCCGGGCAGGGCGGGCGCTGCTGAGGTTTCCCGTTATGCCGATGTGCAGGCGGGTGCCGCACCTGCCTGGTTTACTGACAAGCTCGCTGCCACGCGCTGGCAGGCGGTGACGGTGAAGGGCGAGGCAATCACGCCGTTCAAAGATGCTACCCATTACAACAACTTCTATGAATTCGGGCCTGACAAGGGCGACCCGGCCGCCAATGGCGACAGCCTGAAGACCGAACCGTGGTCGATCGTGGTGGATGGTGAGGTGGGCAAGCCCGGGCGCTATGCGCTGGAAGACTTCGTCAAACCTTATCAGCTCGAAGAGCGGATCTATCGGCTGCGTTGTGTAGAGGCGTGGTCGATGGTCATCCCGTGGCTGGGGTTCCCGCTGGCGCAGGTACTCCAGCGGGTCGAGCCGACTTCCAGGGCGCGCTATGTGCGCTTCGAGACGTTGAAAGATCCACAGCATATGCCTGGGCAGCGTTCAGGGTTCGCCTTGATCGACTGGCCTTATAGAGAAGGGTTGCGCCTGGACGAGGCGATGCATCCGCTGGCGATCCTGGCGGTCGGCATGTATGGCCGCGAACTGCCCAATCAGAATGGCGCGCCCTTGCGCCTGGTGGTGCCGTGGAAGTATGGCTTCAAGAGCATCAAGTCGATCGTGCGCATCAGCCTGGTGGCTGAGCAGCCCGGCACGACCTGGGAAGGGCTGGCGCCGGATGAATATGGTTTCTATGCCAACGTTAACCCGCAGGTCGATCACCCGCGCTGGACCCAGGCTCGCGAACGCCGGTTGCCCAGCGGGTTGTTCAGCCCCAATGTGCGAGAGACGCAGATGTTCAATGGTTACGCTGATGAAGTGGCGTCGCTGTATACAGGGCTTGATCTGCGGAAGAACTATTGATGCGTTACCCCTGGTTTCGCCTGGCGATCTTCATCGTGGGATGCGTGTTTCCGGCGTGGTGGCTATATGAGGCGGCGATGAACCTGCTGGGGCCTGACCCTGGGAAGATCATGATGGATCGCTTTGGGCTTGGGGCGCTTACCTTCCTGCTGGTGACCTTGAGTATGACCCCACTGCAGAAGCTGACGGGCTGGTCGGGCTGGATTGTGGTGCGCCGGCAGCTGGGGTTATGGGTGTTTGCTTATATAGTGCTGCACATCCTCTGTTACCTGTTCTTTATTCTTGGGCTGGATTGGGGGCAGTTGGCGGTGGAGCTGCGCAAGCGGCCCTACATTATTGTCGGTGCGCTGGGGTTCCTGTGCTTGCTGGCGTTGGCGGTTACCTCGAATCGTTATAGCCAACGGCGGCTGGGGGCGCGATGGAAGAAGCTGCACAGGTTGGTGTATCTGGTTCTTGGGCTGGGGCTGCTGCACTTTTTGTGGATTGTGCGCTCGGACCTGCGGGAGTGGGCTGTGTATGCGTTTATCGGTACTTTGCTGATAGTGCTGCGGATTCCTGCTGTTGGGCGGGGGCTTTCGAGGGTTGGCAGGAAGCAGGGTAGGGCGGTTTGAGAGTGAGGTGGGGCTGCCAGGGGCCAGTCTTGAGATAGTAGTGGCTGTGAAAGGTGCTTGCCTTTGATCTTGTGGCGGACACCTGGTGGCCCTTGATACGGCCTTCGCCAGGAATATTCCAAATAACTGCAATTAAAGGTTGACGCCCTTCCGAATCCCCTTATAATGCGCCCCACTTCCAGCGACATCGGAACGACAAACTCCTTGAGATTCAATGAGTTAGATAGTTAAGGTGCTGCTGAAAGGGCTACGATCGAAAGATCGCAAGCGGTTGAAATGGTGGTTGACAGCGCTTCTAAACGCTGTATGATTCACCTCCCGCTACGAGAGATCGCAGCGAGTTAAGTGTTTGAAGCTAAACGAGTTTCTCGGAAAAA
>NZ_SSOI01000060.1:0-9440 GCF_029873175.1 Pseudomonas sp. BN505
GTCGAGCCAATCCAGGACGCATCGTAGCTCTGCGATTCGTCCAGCTCAGGGCGGTTGGTAAACAGCCTCGAGCGTGAAAAGCCGTAGCAGTCGCGGGTGAAATCGGCGACTTCCTGCAGCAGCACCTGGTCGTTGATCCGGGAACTGTCGATCTCCATCCGCATCGCGCGGATGTCGGGTGCGCAGGGAATCGACGCTGTGGCGGCGGCGGTAATGCCCTTGCTCATGGCATGCACCAGGTACCACCACACCGGCACATTCGCCGATTTCTCGCCGATCGTGTTGAAGGTTGTTCCCCAGGCCGTGTCGGCGGGCTTGGCCATGGAAACACCACAGCGCTGGCTCGCCGCACCGTCGAAGGTTACGGAGGACAGGTTGAGCGGGAAAAACGGCATGCAGCCAAACAGGATGACGACGTAGCTCATCCACAGTCGGTTCTCGACGCGGGGGATCGACAGCAAGCCTTTGTTGCCCTCGTCGGCCCCCTGTTGGCGGGCGGATAACCACTCCTGCAGGATGATCGCCCCAAACGGCGCAGCGAACAGCCCGGTGTCTGCCAGCGTGTTCCAGATGCCGTTGTTGATGATCCACGCCAGCAGCGACAGGTAGTATTCGAGGTAGCTGTTGGTGCTCATGTTCATGGCTGCACCTCACAAGCGCGACAGTTCGACCAGGACGATCGCACCGAAACCGATCAGGCCCAGGCGTAATAACCGTTGCTGGTCTTCCGAGCTTGGCCGCAAGCGGAGTGCTGCGGTCCAGCCGGCGAAAATCAGGGTGTACAGTAGGGCTCGCCAGTAGGCGAGAAACGGCGTACTCCCCCGTGCCTTCTTGATCCATTCCAACTGGGGCCCGCTCAATTGCAGCGCCATCGAGGCAACCAGCAACATGACCATCATGACGGCGAGGATCAGCAAGCCCCGAACGACCGAGCTTTTCACAGAAAACGGCATCATGGCGTGCTCCTTCCCTGATCCGCTCGCTGCAGGCGGTCTGGGCGTGGATCGCGCTGGTCGATATTGCGTGAGGCATCGGCGCCGCCGGCGTGGCGATCGAGGACCAGGCTGGCGGTGTTGGTGGCCAGGGCTTGGCGAACCTGCAATTCCGTTTGCAGCAGGCGGATCTCGCGCTCCAAGGTTTCGACATTGCCGTTGAGGGCAGTGGTGGCGGGCTGCGCCGACGCCACATTGGGCTCTCGGCTACCGGCGAGCAATGTGCGCTGCAGCAGCATCGCTTTGTAGATCGCGCTCGACAACGCGGTCTCGCTGGCCAAACGTTGGGCCAGCAGGTTCTGGTCGGGGTCATCGCGTAGGCCCTCGATGACGCCACGCGAGACCTGCAGCAAGGGGCTGGAGACTTTGGCGAGGTTTTCTGGGGTGGGCTCTTCTGCGCCCGACAACATGCGTTGCAAGCCCTCGAGGTGCTGCGTGTAGGTTTCCTGGATCAATGGTGTGAGCCCTGCACCCGCGCTCACGCGCAGCGCCTCGCAGTCATCGCAGGTCTCCACCTCGGATTCGCCGAGCACACGAGTGGCCCACTCAGCTGCCTCGTCGGGGCTCGACCAAGCCTGGCAAATCGCGCCATTCTGACAACCTGAACCGACCGCCGAGGTGTCCTCGACCGAACGGTTGTGCAGAAGGTTGTAACCCGCCTTAACCACGTCCGCGGTCACCCGGATCGGCGCCTGGCCATGGCCGCCAGCTTTCTGCCCGCCAATCCAGCTGACACCCTTGTTGCCGTTGTTGGATTCGGTGTCTTTCACCGCACTCACGGCATCACCGTCGGACTGCTCCAGGTTGTGCTGCATTTCCTGGTTCTGCGCCAGTGCTCCCCAACCGGCCTGATCCACCTTGTCAGCCATCTTCGCCGCCATCGCCTGGCAGGTGAGTTTGGAGCGGTCGAAGTCGATGCGTCCCTGCAGTACGCCGTTGCTCAGCAGTTCATACAGCCCGGGGTTGGCGCGCTGGATGATCATTGCCGGCAGCGACATCACCGCCTGGGTGGCGTTCTGGATGACGTTGCCCATGATCTGCTGGAAGCCCTGGGTGGCACCGTTGAGCTGGTTCTGCAGGGTGTTGGAGAGGTTCATGTTTCCGCACATCATGTTCGCGCGCCAGGACAGGCCGACGCCGAGTCCGCTGGGGCGGTAGAGCGAGGAGGGCGCGCCCGCCGCCGATCCGCCACCGATGGTGTACATCACCCGGTCGTCCAACACTTGGGCTTGGTCGCCCAGGTGGTAGCCATTCTCGGCGGCGTGGCCGGCGGCGCATACGAAGAGACATACCAACCCGAACGAGAGGGTGTTCATCACTGGCCTCCATCAAAGTCGATGCTGAACAGGAAGGTCTGCCCCATGCGTTGGCAGCAGCGATACGGCCGCCACAACGACCAGGCGTAGGCGCCCTCGGCACTCTGGACGGTGGCGCTCGGGAAGATGGCGCAGGTGCTCTGCATCATCGGTGCGAGCAACTGCCAACGGTGGTTGTTGATGTTGTTCTCCATCACCGGCAGCGGCGGCCAATAGCCGGGCGATGGCATCGGCTGCAGCGGCAGATACACATGCGGCTGACCAACGCGGGTGATGAAGTCGCTGGCGCGCTGCGCCATCACTGCGGCAGCCTTGAAGTCGTCGGGCTGTACCAGGAAACCCTGTCGTGGGTAAATGCTGCCCCACATGTTGCCGAGGGCTTGGCTACCGATCTCACGCATGCCCGGAATAAGCGCTTGCGGATAGACGGACTCGGGGATGGCGTGGCGCCAGGCCAGTGGATCGAGCGTACTGAGGTAGTAGGGCGCAAGTGGCACCGCCCCGCTTGGACATGCATAGCCGAAGCTGTGTGCCACGGTAGTCAGTGCAGCGCCGCCAGGATGTCCGATGCCGTCGACATTCTTGAAGCGCGGCAGGTTGTTGCGCTGCGGCGAGGGCGTGATGAGGTTGCCGCCGCCTTGCGACAGGGTGGTCGGCGCCGACAAAGCAGACATCTCGCCCCACGGGTTACTGCCGGTGTCGGAATAGCTCGACACCACCAGCTCGGGAATGAAGTGACGGACCTTGGGCGAGGTTCGCACCGTGCAGCCGAAGGGCGTACACAGTAGCCAATAGCAGATCCCGACGATGCGGTACTCCAGGCACTGCAGCGACGCGACAGAGGCAATGATGGCGGGGGTGGTCAGCGCCAGGCACTGCTCGGCAGCCATGAGCGACGCGATCGCGAGGAAGGCGCGAGCTCGGCCAGGTTTGCTCGGCTGTGGCGTTCGGCATGGGGCGGTCAAGTTCATCGGCAGCGCTCGGCAGGGGGCAACGGTGTGCATCCATGCGCCGAGTTGCAGCATCGCGGATCAGGCTGAGGAGGGGGACGGACAAACCGAGACTGGTGCCTTCGGTTTCTTCAGCCGGCAGGATCAGGACTGCAATCTGTCCTAAATCACTAATGGAGTACAAATGTGCTCCTGTCGATTTTTATTGATCAGCAGGCTTAGAACATCGTGTGTTCCGAGGTTCAGGACATGCCGCGCAAGCGATCGATGTCCGCCGCAATCTGCAGCGCAGCCTCCAGCTCGGACAGCTGGTGCGCTTCCATCAACCGCCAGCGCTGGGCTTTTTCCTCGGGCTCGGTCATGGCCAGGGCGAGGTAGAGGCTCGGCGGGACTGCGCGAAACAGCGTCTCCAGCTGCTTCGACAAGACCACGCCCTCGGTGTACTTGCCCGAGGCCTTGCTCGCCGACAGCAGCAGGGTCTTTTGTGCTGGCGTCAGCTTCTTGAACCGAGCGATCTCTTCGATTTCCGCCGGTGGCATGTTCAGGCAGATCCACCACTCGATCATGTTGAGCATGGTCTGCGCCGCGTCAGGGAAGTCAGCCAGGTTCTGCGTTGCTAACCAGAACCAGGCGCCGAGCTTGCGCCACATCTTGGTGCCTTTGACCACGAACGGTGCCAACAGCGGGTTCTTGGTGATGATGTGGCCTTCGTCGGTGACCATGATGATCGGACGACCGAGGTACTGGTCGCGTTCGGCGAGGTTATTCACCGTGTTCATCAGGCTGATGTAGCTGATCGACATCTGTGCTTCATAGCCCTCGCGGGCATAGGTGGCGAGGTCGACGATCGTGACATCGCTTTCCGGCCAGGGGGGGCCTGGTCGGTCAAACAGCGCACCCTCGAAGCCCTGGCAGAACAGGTCGATGGACTCGGCCATTTCCTGGGCACGCTCACGACGCTTGTCGGGCAGATGGGCGTCGCTGGCCACCGTGCGAAGCGCATCTCGGACATGACGTGTCATGACCTGCTGGTCGCTGGCCGCACAGTGCCTGGCGGCGTCAAGGATGCACTCGCGAATCAGACTGCGGTCTGCCCGGGTAAGGCGCGCTTCTTCCTTGGCTTCGCCGCCGGTGATCATCAGGCGGGCGGTGATCTCCAGCTCGCCCAGCACATCGCGTTGCTCGTCGCTGTCCGAAGCTTCTTCATCCAGGTCCTCGGTCGACAGGCTGGCGACCTGGTCGGGGCGTTCGATCAGTCGGCGGGCATCGGCGAAAGGGGCCAGGCTCAAGCCGCTGCCCGGTTTGAGTTGGACCTTATTGACGGTCAAGCCGAGTGTGGCGAAGTAGTCGCCCTGCAGGCCAAAGGAGTTGCCGGCCTCGACGATAAATAGCCGCGGCCGATACACCGCCATGACCTGCATCAGGATCGAAACCAGGGTGGCCGACTTGCCGGCGCCAGTCGGGCCGAACAACAGCAAGTGGCCATTCATGGAGCGGTCGAAGCGTGATAGGGGATCGAACGACAGCGGCGCGCCACCTCGGTTGAAAAAGGTAATGCCCGGATTGCCGGTACCGATGCTGCGTCCCCATAGCGGCAGTAGGTTGGCAACATGCTGGGCAAACAGCAACCGGGTGTACCAGTTGCGCGTGTCGCGTGCGGGGTTGTAGACCATCGGCAGCCAGCGCAGGTAGCTGTTACACGCGGCGACTTCATCGCCCTCACGCACCGGCTGCAGGCCGGCACCGAGCAGCACATTGGCCGCCTGGATTGAGCGCTGGCGCAATTGCTGTTCATCGGTGCCGCGCAGGTACAAAGCCAAAGTGCCGCGGTACAGCTTGTGCTGGCGGCCGATCAGTGCGCGCGCTTCTTCCACGTCCTGGCGGGTCTGGGTCGAAGCCAGGTTCTCACCGATCGCCTTGCGCGCCAAGCGGTTGAGCTGCTCCTCGAGCACATCCTGGGGGGTGATGACCAAGGTCAGGCTCAGGATGGCTTGCTCGGGCAACTGGTCAAACAGGGCATTGAGCGCCTCACCTTTGCGGGTCTCGCCGGTTAGCTGGCCGATATGGGGTGGTCTGCGCAGTTTGTCGACCACCATCACCGCGTGCGGCTGTTGGTCGAAATACCACAGCCCCTGCTCGCTGTCTGAGCGCGGTTCCTGGAAGAACAACCGTTCGGCAAAGTCATGGTCGAACGGCAGCGACAGGCCATCGCCGTCATCTGGCTCCGGGTAGGGTACGCGCCGATAGAACGCCGCCGGTGATTCGCCGGTGAGGATCGGGGCCGGGTTGAACCAAGGCAGCAACCAGGCGTAGAAGTCACGCCCGTTTAGCCGACGAGGGTTGACCCCGCAAGCCTGCATCGAGGCCATTAGGCGGTCACAGGTCCTTCCCAGCAACTGAGCGGGGTTTTGCCCTTCGTCATCGGCCTGGTCACCGAGCCAGCGATAGACCACCAGCCGAATCCGTCGATTGCTGCCGCGCCAAGGCAGGTGCGACACGACAGGGTCGTCGAACAAGCCGCCTGGCTTGGCAATGGCATCGAGGTGGCGCTGCATCGACGCGAGGAAGGCGACAGTGAAGGGGGTGCACGTCGCCCGTGGCACCACGTACTGCTCCAGGCGTTCCAGGTACGGGAAAAAATCACTGTCGTCCTGACAGAAAAACTGCACCACCCAGGGTGCTTGGTCGAGCTCGTCGAAGCTGTCCTGCAGCGCATCTTCCAGCGCATCGCGCGCCGCCATCAGCCATTCGGGCTCACGGCCTTCGGTCCCGATCGGCTGCAACTCGAACACGGCGCCCACCGAGCGGTTGTCGTCGAGCAGAAAGCATTGCTCCTCCTCGAGGTATTCGACCCAGGGCAAGTAGTCGGTGAAGCTGGGGTTGTGCGCATACTGCGCAGCTTCGTCCGCACGCGTTGCACGTCGACGCTGCGCCGCGCGCCAGGGCTGCCAGCGTGGCGGGGCTCGATCTGCGTCATCGACCATCACAAATCGTCCAGGCGTTCGCCGGGCAGTGCGTACTGGACCTTCTCGTACAACGGGAACACGGTCGAGTAGCCGGGCACGGGCGTCTGCTGGGTGCCGGCCAGGTGCGGGTAGACGTACATCACCAGATCGGGATTGGGCAGGCGTGGGAACTGGGTGCGAATCTCGTTGGCGGCCGTGCGGGTATAGGCGCTCTGGTCCTTGATCTGGCGCTCGGGATCGAGAACCGGCCGGCGCAGCTCACTGCGGGCCTCCTGCAACTGCTGCTGCGTGCCGATTGCGGCGCCGCTGTTCCAGATATCCAGCATGGTGTGATCGCCGTGGGGCAGCATCTCGTCCTTGCTGGTGGTACAGCCTGCCAGGTGTAGGCAAAGCAGCAGGCTAATCCAGGTCCAGTACCGAAACGGATGGGCGTTCATGATTCACTCTCCGGCCTTTGGGTTCGTAGTCGATGCTGATTTCGTGATCCAGGTGCAACGCCACCTTGGCCCCCGGCGGGACGTAGATGGCGGCAAAGGCTTCGCCGTAGAGCTTGTTGATCCAGTCACGGATATCGCCGATGCCACCGCTGATGACCGAGTTCAGCGCGCTGTTGCCACTGTTCTGTGAAAGCCCCAGGCTGCCGCTGGCCGAGTTGATGAATGACGTATTGGTCTGTTCGCTGCCTAGCGCTGCAGCGAAGCCGGCGCCGGCAGCGGTGATCAGGCTCTGACTGCCCAGGTACTGCTGGGCGTTGGAGCGACGCTCACCGGCGATGCAGGGAATGCCGTAAGGGTCGGAGATGTAGCCCAAGCCGCCGCGGATCTTCTCGGTGTCTGAAGTCTGGGTACTGCTGCGGTTGCGACTGACCACCTTCTGCGGCTGCGGCACCGTGCGCACGGTGCCGTCGCTGAAGACAAAGGTGATCGACTCGACCTGGCCGCGCACGCATGACAAGGTCCAGTCACCGGCCGCAGTCCCGCTCATGACCGCGCCGACCACGTCCGGTAGGTCGATGCCGTTGGCGGTGAGGTTGTCCGGCCCCACCAGTACCTTGAACGGATAGGGATCGTTCACCGTGCCGTCCACCGGCACCCGGCCAATCAGGGCGGTCATGGCGATTGAGCCCATCAGGGTCGAGTTTTCGGGGATGGTGTAGACCGGCTTGGCGCCATCGGTCCGATCCTGAGTGCTGTCCAGGTCGCGCTCGCCCTTGGCCACGCCGCGCAGATGGTCCTGGCCCCGGTCGATCGCGTTGTTGTCTAGGCCATGCAGATCCTTGAACTTCGACGTCAGCGATGACAACGGTCCCTCAGCTTTGCTGGCCCCCTCTTGGCCAGCACGTGCATTGGATGGCTCGATCCATTGCACTGCATCCGCCGGCGGTTGTGCCCCGGAGAATTGTTGCTCGTCACCCGGTTCGAGCCCAAAGCCCACAGGTACGTCGGACTTCGCGGCCGGCTTGCTGGTGAGCTGGTCCTTGAGTCGGGACAGCAAACCCTGGGTTTCGCGGTGCTGTTGCTCGGCCTTCTGCCGGGCATCGTTGGCCTGCTGGCGCTGCTCGGTGACTTGCTGGGTGACACTGCTCAGCGTGTTTTGAATGCGACTGTCGATGTTGCCTTCGCGCGTGCGCAACCGGTTGTTTTCGGTCTGCAGCGTCTCGTTGCCTTTCTTCAGCGACAGCATCTCGCTGCGCATCGCTTTGACCTGGCCAATCAGCGTGGCCACGGTGTCGCGCGGCGTGTCGCCGGCAATGCCGAGGGCCTTGGCCTGTTCCGGACTGAGGGCAGTGTTTTCGGGATCATGGGCAGGTTCAGCGTCTGGCGCCGTCACCCAGGATTTGCCGATGATCAGCACGATCCCCAGCAGGACCGCCGGTACCAGCCATTTCAGTAAACCGTTAGCTTTCATGATCGGCAGCCTCCGGCGCTGGCGGTGGCAGCAGCAGTGCGTGTTTCAGGTCGCCGCCTCGGGTGACGAGATACGCCACGGTGGTGTCTTCAGGTGTGCCGGCGTGCCCCAGATATTCATGCTGGAAGGTGGCGGCATACAGCGTGGCCTGCAAGTGACGCGGGTCCAGCGAGACCTTGGCCGGCCCACGGTTGACGATCTTCACCGCCGTCACCCAATAATCGCCCAGCCGCCAAGCGGCGAGCCCCTTGATGGATACGTGCTCGGTCGGCAGGAGTGTGCTTAATCCTGAGGACTCGCCTAGCGAGACCCGATGGACACCAGGCAAGGGTGCCACGGTGCGCAGAGGCGCATACAGGTTTTGCGCTGCATAGCGAGTCAACACTACCGGTACCGGCGTGGCTGTAGGCGCTGCGTCCGGCGCGGTGTTCACGTCCGGCGTCTGCGCTTGAGCGACGATCTTGACCGGCTCCAGCGCCTCGCTGCCCTCGAACGCTTCGATGTCGACCAGGATGATGTCCCCCGACTTCACCGACTGCAGCTGGAGGCGGGTAGGGGGAATGGCTTCCGACGCATGCAGGTACACCGTGCCACCGACCGACTGCACGCGCAGCTTGCTGCTGATCGCACTGGGGAGCCCGACGCGGACATCCTCATCCAGCATGAGGATTCGTTCCTGGCCCACCGTCAGCGGCACGGCCAGCGGCAGGCGGTCCCAGTACTTGACCTCGACGGCACCCACAGCGGAACACCAGCCGGCGATCGAGACCAGCATCAGGATCAAGATACGCATCATCATGCACCTCCAGGCAGTGTCAGCTTCTGCGGTGTGCCTTCGTAGCAGTCCAGGGCCAGGCCCCACTTGTTGTGCTCGGGATCGACGTCAAAGCGCACGACACGCAGGGGGTAGCGCACGACGACGCGCTTCACCGGCTCGGCGGCGTAATATTCGTCGGCATTGAGGTCGAGCTTGACCAGCCAGCTGTGCTTATCCAACTGCTTTACCCGCAGGTCGGGGTCGTCGCTGTAGCCCCGCCCCAGCACCTCGTATACGCCGCGTACGCGGCCGCGCAGTTCGCCGGCTGCCTTGCGGTACTCAAAATCGCCATCGAAGAAGGTCTTGCACGCCGGTGTCAGATAAGGCTGCAGGGCGAAGATCGCGCGGTGGTAGTCGACCTCGCCGTCGGTGGGCCAGCGGTTGAGTTGGCCGAATATGTACAGGGCAAAGGCATAGATGTTTTCGGGCGGCACGTCCCACCATTTGCGCGTGCTACCTGAGCGCAGATCCGGTGGTACGTGAATGGTCAG
>NZ_SSOI01000061.1:0-9440 GCF_029873175.1 Pseudomonas sp. BN505
GTCGAGCCAATCCAGGACGCATCGTAGCTCTGCGATTCGTCCAGCTCAGGGCGGTTGGTAAACAGCCTCGAGCGTGAAAAGCCGTAGCAGTCGCGGGTGAAATCGGCGACTTCCTGCAGCAGCACCTGGTCGTTGATCCGGGAACTGTCGATCTCCATCCGCATCGCGCGGATGTCGGGTGCGCAGGGAATCGACGCTGTGGCGGCGGCGGTAATGCCCTTGCTCATGGCATGCACCAGGTACCACCACACCGGCACATTCGCCGATTTCTCGCCGATCGTGTTGAAGGTTGTTCCCCAGGCCGTGTCGGCGGGCTTGGCCATGGAAACACCACAGCGCTGGCTCGCCGCACCGTCGAAGGTTACGGAGGACAGGTTGAGCGGGAAAAACGGCATGCAGCCAAACAGGATGACGACGTAGCTCATCCACAGTCGGTTCTCGACGCGGGGGATCGACAGCAAGCCTTTGTTGCCCTCGTCGGCCCCCTGTTGGCGGGCGGATAACCACTCCTGCAGGATGATCGCCCCAAACGGCGCAGCGAACAGCCCGGTGTCTGCCAGCGTGTTCCAGATGCCGTTGTTGATGATCCACGCCAGCAGCGACAGGTAGTATTCGAGGTAGCTGTTGGTGCTCATGTTCATGGCTGCACCTCACAAGCGCGACAGTTCGACCAGGACGATCGCACCGAAACCGATCAGGCCCAGGCGTAATAACCGTTGCTGGTCTTCCGAGCTTGGCCGCAAGCGGAGTGCTGCGGTCCAGCCGGCGAAAATCAGGGTGTACAGTAGGGCTCGCCAGTAGGCGAGAAACGGCGTACTCCCCCGTGCCTTCTTGATCCATTCCAACTGGGGCCCGCTCAATTGCAGCGCCATCGAGGCAACCAGCAACATGACCATCATGACGGCGAGGATCAGCAAGCCCCGAACGACCGAGCTTTTCACAGAAAACGGCATCATGGCGTGCTCCTTCCCTGATCCGCTCGCTGCAGGCGGTCTGGGCGTGGATCGCGCTGGTCGATATTGCGTGAGGCATCGGCGCCGCCGGCGTGGCGATCGAGGACCAGGCTGGCGGTGTTGGTGGCCAGGGCTTGGCGAACCTGCAATTCCGTTTGCAGCAGGCGGATCTCGCGCTCCAAGGTTTCGACATTGCCGTTGAGGGCAGTGGTGGCGGGCTGCGCCGACGCCACATTGGGCTCTCGGCTACCGGCGAGCAATGTGCGCTGCAGCAGCATCGCTTTGTAGATCGCGCTCGACAACGCGGTCTCGCTGGCCAAACGTTGGGCCAGCAGGTTCTGGTCGGGGTCATCGCGTAGGCCCTCGATGACGCCACGCGAGACCTGCAGCAAGGGGCTGGAGACTTTGGCGAGGTTTTCTGGGGTGGGCTCTTCTGCGCCCGACAACATGCGTTGCAAGCCCTCGAGGTGCTGCGTGTAGGTTTCCTGGATCAATGGTGTGAGCCCTGCACCCGCGCTCACGCGCAGCGCCTCGCAGTCATCGCAGGTCTCCACCTCGGATTCGCCGAGCACACGAGTGGCCCACTCAGCTGCCTCGTCGGGGCTCGACCAAGCCTGGCAAATCGCGCCATTCTGACAACCTGAACCGACCGCCGAGGTGTCCTCGACCGAACGGTTGTGCAGAAGGTTGTAACCCGCCTTAACCACGTCCGCGGTCACCCGGATCGGCGCCTGGCCATGGCCGCCAGCTTTCTGCCCGCCAATCCAGCTGACACCCTTGTTGCCGTTGTTGGATTCGGTGTCTTTCACCGCACTCACGGCATCACCGTCGGACTGCTCCAGGTTGTGCTGCATTTCCTGGTTCTGCGCCAGTGCTCCCCAACCGGCCTGATCCACCTTGTCAGCCATCTTCGCCGCCATCGCCTGGCAGGTGAGTTTGGAGCGGTCGAAGTCGATGCGTCCCTGCAGTACGCCGTTGCTCAGCAGTTCATACAGCCCGGGGTTGGCGCGCTGGATGATCATTGCCGGCAGCGACATCACCGCCTGGGTGGCGTTCTGGATGACGTTGCCCATGATCTGCTGGAAGCCCTGGGTGGCACCGTTGAGCTGGTTCTGCAGGGTGTTGGAGAGGTTCATGTTTCCGCACATCATGTTCGCGCGCCAGGACAGGCCGACGCCGAGTCCGCTGGGGCGGTAGAGCGAGGAGGGCGCGCCCGCCGCCGATCCGCCACCGATGGTGTACATCACCCGGTCGTCCAACACTTGGGCTTGGTCGCCCAGGTGGTAGCCATTCTCGGCGGCGTGGCCGGCGGCGCATACGAAGAGACATACCAACCCGAACGAGAGGGTGTTCATCACTGGCCTCCATCAAAGTCGATGCTGAACAGGAAGGTCTGCCCCATGCGTTGGCAGCAGCGATACGGCCGCCACAACGACCAGGCGTAGGCGCCCTCGGCACTCTGGACGGTGGCGCTCGGGAAGATGGCGCAGGTGCTCTGCATCATCGGTGCGAGCAACTGCCAACGGTGGTTGTTGATGTTGTTCTCCATCACCGGCAGCGGCGGCCAATAGCCGGGCGATGGCATCGGCTGCAGCGGCAGATACACATGCGGCTGACCAACGCGGGTGATGAAGTCGCTGGCGCGCTGCGCCATCACTGCGGCAGCCTTGAAGTCGTCGGGCTGTACCAGGAAACCCTGTCGTGGGTAAATGCTGCCCCACATGTTGCCGAGGGCTTGGCTACCGATCTCACGCATGCCCGGAATAAGCGCTTGCGGATAGACGGACTCGGGGATGGCGTGGCGCCAGGCCAGTGGATCGAGCGTACTGAGGTAGTAGGGCGCAAGTGGCACCGCCCCGCTTGGACATGCATAGCCGAAGCTGTGTGCCACGGTAGTCAGTGCAGCGCCGCCAGGATGTCCGATGCCGTCGACATTCTTGAAGCGCGGCAGGTTGTTGCGCTGCGGCGAGGGCGTGATGAGGTTGCCGCCGCCTTGCGACAGGGTGGTCGGCGCCGACAAAGCAGACATCTCGCCCCACGGGTTACTGCCGGTGTCGGAATAGCTCGACACCACCAGCTCGGGAATGAAGTGACGGACCTTGGGCGAGGTTCGCACCGTGCAGCCGAAGGGCGTACACAGTAGCCAATAGCAGATCCCGACGATGCGGTACTCCAGGCACTGCAGCGACGCGACAGAGGCAATGATGGCGGGGGTGGTCAGCGCCAGGCACTGCTCGGCAGCCATGAGCGACGCGATCGCGAGGAAGGCGCGAGCTCGGCCAGGTTTGCTCGGCTGTGGCGTTCGGCATGGGGCGGTCAAGTTCATCGGCAGCGCTCGGCAGGGGGCAACGGTGTGCATCCATGCGCCGAGTTGCAGCATCGCGGATCAGGCTGAGGAGGGGGACGGACAAACCGAGACTGGTGCCTTCGGTTTCTTCAGCCGGCAGGATCAGGACTGCAATCTGTCCTAAATCACTAATGGAGTACAAATGTGCTCCTGTCGATTTTTATTGATCAGCAGGCTTAGAACATCGTGTGTTCCGAGGTTCAGGACATGCCGCGCAAGCGATCGATGTCCGCCGCAATCTGCAGCGCAGCCTCCAGCTCGGACAGCTGGTGCGCTTCCATCAACCGCCAGCGCTGGGCTTTTTCCTCGGGCTCGGTCATGGCCAGGGCGAGGTAGAGGCTCGGCGGGACTGCGCGAAACAGCGTCTCCAGCTGCTTCGACAAGACCACGCCCTCGGTGTACTTGCCCGAGGCCTTGCTCGCCGACAGCAGCAGGGTCTTTTGTGCTGGCGTCAGCTTCTTGAACCGAGCGATCTCTTCGATTTCCGCCGGTGGCATGTTCAGGCAGATCCACCACTCGATCATGTTGAGCATGGTCTGCGCCGCGTCAGGGAAGTCAGCCAGGTTCTGCGTTGCTAACCAGAACCAGGCGCCGAGCTTGCGCCACATCTTGGTGCCTTTGACCACGAACGGTGCCAACAGCGGGTTCTTGGTGATGATGTGGCCTTCGTCGGTGACCATGATGATCGGACGACCGAGGTACTGGTCGCGTTCGGCGAGGTTATTCACCGTGTTCATCAGGCTGATGTAGCTGATCGACATCTGTGCTTCATAGCCCTCGCGGGCATAGGTGGCGAGGTCGACGATCGTGACATCGCTTTCCGGCCAGGGGGGGCCTGGTCGGTCAAACAGCGCACCCTCGAAGCCCTGGCAGAACAGGTCGATGGACTCGGCCATTTCCTGGGCACGCTCACGACGCTTGTCGGGCAGATGGGCGTCGCTGGCCACCGTGCGAAGCGCATCTCGGACATGACGTGTCATGACCTGCTGGTCGCTGGCCGCACAGTGCCTGGCGGCGTCAAGGATGCACTCGCGAATCAGACTGCGGTCTGCCCGGGTAAGGCGCGCTTCTTCCTTGGCTTCGCCGCCGGTGATCATCAGGCGGGCGGTGATCTCCAGCTCGCCCAGCACATCGCGTTGCTCGTCGCTGTCCGAAGCTTCTTCATCCAGGTCCTCGGTCGACAGGCTGGCGACCTGGTCGGGGCGTTCGATCAGTCGGCGGGCATCGGCGAAAGGGGCCAGGCTCAAGCCGCTGCCCGGTTTGAGTTGGACCTTATTGACGGTCAAGCCGAGTGTGGCGAAGTAGTCGCCCTGCAGGCCAAAGGAGTTGCCGGCCTCGACGATAAATAGCCGCGGCCGATACACCGCCATGACCTGCATCAGGATCGAAACCAGGGTGGCCGACTTGCCGGCGCCAGTCGGGCCGAACAACAGCAAGTGGCCATTCATGGAGCGGTCGAAGCGTGATAGGGGATCGAACGACAGCGGCGCGCCACCTCGGTTGAAAAAGGTAATGCCCGGATTGCCGGTACCGATGCTGCGTCCCCACAGGGGCAGCAGATTGGCGACATGCTGGGCAAACAACAGCCGGGTGTACCAGTTGCGCGGGTCGCGCGCAGGGTTGTAAACCATCGGCAACCAGCGCAGGTAGCTGTTGCAGGCGGCCACTTCATCGCCCTCGCGCACCGGTTGCAGGCCGGCACCGAGCAGTACATTGGCCGCCTGGATCGAGCGCTGGCGCAATTGTTGTACATCGACGCCGCGCAGGTACAGCGCCAAGGTACCGCGATACAGCTTGTGCTGGCGACCGATCAGCGCGCGGGCCTCTTCCACGTCCTGACGGGTCTGGGTCGAGGCCAGATTTTCGCCAATGGCTTTGCGCGCTAGGCGATTAAGCTGCTCCTCGAGCACATCCTGGGGTGTGATCACCAAGGTCAGGCTCAGGATGGCCTGCTCCGGCAGTTGATCGAACAAGGCATTGAGCGCCTCGCCTTTGCGGGTTTCGCCGGTCAGCTGGCCGATATGGGGTGGCCTGCGCAGTTTATCGACCACCATCACCGTGTGCGGCTGCTGATCGAAGTACCACATCCCCTGTTCGCTGTCCGAGCGTGGCTCGTGGAAGAACAGGCGCTCGGCAAAGTCATGGTCGAACGGCAATGACAGGCCATCGCCGTCATCGGGCTCCGGGTAGGGCACACGCCGGTAGAACTCCGCCGCTCGCTCGTTAGTGAGGGTCGGGGCTGGATTGAACCAGGGCAGCAACCAGCCATAGAAGTCACGCCCATTCAGCCGACGAGGATTGACCCCGCAGGCCTGTAACGAGGCCATGAGGCGGTCACAGGTCCTTCCCAGCAGCTGAGCGGGTTTTTGCCCTTCGTCGTCGGCCTGGTCACCGAGCCAGCGATAGACCACCAGCCGAATCCGCCGATTGCTGCCGCGCCAGGGCAGGTGTGACACGACAGGGTCGTCGAATAAGCCGCCTGGCTTGGCAATGGCGTCGAGGTGGCGCTGCATCGACGCGAGGAAGGCGGAGGTGAAGGGGGTGCCTGTCGCCCGCGGTGCGACGTACTGTGCCAGGCGTTCCAGGTACGGAGAAAAATCACTGTCGTCCTGACAGAAGAACTGCACCACCCAGGGTGCTTGGTCGAGCTCGTCGAAGCTGTCCTGCAGCGCATCTTCCAGCGCATCGCGCGCCGCCATCAGCCATTCGGGCTCACGGCCTTCGGTCCCGATCGGCTGCAACTCGAACACGGCGCCCACCGAGCGGTTGTCGTCGAGCAGAAAGCATTGCTCCTCCTCGAGGTATTCGACCCAGGGCAAGTAGTCGGTGAAGCTGGGGTTGTGCGCATACTGCGCAGCTTCGTCCGCACGCGTTGCACGTCGACGCTGCGCCGCGCGCCAGGGCTGCCAGCGTGGCGGGGCTCGATCTGCGTCATCGACCATCACAAATCGTCCAGGCGTTCGCCGGGCAGTGCGTACTGGACCTTCTCGTACAACGGGAACACGGTCGAGTAGCCGGGCACGGGCGTCTGCTGGGTGCCGGCCAGGTGCGGGTAGACGTACATCACCAGATCGGGATTGGGCAGGCGTGGGAACTGGGTGCGAATCTCGTTGGCGGCCGTGCGGGTATAGGCGCTCTGGTCCTTGATCTGGCGCTCGGGATCGAGAACCGGCCGGCGCAGCTCACTGCGGGCCTCCTGCAACTGCTGCTGCGTGCCGATTGCGGCGCCGCTGTTCCAGATATCCAGCATGGTGTGATCGCCGTGGGGCAGCATCTCGTCCTTGCTGGTGGTACAGCCTGCCAGGTGTAGGCAAAGCAGCAGGCTAATCCAGGTCCAGTACCGAAACGGATGGGCGTTCATGATTCACTCTCCGGCCTTTGGGTTCGTAGTCGATGCTGATTTCGTGATCCAGGTGCAACGCCACCTTGGCCCCCGGCGGGACGTAGATGGCGGCAAAGGCTTCGCCGTAGAGCTTGTTGATCCAGTCACGGATATCGCCGATGCCACCGCTGATGACCGAGTTCAGCGCGCTGTTGCCACTGTTCTGTGAAAGCCCCAGGCTGCCGCTGGCCGAGTTGATGAATGACGTATTGGTCTGTTCGCTGCCTAGCGCTGCAGCGAAGCCGGCGCCGGCAGCGGTGATCAGGCTCTGACTGCCCAGGTACTGCTGGGCGTTGGAGCGACGCTCACCGGCGATGCAGGGAATGCCGTAAGGGTCGGAGATGTAGCCCAAGCCGCCGCGGATCTTCTCGGTGTCTGAAGTCTGGGTACTGCTGCGGTTGCGACTGACCACCTTCTGCGGCTGCGGCACCGTGCGCACGGTGCCGTCGCTGAAGACAAAGGTGATCGACTCGACCTGGCCGCGCACGCATGACAAGGTCCAGTCACCGGCCGCAGTCCCGCTCATGACCGCGCCGACCACGTCCGGTAGGTCGATGCCGTTGGCGGTGAGGTTGTCCGGCCCCACCAGTACCTTGAACGGATAGGGATCGTTCACCGTGCCGTCCACCGGCACCCGGCCAATCAGGGCGGTCATGGCGATTGAGCCCATCAGGGTCGAGTTTTCGGGGATGGTGTAGACCGGCTTGGCGCCATCGGTCCGATCCTGAGTGCTGTCCAGGTCGCGCTCGCCCTTGGCCACGCCGCGCAGATGGTCCTGGCCCCGGTCGATCGCGTTGTTGTCTAGGCCATGCAGATCCTTGAACTTCGACGTCAGCGATGACAACGGTCCCTCAGCTTTGCTGGCCCCCTCTTGGCCAGCACGTGCATTGGATGGCTCGATCCATTGCACTGCATCCGCCGGCGGTTGTGCCCCGGAGAATTGTTGCTCGTCACCCGGTTCGAGCCCAAAGCCCACAGGTACGTCGGACTTCGCGGCCGGCTTGCTGGTGAGCTGGTCCTTGAGTCGGGACAGCAAACCCTGGGTTTCGCGGTGCTGTTGCTCGGCCTTCTGCCGGGCATCGTTGGCCTGCTGGCGCTGCTCGGTGACTTGCTGGGTGACACTGCTCAGCGTGTTTTGAATGCGACTGTCGATGTTGCCTTCGCGCGTGCGCAACCGGTTGTTTTCGGTCTGCAGCGTCTCGTTGCCTTTCTTCAGCGACAGCATCTCGCTGCGCATCGCTTTGACCTGGCCAATCAGCGTGGCCACGGTGTCGCGCGGCGTGTCGCCGGCAATGCCGAGGGCCTTGGCCTGTTCCGGACTGAGGGCAGTGTTTTCGGGATCATGGGCAGGTTCAGCGTCTGGCGCCGTCACCCAGGATTTGCCGATGATCAGCACGATCCCCAGCAGGACCGCCGGTACCAGCCATTTCAGTAAACCGTTAGCTTTCATGATCGGCAGCCTCCGGCGCTGGCGGTGGCAGCAGCAGTGCGTGTTTCAGGTCGCCGCCTCGGGTGACGAGATACGCCACGGTGGTGTCTTCAGGTGTGCCGGCGTGCCCCAGATATTCATGCTGGAAGGTGGCGGCATACAGCGTGGCCTGCAAGTGACGCGGGTCCAGCGAGACCTTGGCCGGCCCACGGTTGACGATCTTCACCGCCGTCACCCAATAATCGCCCAGCCGCCAAGCGGCGAGCCCCTTGATGGATACGTGCTCGGTCGGCAGGAGTGTGCTTAATCCTGAGGACTCGCCTAGCGAGACCCGATGGACACCAGGCAAGGGTGCCACGGTGCGCAGAGGCGCATACAGGTTTTGCGCTGCATAGCGAGTCAACACTACCGGTACCGGCGTGGCTGTAGGCGCTGCGTCCGGCGCGGTGTTCACGTCCGGCGTCTGCGCTTGAGCGACGATCTTGACCGGCTCCAGCGCCTCGCTGCCCTCGAACGCTTCGATGTCGACCAGGATGATGTCCCCCGACTTCACCGACTGCAGCTGGAGGCGGGTAGGGGGAATGGCTTCCGACGCATGCAGGTACACCGTGCCACCGACCGACTGCACGCGCAGCTTGCTGCTGATCGCACTGGGGAGCCCGACGCGGACATCCTCATCCAGCATGAGGATTCGTTCCTGGCCCACCGTCAGCGGCACGGCCAGCGGCAGGCGGTCCCAGTACTTGACCTCGACGGCACCCACAGCGGAACACCAGCCGGCGATCGAGACCAGCATCAGGATCAAGATACGCATCATCATGCACCTCCAGGCAGTGTCAGCTTCTGCGGTGTGCCTTCGTAGCAGTCCAGGGCCAGGCCCCACTTGTTGTGCTCGGGATCGACGTCAAAGCGCACGACACGCAGGGGGTAGCGCACGACGACGCGCTTCACCGGCTCGGCGGCGTAATATTCGTCGGCATTGAGGTCGAGCTTGACCAGCCAGCTGTGCTTATCCAACTGCTTTACCCGCAGGTCGGGGTCGTCGCTGTAGCCCCGCCCCAGCACCTCGTATACGCCGCGTACGCGGCCGCGCAGTTCGCCGGCTGCCTTGCGGTACTCAAAATCGCCATCGAAGAAGGTCTTGCACGCCGGTGTCAGATAAGGCTGCAGGGCGAAGATCGCGCGGTGGTAGTCGACCTCGCCGTCGGTGGGCCAGCGGTTGAGTTGGCCGAATATGTACAGGGCAAAGGCATAGATGTTTTCGGGCGGCACGTCCCACCATTTGCGCGTGCTACCTGAGCGCAGATCCGGTGGTACGTGAATGGTCAG
>NZ_SSOI01000062.1:0-7687 GCF_029873175.1 Pseudomonas sp. BN505
TGGGGACGCAGCATCGGTACCGGCAATCCGGGCATTACCTTTTTCAACCGAGGTGGCGCGCCGCTGTCGTTCGATCCCCTATCACGCTTCGACCGCTCCATGAATGGCCACTTGCTGTTGTTCGGCCCGACTGGCGCCGGCAAGTCGGCCACCCTGGTTTCGATCCTGATGCAGGTCATGGCGGTGTATCGGCCGCGGCTATTTATCGTCGAGGCCGGCAACTCCTTTGGCCTGCAGGGCGACTACTTCGCCACACTCGGCTTGACCGTCAATAAGGTCCAACTCAAACCGGGCAGCGGCTTGAGCCTGGCCCCTTTCGCCGATGCCCGCCGACTGATCGAACGCCCCGACCAGGTCGCCAGCCTGTCGACCGAGGACCTGGATGAAGAAGCTTCGGACAGCGACGAGCAACGCGATGTGCTGGGCGAGCTGGAGATCACCGCCCGCCTGATGATCACCGGCGGCGAAGCCAAGGAAGAAGCGCGCCTTACCCGGGCAGACCGCAGTCTGATTCGCGAGTGCATCCTTGACGCCGCCAGGCACTGTGCGGCCAGCGACCAGCAGGTCATGACACGTCATGTCCGAGATGCGCTTCGCACGGTGGCCAGCGACGCCCATCTGCCCGACAAGCGTCGTGAGCGTGCCCAGGAAATGGCCGAGTCCATCGACCTGTTCTGCCAGGGCTTCGAGGGTGCGCTGTTTGACCGACCAGGCCCCCCCTGGCCGGAAAGCGATGTCACGATCGTCGACCTCGCCACCTATGCCCGCGAGGGCTATGAAGCACAGATGTCGATCAGCTACATCAGCCTGATGAACACGGTGAATAACCTCGCCGAACGCGACCAGTACCTCGGTCGTCCGATCATCATGGTCACCGACGAAGGCCACATCATCACCAAGAACCCGCTGTTGGCACCGTTCGTGGTCAAAGGCACCAAGATGTGGCGCAAGCTCGGCGCCTGGTTCTGGTTAGCAACGCAGAACCTGGCTGACTTCCCTGACGCGGCGCAGACCATGCTCAACATGATCGAGTGGTGGATCTGCCTGAACATGCCACCGGCGGAAATCGAAGAGATCGCTCGGTTCAAGAAGCTGACGCCAGCACAAAAGACCCTGCTGCTGTCGGCGAGCAAGGCCTCGGGCAAGTACACCGAGGGCGTGGTCTTGTCGAAGCAGCTGGAGACGCTGTTTCGCGCAGTCCCGCCGAGCCTCTACCTCGCCCTGGCCATGACCGAGCCCGAGGAAAAAGCCCAGCGCTGGCGGTTGATGGAAGCGCACCAGCTGTCCGAGCTGGAGGCTGCGCTGCAGATTGCGGCGGACATCGATCGCTTGCGCGGCATGTCCTGAACCTCGGAACACACGATGTTCTAAGCCTGCTGATCAATAAAAATCGACAGGAGCACATTTGTACTCCATTAGTGATTTAGGACAGATTGCAGTCCTGATCCTGCCGGCTGAAGAAACCGAAGGCACCAGTCTCGGTTTGTCCGTCCCCCTCCTCAGCCTGATCCGCGATGCTGCAACTCGGCGCATGGATGCACACCGTTGCCCCCTGCCGAGCGCTGCCGATGAACTTGACCGCCCCATGCCGAACGCCACAGCCGAGCAAACCTGGCCGAGCTCGCGCCTTCCTCGCGATCGCGTCGCTCATGGCTGCCGAGCAGTGCCTGGCGCTGACCACCCCCGCCATCATTGCCTCTGTCGCGTCGCTGCAGTGCCTGGAGTACCGCATCGTCGGGATCTGCTATTGGCTACTGTGTACGCCCTTCGGCTGCACGGTGCGAACCTCGCCCAAGGTCCGTCACTTCATTCCCGAGCTGGTGGTGTCGAGCTATTCCGACACCGGCAGTAACCCGTGGGGCGAGATGTCTGCTTTGTCGGCGCCGACCACCCTGTCGCAAGGCGGCGGCAACCTCATCACGCCCTCGCCGCAGCGCAACAACCTGCCGCGCTTCAAGAATGTCGACGGCATCGGACATCCTGGCGGCGCTGCACTGACTACCGTGGCACACAGCTTCGGCTATGCATGTCCAAGCGGGGCGGTGCCACTTGCGCCCTACTACCTCAGTACGCTCGATCCACTGGCCTGGCGCCACGCCATCCCCGAGTCCGTCTATCCGCAAGCGCTTATTCCGGGCATGCGTGAGATCGGTAGCCAAGCCCTCGGCAACATGTGGGGCAGCATTTACCCACGACAGGGTTTCCTGGTACAGCCCGACGACTTCAAGGCTGCCGCAGTGATGGCGCAGCGCGCCAGCGACTTCATCACCCGCGTTGGTCAGCCGCATGTGTATCTGCCGCTGCAGCCGATGCCATCGCCCGGCTATTGGCCGCCGCTGCCGGTGATGGAGAACAACATCAACAACCACCGTTGGCAGTTGCTCGCACCGATGATGCAGAGCACCTGCGCCATCTTCCCGAGCGCCACCGTCCAGAGTGCCGAGGGCGCCTACGCCTGGTCGTTGTGGCGGCCGTATCGCTGCTGCCAACGCATGGGGCAGACCTTCCTGTTCAGCATCGACTTTGATGGAGGCCAGTGATGAACACCCTCTCGTTCGGGTTGGTATGTCTCTTCGTATGCGCCGCCGGCCACGCCGCCGAGAATGGCTACCACCTGGGCGACCAAGCCCAAGTGTTGGACGACCGGGTGATGTACACCATCGGTGGCGGATCGGCGGCGGGCGCGCCCTCCTCGCTCTACCGCCCCAGCGGACTCGGCGTCGGCCTGTCCTGGCGCGCGAACATGATGTGCGGAAACATGAACCTCTCCAACACCCTGCAGAACCAGCTCAACGGTGCCACCCAGGGCTTCCAGCAGATCATGGGCAACGTCATCCAGAACGCCACCCAGGCGGTGATGTCGCTGCCGGCAATGATCATCCAGCGCGCCAACCCCGGGCTGTATGAACTGCTGAGCAACGGCGTACTGCAGGGACGCATCGACTTCGACCGCTCCAAACTCACCTGCCAGGCGATGGCGGCGAAGATGGCTGACAAGGTGGATCAGGCCGGTTGGGGAGCACTGGCGCAGAACCAGGAAATGCAGCACAACCTGGAGCAGTCCGACGGTGATGCCGTGAGTGCGGTGAAAGACACCGAATCCAACAACGGCAACAAGGGTGTCAGCTGGATTGGCGGGCAGAAAGCTGGCGGCCATGGCCAGGCGCCGATCCGGGTGACCGCGGACGTGGTTAAGGCGGGTTACAACCTTCTGCACAACCGTTCGGTCGAGGACACCTCGGCGGTCGGTTCAGGTTGTCAGAATGGCGCGATTTGCCAGGCTTGGTCGAGCCCCGACGAGGCAGCTGAGTGGGCCACTCGTGTGCTCGGCGAATCCGAGGTGGAGACCTGCGATGACTGCGAGGCGCTGCGCGTGAGCGCGGGTGCAGGGCTCACACCATTGATCCAGGAAACCTACACGCAGCACCTCGAGGGCTTGCAACGCATGTTGTCGGGCGCAGAAGAGCCCACCCCAGAAAACCTCGCCAAAGTCTCCAGCCCCTTGCTGCAGGTCTCGCGTGGCGTCATCGAGGGCCTACGCGATGACCCCGACCAGAACCTGCTGGCCCAACGTTTGGCCAGCGAGACCGCGTTGTCGAGCGCGATCTACAAAGCGATGCTGCTGCAGCGCACATTGCTCGCCGGTAGCCGAGAGCCCAATGTGGCGTCGGCGCAGCCCGCCACCACTGCCCTCAACGGCAATGTCGAAACCTTGGAGCGCGAGATCCGCCTGCTGCAAACGGAATTGCAGGTTCGCCAAGCCCTGGCCACCAACACCGCCAGCCTGGTCCTCGATCGCCACGCCGGCGGCGCCGATGCCTCACGCAATATCGACCAGCGCGATCCACGCCCAGACCGCCTGCAGCGAGCGGATCAGGGAAGGAGCACGCCATGATGCCGTTTTCTGTGAAAAGCTCGGTCGTTCGGGGCTTGCTGATCCTCGCCGTCATGATGGTCATGTTGCTGGTTGCCTCGATGGCGCTGCAATTGAGCGGGCCCCAGTTGGAATGGATCAAGAAGGCACGGGGGAGTACGCCGTTTCTCGCCTACTGGCGAGCCCTACTGTACACCCTGATTTTCGCCGGCTGGACCGCAGCACTCCGCTTGCGGCCAAGCTCGGAAGACCAGCAACGGTTATTACGCCTGGGCCTGATCGGTTTCGGTGCGATCGTCCTGGTCGAACTGTCGCGCTTGTGAGGTGCAGCCATGAACATGAGCACCAACAGCTACCTCGAATACTACCTGTCGCTGCTGGCGTGGATCATCAACAACGGCATCTGGAACACGCTGGCAGACACCGGGCTGTTCGCTGCGCCGTTTGGGGCGATCATCCTGCAGGAGTGGTTATCCGCCCGCCAACAGGGGGCCGACGAGGGCAACAAAGGCTTGCTGTCGATCCCCCGCGTCGAGAACCGACTGTGGATGAGCTACGTCGTCATCCTGTTTGGCTGCATGCCGTTTTTCCCGCTCAACCTGTCCTCCGTAACCTTCGACGGTGCGGCGAGCCAGCGCTGTGGTGTTTCCATGGCCAAGCCCGCCGACACGGCCTGGGGAACAACCTTCAACACGATCGGCGAGAAATCGGCGAATGTGCCGGTGTGGTGGTACCTGGTGCATGCCATGAGCAAGGGCATTACCGCCGCCGCCACAGCGTCGATTCCCTGCGCACCCGACATCCGCGCGATGCGGATGGAGATCGACAGTTCCCGGATCAACGACCAGGTGCTGCTGCAGGAAGTCGCCGATTTCACCCGCGACTGCTACGGCTTTTCACGCTCGAGGCTGTTTACCAACCGCCCTGAGCTGGACGAATCGCAGAGCTACGATGCGTCCTGGATTGGCTCGACTTACCTACTCGACACGCCGGGCTATTACGACAAGGATCGCTCGCGCACGCCCCGGGTTGATTGGCCGTACGACGAGACGCGGGACACCTCCCTGCCCCGGTTGGACAACGGTGCGGGCTACCCAACCTGCAAGCAGTGGTGGAGCGATGCCACGGTCGGAATGCGGGATCGCCTGGTTGCCGAGGTCGATCCCAATCTGCTCACGCAGTTGCGCGGGTGGCTGACCGGACACAGCTCCACCGAAATCGAAAACGCGACCCTGCGTGAACTGGTTAGCCCGCGCCAGCAGTCATTGAGCATGGCGCCGGGTCAGGTGTTCCAGGACTATGGCAGCAGTGCCCGAGGTGGATCGTTGACACAGGGGCTCAACAACCTGGCCACCAACACCGGCCTGGCCTTGGGCTCGTTCAGCAATTTCCCGGCGATGAATGCCCTACGCGCGGCACTGCCAATGGTGCAGGCCTTCCTGATCATGGGCACGATCATCAGCTTGCCGCTGGTACTGCTGATCAGCACCTACCAACTCAAAGCGTTGATGACGGTCACCTTCGCGCTATTCACCCTACACATGCTGACGTTCTGGTGGGAGTTGGCCCGGTGGATCGACTCGAGCATGCTCGACACGCTGTACCACCAGGTCTCTGCCACGGACCAAGCGCTTTTAACATTGCCAACGGCAGGCTTCATGGATGGGACGGTCACCGCGCAGGTGATTGAGTACGTGATGGGGGCCATGTTCTTCGTACTCCCAATGTTTTTCCTCGGTGTAATGAGCTGGGCGGGATACAACGTAGGCAGCGGTGTCCAGACGCTCTTCACTCGCGGATCAGAAGGAGCTCAGGTACAGGCTGATAAAGGATCTTCTCAACTCATATCGGGAGCCAAAAAGTTAAGATAATTGATTATCTAGGAGACCCATTATCATCGTACATCTCAGGATATTTGCTTTGGTGCTGGGGATGACTTACCTCGTATATCCGAGGTTGCCTATCACTTTTAATGGGCAGCGCCGCGAGGGTCCACAGAGCAACCATTCCGATCGCCAGGAAAAAAGCGACTGATGCGACAGCAAGCATCAGCATCAACTTAACGATCTGCATACCCACCCGGCGATACCCAAGCGGCACCTTCGCCAAAATCGGTGAGTGCAAAACGCTGGTTTCTAGCTGATTCACCAATCGTCCCGCTCGACCTGCGGCACGAATCAAGTACTTGCCGAATGGAGTACGGCTGGAGTTTGAAGTAGCTTGGGCCGTCATTTTCGTACCTCCGTTTACTTCACCGCACGTGCGGCCAAACCGCTACAAAGAGTTTGGATCCAAGCTCTAGCTTACTCCTCCCCCACGGTTTTCCATGACCGTTGATCACTTGGTTTACGCTGCTGACCGCCAGTGGCACCGCATGGATTGACGCATTGCACCCTTCTGAAAATTCCTATTGACGCAATGCCGGCCCGCTTGATAAATCGAACTTGCAAGCGCTGGTAACCCGGCACCCCCAGGTGGCCATAACCTTAAAGGCTACGTCACTCCCGTGATGGTTGTCCCAAGGGCGATTAGCGTTCGGTGGCTCGCCCGGTTACCGCTCCCGCGGTGATGAGCGCTCTTTCACATCTGCCTCACGGAGACCTGCTCCGTTGAGGCCCCTTTTCCATTTCCGTGCTGGGAATTCTTCCCGCATGGGTGGAATTCCTCCGCACTGCCTGGAGGAACTCACCATGTTGCGCTTCACAGGAACTGAACTTCATGCTGTCTTGACTGAAGCGGCCGTCATCGGCTGCAGAGTCGTCTTGGTCAAAGACCACGGTGTCTACCTCATGTCTGAGTTCGGTGAAAGCAAATCCGACGGAGGTAGCCGCAAACACATTGCCTATGCCATGGGCTGCAACCCTGACGTCGACGACTTCGACACCTGGTGGAATCGCGCAAGCAGTGAATTCGGCGGCGACGATTTTGCTGAGTACTTCGACCTTGATGATCCCGTCCTGGAAAGCCTACGCGGCACCAGCGGATCGCTGGTAGTTGAGGCCGCATCCACCCACTTGTACATCGCTGCAGAGATTGCCCTCTCCGGGAAATCCTGAATGCTCTCGCAACACCCGCGATGTCCCGGGAAAGCACGAGCTAGTGCCTCTCTGGGATATCGCTCATTTCAATCTACGCCAACAGCAGCGAGCCTTTCATCTGGAAGTTTGGGATGGAAAGCCTTCGCTGGAAGCGGCTGGAAACTCGACCTTCGCGGTGCCCTGGCTTGGGCATTGACCCCACCGGCAAGAGCGTTTTAATGCCTAGACACGCCCAGTTCACAGTGTGAGTTGTAGCGATGGGACTTCCCCCAAGTTGTTCGTGAAGCCATCGCAGGATCAGCTCCCGGGAGGCACCAGTGTCCAGGAAGAACCGCTCCTTACCTGCCGTTGTCCTGAGCCCAGGCGTATGGCAATTCATCGCTGAGGTGGGTACGGCTACTGACGCAGTCGAGCAATCAGGGCTGCGCTTGCAAGCCGTCTTGGGAATCGCCTTGGTTTCAGTAAGTGGTCGCCGTCTGCGCCAGTCGCTTGAGTTACCACTTGGTCAAGCTTCCAAGAACGACTCACGCTCATCGACGGCTGCCACTCAGCTACTGGTAACTCACATCACGCCAAAGACCGGCCCTGTTTTCCTGCACATCAGATTGCCACATGAGATCGGTGTGGACATCTCATCGACCTGAACACCCACCCTACCCCTGTCCACTTACCCCACCGGGAACCCTTCCCGGCCGGGCAGCGTTCCCCTTCTTTGACTGGAGAACGTCATGTCCGATATCTACCTGGACGTCACCAACAAGATTGTCAGTGCCCT
>NZ_SSOI01000063.1:0-166319 GCF_029873175.1 Pseudomonas sp. BN505
GACTCAATTTCAGCATTACAGCCTTCTGCGTTGCTCGCACGCTGACCATCGTCGCCGCCGCTGCACCGATCACTCCGAAAATCGATGAAGCAAAGCCCAAGGTGTATTCCGGTGCATCGTTCTTTTGCAGGCTGTTATAGGCCGTCTTCAGCGATAAGATGTTGAACCACAGCATCCCCGCGTTCAAACCACCGCCACCGCCCGAGGTGAGCAACCCGAGAAAGTTGGGCTTCACTCGCGCAGTGGTGGTCAGTTCTATCGATATTGTCCGGCTACCCGAGATGCGCAGTTGTTTCATTTCCTCAACCTGCGCCATACCGCTCTTCAAATACTTCTGTGCCTCCTGGCTAAATGGATTTTCCGTGATGGCCTGTTCGGTGATTCGATAGCGCGCTGCCAACAACCCCAACGCCTTCTCGGCATTCGCCTCCCGTGCCGCCAACAGCACCTGCTGACGCAGGCCATGACTGGCATCCCACCGTGTCTGGCCATGCAGGCGCTTGAGCACTACGGTATTGACCGCCTGGGCGGTAAGGTCGGTGATGTCGGCCATGGCCGGGAAGCGACCCGCCAATCCTTCGATTACGTTGTCGCTGGCGCCGAACAAAGAGCCGGTCGAATCCGCCTTGTCCTTGAACGGGTTGAACGGCGCCAAGGCGGTGTACAGCGGGCTGTCGTGCTGGTCCAGCCATTGCTCCAGGCGTTTGAAGCGTCGGTCATGCTCTTCGGTGCCGGGTGTCGGCTGGCCCATCGGGTGAATCAGCAAAGCCAGCGAGATTTCCAGACCGCGGGCGGAGGTGCGTTCGTCGCGGTCGTAACACGCCAGCGCGGCTGCCAGGCTGTAGGGGTTGTCGATATGTTGCGATTCGGCAGTGGCCAGCCAGGCGTCATGATCATTGCTGGCTTGCAAGGCCAGGTTGCGCAGGGCTGCAATACGCCGTTCCAGTTCATCGCGCTCGGCGAGGAAATGCCGGTATTTGGCGCTATCGATGCGCCGCGCCAGGCGCGCGCCGTGGGGGGAGTAATCCTGATGGGTGAGGGCCTGGAAATGTGACTCGGCCGCAGACAGCGCAGGGCCACGCCGCTCCGTGCCAAGCCTGAAGGCGGCCAGTTCAGGTGAAGGCGCATCGGCCGGGTACATGCTTTCCAGCGTCTTGTTCAGCAGCATGCCCACCAGGTTGCGATGGTGGAAATCGCGGCTTTGCACGCTCAGTTGCTCGGCATCCAGGCGGTAGCACGCCGGCACGCGTTCCTGCTCGGGAGGTTGCGCGGGTTTTGTGTGTGCCAGTTGCTCGGCGGGCATCAGGTCGCGCATTTGATGTTGGTAGGCCGAGACCGACAGGCTCAGGTCCAGGGCCATGCCTTCGGCGTCGGCGAGTGCTACCACCACCGGTACCTTCGGTTGGGTCCAGGGGTAGTGACGCGCCACGGCGACCAGGTTGCCGATAGGCAAGGTTTCGGTGACCGGGTCGCTGCTCCAGGTCAGCGGCATGCGCCGTTCGGTTGGCTTGAAGTCTTCGACCCAGGTTTGCAGGGCACTGACCGGCAACACATGGGGCTGGGTGGACGGCGCCTGATTGCCGGCGATCAGTTCGGCCATGTCCAGCTGGCGCATGTGCCGTTTGCGCAGGGCTGATGAACCGGTGATGCGGGCGGTCACGGCGTTGGTCCACAGGTGGGGGCTGTAACCGATCCACACTTCCCTGGCGGTATCGGGGCAGGTATCGGCCCACACCCAGCCCATGCTCCGGCTGGAGAGGTAGCGATCACGCAGGTGGTAGTTCTCCAGCCCTTTGTAACTCAGTTCCTTGTAAAGACCCGCGCCAACGTACTCATGGATGACCAGCTTTTCGCCCTTCGGGCCTTTCATGAACACGTAGACATAACCCGGGCGCAAAGCGCGCAGGGTGTAGGCAGAGTGTTGCAGCGGGGCGAAGCCCTGTTCCAGGTTGAAACCTGCACCGGCATAGCGGCAGGCGGGCGTGTCGCCGGTGCGTGGCACGATGGCATAGCGCACTGGCAGGATGGGGATGCGTGCGCTGCAGGCAGGGCCGGAGGTAGCACTGCTGACACTGGCGTCATTCATGGGTGGATTCCTTGCTTTCGATCAGTGCGTGCAGCTCGCGGAGGCGGCCTTGGGGTGACTCCTCAAGGTTGGTGTAGATCTTCCCCGCGTGGTCATCGCTCATGAGCCACATGTGGCTGGCAACCAGCCTGATGAATTGCCCAGCGACTTCCTCATCGCCAAAGTTGAGGGCTTTCAGTTGCGGCAGCAGGCGTTCGATCCATTGCCGGATGTCGGCCAATGTGTAGGTGGCGTGCTGTGGCAGTGCCAACACCTCATGCGCCAACGTGAGCACGAAGTGCTCGTGCATGCCTGCTTGCAGCCGCTCAAGTTCAAGCTGGCGAAGGGGTAATGCAGGTTCCTGATAAGAGCGGGCAGTGGTCGGGCTGCGCTCGAGCGTTTTCCACGCGTGCACCGGCCCCCAGTTGACTCGCCAGGCCAGCGACGTCACAGGGCCGAGCCACGTTGCTCGATGGTCTTCATCCAGTGCATCCAGCCAGGCCGCAAGGTGGTCAGGTTTGAATTGGAAAGTGGCCAGCCCCTGGTCTGGAAGCGCGATCTGCACAAGGCTGGTGAAGTGGTCTGCCAACTGGGCAAGGCCGATCTCGGCATCCAGCGCGATGGCACCGCCAATGGGCATCCAGGCCGATGTTGCATGGGCAAGCAGTTCGGGCGCTTCTGACACGTCTACCAGCAATGGCCCAAAGTCGTGACGGTCGTCCAGGGCGCTGCGCCTCCACAGCCAGGCGTGCTGGGTATTTCGGCTGATTTCATTGATGAGTTCCAGTACCGAAGGGGCATAGGCCGGGACCAGTTCGCCCTCTTGGGGTATTGGTCGGTAGGCCCAGTGCTCGATCACGCGGGTCAACAGCAACATGAACCGAGCGTTATTTGCGAAGTGCTCGTCTGGCAGCGCATTTGAAAGGGCGGTTGTCATTGGCCTGGCCCTCTGATGCAGCGGCAGTCGGGCAAAGTGCAGGTGCCATCGGGGCGGCGTCCGCACTGGCGCTCCAGGGGCTTCCCATTGACCGGCGCGCCGCTGATGGAAAAGAGGTTGCTTGCCCCATCTGCCGACTTGAGCATCTGGCCGGTGATGCGAATCGTCGGGCTGTCCAGTGTGATGCCCGTTTCATCGATTCGAATGGAGCCCCCAGGACCTTGGATGACCACTGCTTCCGATGCTCGAAGTTCATAACGGCGAGTACGTCTGCGGATATCCCCTCGGGCATCAAGCTCGGCATGCCCTTCGACCTGCTGCTCAAGGTTGCCGCCAATGTGGGTGTGGTGATTGGCTGTGATCTGGTCGTGGCGGTGATTGCCGATGGTTTCCACACGATCCTTGGCGATCTTGATTGTGTGGTTTCGACCGATGCCGAGCGTGGCGTCCTGCCCGATGGTGACGTGCTCATCGTTGCCGACCGTTTCATTACGGTCGTGGCCGATCAGGATTGATTCGTCGTTATTGACCTGTTCTTTGCGGTCATTGCCTACCTGCGTACTTTCATCGTGCCCGACCACATTGTTCTGGTCCTTCTGGGCATGAATGAACACTTCCTCCTGGCCCAGTTCGTCCTCAAAGCGCAGCTCATTGAAGCCATCTCCCTTGTGGGTCTGGCTCTTGATGGTCATGCGGGTCTTGTGGTGGGGAAGGTCGTACGGCGGCAGCTGGTTGCCACAGTAGGTACGGCCGGTGATCATCGGCTGATCGGGGTCGCCATTGACGTAATGGATGATCACGTCCTGGCCAATGCGCGGGATGGCCATCGAGCCCCAGCTGCCGCCGGCCCAGCCCTGGGATACCCGAATCCAGCAGGAACTGAATTCGTTGTCCTGGCTTTCGCGGTCCCAGGGGAAGCTGACCTTGACCCGGCCCCATTCGTCGCAGTAGATCTCTTCACCGGGTGGCCCGACCACAGTGGCCATATGCGGGCCGTCAACGCGTGGTTTGGGCAACGGTGCCGGGCGCCACTCGGTTCTGCCCGGCACCAGTACCGCCTTTTGCTCATAACGTGTGCCCTGGTCAGCCCCGCCAGCTTCTTCCTGCAGGCTGGTGAACTGGCTGCCTTCGTGGCTGACTGTGCTTACCCGCCAATGCACATTAAGGTCTTCGCGCGGGTGGCCGGTCAGGGTGAAGCTCAGGCCCGGTTGCAGGCGTATATCGTCGCCTTGCACCTCGGCAATGCGCACATCGTGGCGCAAGGCGGTGATGCGGTTTTCGGTGAACGGCTTGCCAACGGCATCGCGTTTGTAGCGGCCTGGGTAGTCGAAGCACTCATAGTCGGCGGACTGGTGCTTCAGATAGGGGCCTGAGGCCCTGTGTTCCTGGCGGTAGGCGGGGTGGGTGAAGGTGTAGTCGCGTTGAACCTGCCGTGCGGGACGCACCTGTTCGCTGTAGCGCAAGCGCCGCAGACAGGGTTGGGGCTGGTCGCCGCCTCTGTTGGCGTGGTACAGCACTGTGTAGGGTTTGGTTGATTCATCGCCATCGACAAACCCTTCATCGATGATCTTTGCTTTAGCTGCGTTGCACTCGATGTGCCCCAATGTCAGCAGTCGGTCGGTGATGATCAGCTTGTGATGCTTTTCAGTGTGCTCGAACCGATAGACCAAACCTTCTTCAGCAGCGATGCGCGCAAAAAAGTCGAGATCGGTTTCGCCGGCCTGTACGCAGAATTCCCGCGGGTGATAGTTGAAGCCAGTTCCGAATTGATACTGGGTTATGCCTTGTCGCTTCAGCATCAGTTCGAGAATTTGCGGCGCGGTCTTGTGCTGGAAGATGCGCCAGTTCGAGCGCAGTCTGGCTCGGGCCAGTTGCGGCTCGACCAATGCGTGATAGTAAGTGCGGTGGAAGCCGCTCTCGCCCTGGCTGAAACTGCTGACCAGGCCGTGCACGTAGCGGACGGGGCGTTCACTGTCGCAGATGGTGAACAGCACGGGCTTGTCGAGCAGGTGGCCGAAGTCGACATCGTATTCGAAGCTGATGAGTTTCAGGGTCAACTTGAACGGTTGGCTGAGTTCCTCCTTGAGCTCGAACGACACCACTTCGAATTCAGTTTTTCCGACCAGGGGCTGGAAGCTGTATCGCAAATCAGATTGGGTAGGCATAAGCAGTCGTTGTCCGCCGTCTGAAGTATCAGAAGTCCGGGCAGGCAGGCCTGCCCGGCTCCGCAGCTAGATCACACAGCTGTTTCTTTGGGCTTGCGCCAGTCGTCTGCACCTGCGGTACTTGCCGTGATGTGCTCCCACTCAATGCCGCGGTAGGCCATCGAGACTTTGAAGAACTGGGTGAAGTTGCTGTTGTCCTTGTCCTGCACGTGCGGCATTTCAAGGTCGATATCGATGATCACAGCGTCGATCAGCTTGGTCGTAAAGAAGCGTTCCTGGGTGCCTTCGACCGAGGTCCGATACCAGCTGAGCTCGACGTTGGGCAGCATTTCTCCGCTGGACAGCGCGCTGTAAAGCAGCGGCACCGCCTTGTTCAGGGCGCATGTGAAAATCAACGGCCCGTGTACCCGTTGGCCGGCCGGCTGCCCGCTTTGCGGATCTGTGGGCACAGTGATGCGGTGATTGACTTCCTGCACCAGGATCTGGTCTTCGTGACCTTCTACGAAGATGTTGCCGACTGAGTCGGAGGTGAAGGCGCCTTTGGTGATGTTGCCTTGGGTCTTGCCTTCGATGGCGATGTAAGCGGGTGTTGGCATGGCAGTTTCTCCTGCGTCCATGTGGATTGACACGCGCACAACAGTGGCGTGGCCATCGGTAACGATGGGCTTTTCAACAAGGCCGAAGCCTCATTAATTCGTTGAATTCTGTTGGGCTGTATAACCGCGACCTACTGCTGCAAGATGCCGTTGAGCGACTCCAGAACCTCTGTAGTAATCAGGTGCAGGCGATAGCTGTAGATGCCGTAAGCCACCGCCATGGCGATGGCCGAGATCACCAAAGGACTCCACCAGGGCCACTGCCGGTTCATGCGGAAATTGCGTGGGGCCACGTTGGTGTAGGGGTCGCATACTTCTTCTGGCGTGGGGCCGCGCAGTTCGCGGATGATCCCGTGCAGTTGGTGAATCAGAGCGTTGAGTGTTTCTTCGCCTTTTGGCGCGAGCGCATACTTGCCTTTCAGCCCAAGGCACAGGGCGTAGTACATGAACTCCAGTACGTCCTGATAACGCTTGGGCTCCTGCATCAGGCGGGTAATCACGGTGAAGATTTTTTCCCCGCCCCAGGTTTCGTCGTGGAAGATGCTCAGCAGCGGCTCCTGGCTCCAGCAACTGCTCTTGCCCCAGGGCCGCTCCATGACGGCCTCGTCTATGAACAGGCACAGGCCGTAGGAATACGCCAGCAACTGAGCGGGCTCGTAACCGTGCTGGCGCATTTCCTCCTGAATGTTGTCGATCTGGTTACGTACTTGCTGGTGCACATCCTTGATGTTTGGCAGTTCGTCCAGCGTGCGCAGGCGTATGACCAAGCCGAACAACGGTGACGCGGCATCCAGCATCAGGTTGGCGAAGCCGCCCCGCAGCTGAAATTCCGGGTCGGCGGGGTAGCCTTCCGGGGCGGGCTCTGGCTCAGGGGTTGCCGTGGATGCTTGCGCATTGGTTGCCGTGGCCTGGGCGCTGGATGCCGGCTTTTTAAGGGTTGGATCAAGCGGGCTGACTTCAGCGGTTTTGTCATCGATGGGCGTTTTGTTGTCTTCTCCCATTTCACTCACTCCTGATCGCCCAGAACTGCAGTTCAAGCCCTGGGAAATCGCCCGCAATATGGATGCCGAAGCCATTCGCCTTGGCCATGCATGCCCAGGCGGGGTCGCGCCGGTCCAGCTCGAAGTAACTGAAGCCCGCATGGAAGGGCAGGTCGCGTGGCGCCACCGGTAATGGCAAAAGAGGGATACCCGGCAGTTGCAGCGGCACCAGGTTGCTCAGTGACTCAAGCGAGGTGATCTTGGCTTTCTGGATGAACATCTGGCGCAACGCTTGCGGTGGCAGGTCGGCGCGCACGGCGAGTATGAAGTCGGCTTCGTCGATCAGCCGGCGGTCTTGCAGCGTGGTCGTCATCACGCCGAACTGTTCGCTTTCCAGCGGCAGTGAAACAGCGCGTGGCTGCAACACGGTGCTCAGGGACCGGCGCAGGGTGTCTTCCAGTGGTTTGAACGAGGCGCGCAGCGCAGTGTGGTGGTACGCGGGGTACTCTTGGGGCAGCCTGTTCTGGTCGGTGAAGGTGACGAATTCGCCGCAGGCCTGGCTCATGCAGAGGTACAGCTGCTCGGGGTGCGTGTGCGCTTGTCTGGCCAGATGCTGGAAGCACGGCCACCAACGGTTCATGGCCTGCAGCAGGTTGAAGTCGCGGATGTCGGCGATACCAGACTGGCCCGAGGCGCCTATACGCGTGGCAAGGCCGCGCGCCCGCTCGCGCAACGTGTTGGTGATTTCGTCAAGGAACCGTTGCAGTGCCGGCACCGCCCGCACCGACACGCTGGTGGGGTAGAACGCTTCGTCCAGTTGCACGCTGCCGTCGGGGCGTCGTTCCAGGATACGTGCCACGGCCAGGCGGGTGTAGGCGCTGCTGTCTTCGGTGGTGCGTCTGAGCTGCAGGTTGGGCACGGCAAGGTCTACCTGTACCAGGTCACCGTCAGCGGTGTGGGTATCCTTGATTTCCTGTGCCTGGGCGGTGTAGCGGAAGTTGGCGGCATTGTCGGGCCAGCTCACTTCGCGGCCGCCATTGGTGCGCAGCGGCAGGCACAGATACACCTCGCTGTCTTTGCTGGCGTCGTCGTCGATTTCCAGTGGCGGCGGTGGAGGCAGGTCGGCGGGAATATCGAACACCGTGCCGTCCGGCATGACGCCCCGCGCCCGGGTGATGGCGATCTTGCCAAGGCTCAAGTATTCGTCGTTCAGTTGAAGTTCGCTGAAGCCGTAGAAGGCTGCGTTGAGGCTGGCGAGGCGCTGGTGCAGGGCTGCTTCGCTTGCCCTGGCCGCCTGCTGGAAATGTTGTGGTTTGACGAACAGGCCTTCAGGCCAGAGAACGGGGTTACGTGAACTCATGGGCGCTCCGTGTCAGCGTGAGTAAGCAGGAAGGGCAAAGGGTGTCGAGGCGCCATCAGTCTTCTTCCTTGAGCACGATGTGCGTGTCGTTGACCAACACCGACAGCATGATCTGGCGGCCACGCGGCGGAATGCGCAGCACTTGCCGCCATGTGGCGCTTTCATGTCCTCGGTAGTCCCCAATCACCGCGACGAAGCGCGTTTCGGCGTGGATGGGCTCGAACGGGATGTACTTGAACTGGCCAGGGCGCAGCAGGTAGTCGTCACCGCGGATGTAGGTACTGCGCAGTGCCTTGGCCGGGTCCTGGTCCAGCAGCTGGTACACGGTGTTGCGCAGCAGTGAGTCGTCGCGCAGTTGCAGGATCTTGATGGCGATAGGCGTGGCCACAGGCTCTGAGGTAACGGCTGTGGTGCGCGGCAAGGTCAGCACCACGGCAGGGTCGTCGTAGCTGCCGGGTGCGCTTTCTTCCAAGGGCGAGCGTGCCGGGTCGCTTTCGTCCTCGTCGTGCATTTCGACGGGGGACATCGCAGGAAATTGCGCCTGCAGGTATTCGAACAAGGTCCCGATTTTTTCGGTCAGCGCATAGGGGTCCCCGGCACTCAGGGTCACTGCGTAGGGGCTGGGTTCCAGGGCAGGCTCCTGTTCGTCCGCTACGTCAAGGCTGTTCGGATTGCCGTTGAGGGTAGGGCTGGCATTGATGCTGAACGCGACCTGGGTCGCATGATCCTTGGGCGGCCCGATGGGCAACGAAGGGTTCATGACAACCTGGCTCGCTCTGCTCAAAGAGGTGCAGCCGGTGAGCCCGACCAACGCAAGCAGCAGCGGCGCGATCAGTAGTGGATGACGCGTCATGGGTGTTCTCCTGCAATCAGGCGCTGCAGTGGGCATTCTCGGAGTGCCTCGGCATCAGCCGCTGCGTCCAGCGCTGCCAGAGGGTCAGTGCCCATGGCTGCCTTGAAGACCGAGCAGATCTCGACCGCTGGTTGAGGGGCAGAAGGCTTTGTCGGCCAAGGGGTGGCAGGCTCTTCAGCTATCAGGCGGTCGAGCACCCTTCGGTCCGGGTTGAACAGGTCCTCCAGCGAGCGTGTGCAGGCTTGATCCTGGGCGTACTGAACCTGTAGGCGGTAGGCACCAATGCGAAGCTGATCACCTTCAACAAGACGCCTGGGTGCAAGCGTTTCCAGGCTGGTGGAGCTGTCATTCAGGTAGGTGCGGTGGCAGTGGTCGATCACGCAGAAGCTGCCTTCGAGCCAGCGGATTTCGCAGTGCAGGGGCGCAACGGCCTGAGCACGGTCATTG
This sequence comes from Pseudomonas sp. BN505, assembly GCF_029873175.1. Lineage (NCBI taxonomy): Bacteria > Pseudomonadati > Pseudomonadota > Gammaproteobacteria > Pseudomonadales > Pseudomonadaceae > Pseudomonas > Pseudomonas sp. BN505. The sequence continues at coordinate 9,404 of NZ_SSOI01000063.1, forward strand.
ATCCGCCAGCTTGCCCGTTCGCTGCCGATGGTGCCGCCCTTGCAATCGAACCGGTGCCGGGCAGTAACGTCGTGCTGCAGTTGGTCGAGGTTGGTGATGCTCAAGGTCACTGAATTCATGAACGCCCCCGGAAGCGTACAATCGGGCTGATCTGGCCATGCCGATCATCGACGAAGCTGGTCCACCCCAGGTAAGCGCCCTGGCTGCGGTGCAAGCAGAAGGGTGACAACGCGTTCTGTTTCAAACGCAGCTCCAGGTCGTAGGCCAGACCGTCACGCAGCAGAAAGTCGATCAGTGCGCGCAAACGGCCGAAGTTGATGCCGCTGGGCAACAAGTCCCGCAGTTGCGCCTGGTCGAGCTCGCTGATCACGATGGTGAACTTGCTGCTGCGGGTGCGCGTGCGGCTGCCGACCATGAACGTGCTGCCCAACTGCCCGTTGGCACGCCCCAGGCTTGCAAGCTGCCTGGATGTGGTGGTGACTGAGCGCGTCTCGAATTCGCGGATCTGCACATGCTTGAGGTCGAAGCAGTGCGCAATGATGCCGGCCACAGTGCCCGGCGCACGGCTGCGGCTGGCGATCACCCCGGCAAAACTGAGCAGGCGGCTCCAGGGCAGCGCCGTGTCCCCTCGCAACTGCGCGTCGTTAAGCCCCAGCAGGGCAAACACATACTGCGAAAACCCGTCACTGGCACCCGGCTGGAAGCGGATGTAGTAGCGGTACTTGCGCCATATACGGTGCAACAGGCTGAGCAGGTAGTGGTTGAAAAAGTCGAAGAAGGCCGGGCGTACACCGATGCCCTGCGCATGTTCATAGGCCACCTGTTCCAGGTAGTAGGTGGGCAATGGCGAATCGGTGCCGTGCAACCCCAGAAACGTGGCAACGACGCGGTAGCGTTCTTGCTCAGCGGGTATCCTCTGGGCTTTGTACACGTCCGACACCGGGAAGCTCAGCCGTGGGTCGCAGGCCAGGCGCACCCGCCGCCGGGTGACTTCGTCCGGCCAACGTGGTTCGAGGTCATCGCCATGCAGCCCGTGCAGCCGCTCCAGCAACTGGAAGAAGTTGTACTGATGCGCCTCCGAGAGCAGCTTGTCGGCTAGATCAGCGGTTGCTTGCCGGTCTGTATTGGCCATGTGTAGTGCTCGTTATTGGTGGTGTTGATCACTTCCAGCTGATGGAAGGAGTTGATGCTGGCGTACAGGGCGAAGAAGTGGGCGAGCACGCAGCTGAACAGGTACAAGTCGCCCTCGCAGAGGAAGGCGGTCTGGTCCAGTTTCAGACGGGTGTGCAGGCCGCGAATGGGCTGCCCCTTGATCAGCCAGTCCATGGGCTGTGTATGAATGTCGCGCATGCCGGCCAAGCGTTTACGGGTGGTGCGGGCCTGCTGGATGTCGTGCAGGGCCATGAAGTCGTAGGCGCGGATCACGGCTTTCAGCGGCTCTACCGAGAGCAGGGACAGGTAGTTGAGCGACATGTTGGAGATCAATGCCCACTGCAACTGGCCGTCCAGCACCGGCCGACAGGGGCGGGTGGGTTTACAGAGATTGGTGTAGGTGGCCAGCGGGGGCGTCAGTTCGGTCATGACGTTGATGTCATCGATGCCCAGCGCCAGCGGCAGGTCCCGATTGGTGCAGGTCAGGTCGATGGACGCGGTTTCCAGTTCGCCTATGTAGCTGTTGGCGTCGGCGCGGACGAAGGCGATTCGATGCGTGACGCCATCGCCGCGCAGAGACTCTTCCAGCTGGCAGCGGTAGTACAGCGCCGTGCGCCCCTGAACGTGCTCTATTTCATGAGCGAACGACTCGAAGGGGCGGAAGGTTCGCAGCTGCTCGCCGGTGTTCCCGTCAGTCGTTGTTCGGGTGCTGATCACCTGGTCGACACTGAAGATTTCGTAGCCGTGCGGCTCTGTGCCCTTGGGCTTCAGTGGAACCAGGGCCTCCTGGCCGGAAAGGTCGATGGGCTCGGCGCTGTGCTGGAACAGGTTGACTGCAGGTGCGCAGAACAGGTTGAAATCTGCTCTGCCGACACGCAGCGTGTCGGGTAGCTGGCGGGTGAAGTGAAATTCGAGGCCTACCTGCTGGCTGTAGTGAGCTGGCCAGATTTTTTCCAGCCCGGTCACGCTGAAGAAATGGAAACGTTGGGGGAAGGCGAAGTACTCCTGCAGGATCCGGTAGCCATCAAAGACGTTCTGCGGGTAAGGCAGCAAGGCGTCGTCGGGGCTGAACCCCGGGAATGCGATGCTGTTTGCCGGCAGCCGGCGAACCTCGCCATTGATGGTCACGCTGACATGCTTGAGGTATTGAGAAATCCACAGGTAAAGCGTGCGTGCGCTGAGGGTATCGCCACTGAGGTAAAAGTCGAGGCTGGTACAGCCCAGGCTGTTCAACGGCCGCTCGACCAGTGTTTGAAGGCCGATGCAGACCACGGAACTGTCGAGTGTCTGGGTGGCGCCCACCGTGTCGATCTCGAACGGATGAATGTTGACCGCTGTGCCGGTGCGAAACTCGCAGGCCACACCGTCCACCCGTTTCGAGAACAGCCGCGACCCTTTTGGGATGCGCTGTGACTGGCTGAGGGATTGCCTGATCGGGCTGAATTGGATGATTGTCGCGCTGGGCAGGGGCCGCAAATAGTTCGGCCACAACAGCTGCAGCATGGGATGGGTCAGCTCTGGCAAGTCGTCTTCCAGCTTCAGCCGTAGCTTGGCGGTGAGGAACGCAAAGGCTTCCATCAGGCGTTCGACATCGGGGTCGCTGGCACCTTTGCCAAGCAACCGGGCAAGTTGTGGGTTGTCTTTGGCGAAGTCGTTGCCGAGTTCGTGCAGGTACCGCAGTTCTTCGCTGAAACTGTCTTTCAGTGACATCGGTCACCTCACTCGGGTGTAGCGGTTGTGCCCGTTGACCATCAGCTCGAGCTGCAGCTGCTCTGCGTGGTTGTTGACCTGGACCAGGCAATCCAGCCTGAAATGCAGCTCTAGCGGGGCATGAGCATCGGGCACTGCTTTGAGCGTGCGAATCTGTATGCGTGGCTCGAAGCGCTGCAGGGTGCGGCGGATATCCGCGCTCACCTGCACAAGCAGGTCGCCGTTGTTAACGTCATGCCCGTTGAAGTCGCGCAGGCCCAGCTCAGGGCTGCTCTGGGAGCACCCCAGGCGGGCATTCAGCAGCGTTTCGAGGTGGCACTTGATGGCGGCGAACTTGTGGGAAGCGCTCTCCCGTCGGGAAGGCTCCCGACTGGTAGCCTGATCCCGCATCAAACGATCAAAAAGACCACTCATTGCGTATCGAGCCGGCCGACCAGGGAGATTTCGAAATTCGCGCCCATGTACTTGAAGTGCGGGCGCACGGCGAGCGAAACCTGGTACCAGCCCGGGTCACCGGCAACATCCGAGACCTCGATTCTGGCGGCTCGCAGTGGCCGGCGGCTGCGAACGTCGGCAGACGGATTCTCCTGGTCGGCGACGTACTGCTTGATCCATTTGTTCAACTCGGACTCAAGGTCACGGCGCTCCTTCCAGCTACCGATCTGCTCGCGCTGTAACACCTTGATGTAGTGAGCCAGCCGGTTGACGATGAACAGGTAGGGCAACTGGGTACCCAGCTTGTAGTTGGTCTGAGCCTCCAGCCCCTCGGGGGTTTTCGGGAAGTTCTTGGGCTTTTGCACCGAGTTGGCCGAGAAGAACGCGGCGTTGTCGCTGTCTTTGCGCATGGTCAGGGCGATGAAGCCCTCTTCGGCCAGTTCGAATTCCTTGCGGTCGGATATCAGCACCTCGGTAGGAATCTTGGCCTGCAACTGGCCGAGGGCTTCATACAGGTGAACCGGCAGGTCTTCGACGGCGCCGCCCGATTGTGGGCCGATGATGTTCGGACACCAGCGGTAGCGGGCGAAGCTGTCATTGATGCAGCTGGCCAACAGAAACGCAGAATTGCCCCACAGGTAGTTGTCGTGCTGCCCGGCGATGTCTTCGTCGTAGTTGAAGCTCTGGATCGGTTGTTCCTGCGGGTGGTAAGCGGAACGAAGCATGAAGCGAGGCCCGGCCAAGGCGACGTGGCGGGCGTCTTCGCTTTCACGAAATGCACGCCACTTGGCATGCCGTGGGCCGGCGAAGAGGTCTTTTATTTCCTTGAGGTTGGGCAGCTCCTCGAAACAGCTCAAGTTGAAGAACTCGGGGGCAGGTGCGGCAAGAAATGGAGCATGGGACATGGCGCCAACGGAGGCCATGTAACTCAGCAGCTTGATATCAGGGGAAGAGGGGCCGAAGTTGTAGTTGCCAACCATGGCCGCAACCGGCTCTCCCCCGAATTGGCCGTAACCTGCGGTATAAACATGTTTGTAGATACCGCTGCAGGTGATGTCCGCAGCATTTTCGAAGTCGTCCAGCAGGTCCTCTTTACTGGCATGCAAGATTTCGAGCTTGATGTTTTCCCTGAAGTCCGTGCGGTCGACCAGAAGTTTCAGGCTGCGCCATGATGATTCGAGCTGCTGGAACTCAGGCTGATGCAGAATGGCATCCATCTGTTTGCCGAGTACCCGGTCGATTTCGGCAATCATCTGGTCGGCCCTGTGCTTGTTGATCAGTTGATCCGGGTCATTGCTTTTGAGGATTTCGGCAATGAACGCAGATACGCCCTGCCTGGCAACCTGGTAGCCCTCTTGAGCAGGTACCAATTTGGTTTCTGCCATGATCTGGTCCAGCAAGGAGGCACTGCCCAACGTGTCGGTCGTTGCGTCTGTGGTGATGGTGGTGCTGCTTGGCTTAGGCATGGGGACGCTCCGTAGTCTCAGTCTTCGTCGGGTGCTTCAAGCACCAGGTCCAGTTCTTGGGCGAGTTGTTTACGGGCCTGCTCGTTGTTGAGCAGGTGCTGCAGTTGCTTGCGGAAGGCGGGGACGTTGCCCAGCGGGCCTTTCAGGGCGACCAGCGCTTCACGCAGCTCCAGCAGCTTGTTCAGCTCAGGCACCTGGCGCGCGATCCGGTCCGGTCCGAAGTCGTTGATGGACCTGAACTGCAGGTGGACCGCCAGCTCGGCATCCGGGGCGGTGCTGAGCCTGGAGGGCACAGACACGTCCAGGCTCACGTCGGCGTCGTTCAACACGCTGTTGAATGTGTGTTTATCAATGCGCACGACCTGGCGGTCCTCAAGCGCACGGCTGTCATCCAGGCCGAAGTCGCCCAGAACCAGCATCTTGTGGGGCAGCTCCACCTCAGCCTGCTCATTGCTCGTCGCGGGGACATACTTGATATTGACGCGTTCTTTAGGTGCGACGGATCCCGTGCTTTTAGACATCAGTACGTAACTCCCTGTTGAGTTGTAGGAGATTTAGAAGCAAGTTGTATTTAATGTTGTTGTGGTCTTGTAGGAAGTTTCCTGCATATGTTTAATTGGTCGGGCTGGTTGTCCGTTTTCTATAAAAACCATGCATGGAAAAGTGTCCGGTGGTCGAGCGTGAAGATGTAAGTAAATATTTGTTTGTGTGCATTCAGAACTCTGTACTAGGCTTCCGCTGGATTTGTTCGAGTTGGCTGCATGCGCATATGTGCATTGGCATTTATTTGTAGGAAAGTTCGCGCCGTCATATAGGCCGTTTGTACTATTTCAGAGAGTAAGTTCAGGATGATTAACCGCTGTGCATATGGCGCTGGTCTCTCGTTGCTGTTTTGTCTGCAATCGGGGCTGGCGGGCCCCACGCGGGACTGTCCCCGGATTGTGTCCAACGTCGAACGACTGGCCTGTTTCGATCAGGCTGCGGGCACGCCGGCGTACACACCAAAACGACAGTGGTCAGCACCGGAGCAGCAGGCTCCCAGTGTGTTGCGCGTGATGGCAAATGAAGCTGCACGGGCACCGGATGACCTGACGTTTCGCATCGGCAGCCAGACGCAGGACAGTCCAGGCGCACCAGCGCTCGTGATTTCGGCACCCGCCATTGCATCGGGTGATGAACGTACCTACATGGCGATCAGTTGCATCCAGGCCATCTCTCGGCTACAGCTGATTGCCAGGCGCCCGATCGATGCAAGTTGGGTCAAGGTACGGCTGACCGGGGAGGGCTGGTCTACCCGTGAGACGTCCTGGCAGGTGATGGAGAACGGGCAGGTGCTCGATGCGGGGCGGGGCCTGCCAGCCATCGAGCAGATCAGGAAGCTGATCGGTGCCCAGCGTATCGAGGTTGTGAGTGAGCACGGCGAGGTCGACGGGCTGACCTTCGATGCTCAAGGCCTGGATCCGCTGATCAGCCAGGCGCGAAGCACATGCCGGTGGTAGCGCAGGTATCCGCGGCCGAAGTCGCTCGGCTGCTCGCACCGATTGATCCAGCAGTGCCTGCCGGGCTGTTCGATGTCGAGGACGAAACCTACCAGGCCATTGACCAGGAAATGGTAAAGCTGGGTGGGCTGCAGCACGCCTCGATCGACTGGGTCTACATCGAAGAAGCGTCCCGTCAGTACCTGAGCCAGCAATGCAAGCATTTGCGAATTGTTGCGCACCTGAGTGCCGCATGGCTGCGTAGCGGCTGCTGGGAGCGTTGGGGATTCAGCCTGGCGCTGTTGGCCGGCATGATCGAGTGCTACTGGGAACCTGCTCACCCCAAGCCGGGGCCGAAAGGCTTTCTGGGCAAGCGCAAGCTGGTTGGCCTGGTAGTCAGCCGCTTGGTCGAGGCGCTACCGCGTCTTGACCGTTTCACCTTTAGTCCTACTCATGCAGCGGCGGCGCAGGCAGCGTTCAACCACCTGCAGCAACAGGGCGCGGCACAGCTGGAGGCAGCTGTTCTCGACGAATTGGGGCGCCTGCTGCGAAAGCACATAGAGCTCGCCAACGGTGTCGGCGAGGGTGCGATACCCAAGGCACCGGCGGCGACCGTGAAACCTGCGCCGCTGGCCGACGTCATCGCCACACCCGCGTCACACCTGTCGATGGGCAATGAGCGTGAGACACGGCGGGCTGTGCTCGCCATGGCCGAGCTCATCAACCAGCAGGACCCTTATGACGCCACTGGCTACCAGTTACGGCGTTTTGGGTTGTGGGCGCACATTCAGGCTGCTCCCCCGGCCAGGCAGGGCAACCGGACGGAATTGATGGCGGTTCCGCTGGATATCACGCGGGTCTATGAAGAGGCCATTGCCAGTACGTCATTTGACCCTGCGCTGCTTCAGCGTATTGAAAAAAGCGTGACGGCTTGCCCCTACTGGATTCGTGGCAGCTTTCTGGCTGCGACCGTTGCCGCACGGCTGGCGATGGGCGAGGTTGCTGAAGCCATCCGTTGTGCGACTGCCCGGTTCGTACAGCGAATGCCGGCGCTGCAGCAGTTGTGCTTCAGTGACGGCACGGTGTTTGTCGACGACCAATGCCTGGCCTGGCTCAAAGGCACGCAAGGGCCCTCCGAGCAAAGTTCAACCTCCCACGAGTTTGGCGGCCTGCGCGAGGAGCTGGTCAGCCAGTTGGAAACCACTGGTGTAGAGCCGGTGCTCCTCAGGCTGCAAGGGCTGCAAGCGGGCTTTCGTGCTCCCCGTGAGCGCTGCCACGCCACCGTGATCGCTGCCGACCTTCTGGCCGCACGGGGGGTGTCGTGGCTGGCCCAGGACCTGTGCGCCAGCGTTGCCCAAACGATGCAGCAAACCACCGCCAGTGCGTGGGAGCCAGAAGTGTTCCAGCGGCTTCAGCAGTACGCGACATCCCCAGCGCTGGCAGTTCAAGACAAGGATCAGGAGCCTCGATGAATCAAATATGGACGCAACTCAAACGTTGGGGCTTGCCGTGGGTAACGCGCATTGGCCTGGCGCTGCCGCTGCTGCTTGGGCTTGGCGCCTTGCTGATGCTGGTCGCTATCTGGTGGCTTGGCCCGCAATGGATGTGGCGTGAGCAACAGCCGCTGGCAAGTGTGGCTCATCGCAGCGTGGCAAGCCTGGTACTCGTGCTGGTGCCGCTTTTGTGCTGGCTTGTGGTGGTGCGCCGGCGCTTACGCCGCCTGCAAGCAGAACGCCGGCAGGCACGCGCCGTCGAACTGGATGGCGCGCTACCGTTCATGCAGGCGCAAGAGAAGGCGTTGAGCCAAGGGCTTGAGCGATACCTCGACAATGCCGGTGGGCGACGCGCCCTGTACCGGCTGCCCTGGTACCTGGTGTTGGGCGATGAAACATCCGGTAAAACCAGCTTCATCGACCACACCGATCAGCGCTTTACCCTGACGCGAATCGACCAGGCCCAGGCACGGGGTCGGCAGGCTGAAGCACCGGCTTACCCGGTCGGTTGGTGGGTCAGCGACGATGCCGTGATCATTGACCCGCCCGGTATCTTCATCAGTCAAAAGCCCCCGGCTGGCTCGGCCGCCAACGACCCCTCCGAGGCTGGACCCTTCGCGGCGCTCGGTACCGAGGCCAGGTTGTGGGAGCACTTGTTGAGCTGGCTTGTGCGTAATCGAAGCCAGCGGGCGCTTAATGGTGTGTTGCTGGTCGTCGACTTGCCGGCGCTGTTGCATGGCAAGCCCGACCAACGCGTCGCGCTGGCCCATGGGCTGCGCACACGCCTGTACGAAGTGAGCACCCAGCTGGGGTCGCGCCTGCCACTGTACGTGGTATTGACCAAATTCGATCTGCTGGACGGCTTCGACCAGTTCTACGGCAAGCTTCCCGCCGCCAAGCGTGAAAGCCTGTTGGGGTTCACGTTCAAGCTCGATGCAGTTGAGTCGTTCGATGCCTGGCTGGATGAGTATGACGAGCACTACGGGCAGCTTCTCGCCACATTGAACGAGCAGGTCATCGATCGCCTGGACGTACTGGGCAAAACAGCGCCGTGCGGGCGCCTGTTCTCACTGCAAGCCCAACTGGTCGGGTTGCGACCCATATTGCTGGCATTTCTGCGCGAAGCCTTGGCAAGTGACCGTTTCACCACGCCACCGTTGGTACGTGGTGTGTATTGGTCGTCAGTGGTGCAGCACGGCGACATGAGCAATGCATTTGTCCGTGAAGCGGCACAGCCCTACAAGACGAAACTTCCCCTGCGTGAGGGCAAGGCGCAGGGCAAGGCGTTGGTCTATTTCATCCAGCAAGCATTCAGGCGGGTTATCTATCAGGAGGCCGGCCTGGCGGGCGACAACGTCCGGGTAGCGCGCAGCAAGCGCCAATTGCTGTGGATTGGTTCTGGCGTAGGCCTCCTGGCGTTCAGTATCGCCATCGCCAGCTGGCAGCGCTACTTCGATATCAATAGCTCCAAGGCTGCCAGTATGTTCGCCAAAACCCAGGAGTACAGCCGTCACGAAGTCGATCTGCGGCTTGATCCGACCGGGCGCAACCTGCTGGAGCCACTGGACCAGATTCGCGATGCGGTGGCGGTGTTTGGTGACTATCGCGCGGCGTGGCTGGGTGTTGCCGATTTTGGTCTGTATCAAGGGCGCAACATTGGCCCCCTGGTTGATGAGGCGTACCTGAGCTTGTTGTCCAGGCGTTTCTTGCCGGCGTTGGCCAGTGGTGTGATCGATGCCATGAACGCAGCGCCCTCTGGCAGCGAGCAGCAAATGGCCGCGCTCAGGGTTTACCGGATGATCGAGGATCGCGACAGCCGCCGGCCCGAATGGGTCGAGGACTGGATGGCCCGTCATTGGCAACGGGCATTTCCTGGGCAAGGGCAACTGCAGCGTGACCTCATGCAGCATTTGAAGTACGCCTTGGCCTATGCAGACACGGATTTGCCGCAGTACCGTCAGCGTGTCAGCGAAGTGCAGCAGGCGTTGCGCAAATTGCCGTTGCCACAGCGGGTCTATGCAGGGCTGAAGCAACAGGCGCAAGAGCAGTTGCACAGCGGTCTGGACCTGCGCCACCAGGTAGGGCCTGCGTTCGATGTGGTGTACCAGCCGTCTTCCGGGGCCAGTCAAGGGGAGAAGGAGGTACTGCTGGCCGCCATGCTTACCGCCAAAGGCTTCAGGGAATACTTCGAGCCGCGCAGCCAGCGGTTCGCTGAAATGGCGATGGTCGATCAGTGGGCCTTGGGCGAGCGCAGCCAACTCGACTATTCGGACGTCGACCGCAATGCGTTGACCGAACGGCTGCATAACCTCTACAGCGCCGATTACATTGACAGCTGGCGACGCGCCTTGAATGCATTCACCGTCGCCGACTTCCGTGATCTGGACCATGGTGTCACGGTCCTGCAGCAGTTGACCGGCCCAGCAGCACCTTTGCAGCGGCTGCTGGATACGGTCAGGGATAACACCTCACTCGCTTCACCGGCAGGTGTTGAAATAACGGGTGAACTGAATACGCTGCGCTCAGCAACGGGCAAACCCGAGCAACAGCAAGCGTTGGCCATCCAGCGGGCGTTTGCAGGCTTGGGCGCGATGCTGCAGGCGACAGGAGAAAAGCCGAGCTACTACGATGAAACCCTTGGCGCTGTCGCGGCCGTGCTGGACTACGCCAAGGCCGTACAGGACAGCCCGGACCGCGGCAAGGCCGCACTGCAAGCTGTGCATCAGCGCTTTGCGATGACCGGGCATGACCCGATAGGCACCCTTCAACGTATTGCCACAGGCTTGCCGGAGCCCATCAACCACCAGGTCCGAAAGCTCGCCGACCAGACCGCCCAGGTGCTGAACGTTGAAGCACTGCGCGAACTGGAGCGGCGTTGGGATGCTGAAGTGTACAGTTTCTTCCAGCAACGTCTGGCAGGCCGCTACCCCTTTATGGTGAAGGCACCCGATGCTTCACTGGATGACTTCGAGGCGTTCTTCGGGCCGAAAGGGAGGCTGCAGCAGTTTCATGATCAGTACCTGGAGGTCTTCCTGAAGGAGAACCTTGAGGCCTTGCAGTCCGCTCAGCACGGGCAATCCTTGATTCGCGCCGACGTGATCGAGCAACTCGAGCTGGCGGATCGCATCCGCGAAACCTTCTTTGACCAGCGCGGCAAGTTGAGTGTGCAGTTCAGCATCGAGCCGTTGGGGCTCAGCGCTAACCAGCGCACCAGTCTGCTGGACCTCGATGGTCAGCTGATTTCCTACACCCATGGGCCGAGCCAGATCACCGGGATCGTCTGGCCCAATACTTTGGGGCAGCAGGTGCGCAGCAACCTTACCTTGCTGAGGCAGAACGGTAACAGCAGCAGCCTGGAGTACCGCGGGCCATGGTCGATGTTCCGCCTGCTCAGCCGCGGCTCACTCAATGGGCGGACGCCAACCAGCGTAGACCTGAGCTTCCGGACCGGTGATGGCGTGATGCGCTATCGACTGAATGCTGAAAAAGCCTTCAATCCCATCACCCAGCAACCGTTCAAAAGCTTCCGGTTGCCGCGAGGGTTGTTGCAACAGCCGCCCAAGGTGGCTCAGGTAGAGCAGGCGCATGGGCAGCCTTTATGAAAATCAGCCCTTGCGGTGTTCACTGTGAACGCAGGCCACTTAACGCTCTACCGGCCAGATACCCAAAGGTCATCCCCGGGCCAAGGGTAATACCACCACTCGGGTAATACCCGCCCATCACGCTGTGCATGTCGTTACCCACCGCAAACAGCCCGGGTATCGGCTGCCCCGCGTGGTCCAGCACCCGGGCCGAGGCGTCGGTGCCCAGGCCAGCGAAGGTGCCAAGGCTGCCTGGCAGCAGTTTAACCGCATAAAACGGCCCCTCCAGCAACGGCCGAAGCGACGGGTTGGGTGCCTGCTGCGGTTCACCCTGGGCCCTGTTGTAGGCCGATGCGCCGCGCTGGAAGGTCGGATCTTCACCCTGTGCCGCAGAGTGGTTGAAACCGTCCACAGTGCGCTGCAACTGCGCGGCATCGATCCCGCAGCGCTTCGCCAACTGTGCCAGCGTGGCGCCGCTGTGCAGGTAGCCACAGCGTTGGTAAAAGCGGATGGGGAAGGGAAACGGCTTGGCCCAGCCGATGCCGTAGCGGCGTTGCGCGGCGTGGTCGCATATCAGCCAGGCTTCAGGCGGCTCGCCTTGCGGCGTGGCAGCGAACAGTGCGTTCATGAAGTCATGGTAGCAATCGGCTTCGTTGACGAAGCGTCGGCCATCGCGGCGCACAGCAATGAAGCCGGGTTTGGCGCGGTCGATCAGGTGCGGGAAATGGCCGAAGGTACCATCTTTGCGTGGTACCCGCGAAACCGGTGCCCAGGCACCGGATTGCGCCAGCTTGGTACTTACCAGGCCACCGGCCTGTTCACCCAGGCGCAGGCCGTCGCCGCTGTTTTCTTTGGGCGCTGCAGAGTAATGCCGGGTTCCATCCGGCGCATGCGCCATCAATTGAGCGATGCGCTTGCGGTCGTGCGGGAAGCCGCCACAGGCCAGCACCACACCCCGGCGTGCTTGAATCGCCTGGCCATCGGCAAACAGCGCGCCGCTGACCCGGCCTTCCCCCAACAGGCGGCTGGCCGGCTTGTCGGTCAGCAGCGTCACACCCAGGTCCAGGGCGCTGCGCAGCAGGCGTGCCACCAGTGCGTTGCCGTTGACCAGTTGCTGGCCGCGTCGGTGCAGCAGCAGGTCGCGCCCGTGGCGCAGCAGGCGTTTACCTACATGCAACGCTGCCTTGGGCGAGTGTGTGGCATTGAAAAAGGCGGCCATGTCGGCGCCGCCGGCAATGCCCATGCCGGCCAGGCTGACGATGTCCAGCGGCGGGCGCAGCTTGTGCAGCCAAGGCCCGAGCAGGCGGCCGTCGTAGGGCAATGCGCACAGCGAACGGCCGCCGTTTGCGCTGCCGTCACCTTCGCGCATGTCAGGCATGCGGCTACCGGATTGAAACTGTACAGCGGTGTGCTGTTGGAAAAACGCCACCATTTCGGGGCCGTAGCGCAGGAACGCACGCTGGCGTGGGTCCAGCTCGTGCGTATGGGTTTGCGCACGCAGGTAGCGTTCTGGGGCATCGTCGTTTTCGACGATGCCTTCGGCAACGGCCAGCGGGTTGCGCGGAACCCACAGCCAGCCCCCCGACCAGGCGCTGGTGCCGCCCAGCTGGCGGGCTTTTTCCGCAACGATCACGTGCAGGCCGTGATGCGCGGCGGTAACGGCGGCCGCCAGGCCAGAGGCACCGGAACCGATGACGAGTACGTCGCATTCGAGGGGTTGCATGCAAGGGTTCCGCTCAGGCGTTGGTAGGAGATGGCTTACGGTTTACTGCAGCGGCGAAAAGCCGGTGGGCCGCATCAGCCGCGATTGCAGGCGTACTACTGCCGCCAGTTCGCGGTTGCGCCGGGAGAATTCCGCCCAGCGCGGGTCGGCTGCCATCGCGGCGCGGCGGGCGATGCGCTCGTCGAGGCTGGCATAGCCCCAGATGTGCACCACCTGGTTGACGTCGCCGAACTCGCTGGTGAAAAAGCCCACCAGGTTACCCAGGTGCTCGCTTTGCACTTCCAGCGCATGGCTTTGGTACAGGGCCAGCCAGTCGGCCATTTTCAGTGGGTCGAGGGTGTAGGTTCTCAGTTCGTAGTACATGCCGGGGTCTCCGTTTGGGTGGCCGGCGCCTGCAGGCGCGCGGTGATGTGGTTGGCAGCGAGCCAGCCGAAGGTGAGGGCGGGGCCCAGGGTGATGCCGGGGCCGGGGTAGGTGCCTTTCATCAGTGAGTTCATGTCGTTGCCGACCGCATAAAGGCCGGCAATTGGCTGGCCGTCGCGGTTCAGCACGTTGGCCTGGGCGTCGGTCACCAGGCCGCAGGCCGAACCGAGGTCGCCGGTGTGGATACGGATGGCGTAGTACGGCCCGCTCGCAAGCGGCGCCAGGCATGGGTTGGGGGTGTGCTGCGGGTCGCCCATGTAGCGGTTGTAGCTGTTGCCGCCTTTGCCGAACGCGCGGTCGATGCCGTTGCAGGCGTCGGCGTTGAATTGCTCCAGGGTGTGCACGAATACCTGCGGGTCGACTCCGATGGCCTTGGCCAAGGCTTGCGGTGTTGCCGCCTGATACAGGTAACCGGCGTCGATCAGCGCCTGGTTGTTCACCGGTTTTGGCCGCGCCAGGCCCAGGCCATAGCGGTTCATGGCCTCGGCGTCGCAGACCAGCCAGCAGCTGGAAAGGCCGTTGGCGAACATGGTCTGCACGAAGTGGTGGTAGGAGTCGGATTCGTTCACAAAGCGCCGCCCGGCCGGGTTCACCGCGATCACGCCGGGTTTGGCGCGGTCTGTAACCAGATGCGGGAAGCGCTCACGCTCGCCACTTGCGTGGCGCAGTTCGGAAACCGGCGCCCAGAAAAAGTTGGCCGCCAGGCCCTCGCCCTGCGCTGCCGAAACAGCGCGGCCAAGGCGCAGGGCAGCGCCGTCGTTGGCAGCGGGTGACATGGTCAGGTGCGGTGCTTGCTGGGCTGGCCGGTAGCCAGCGGCGAGTGCGCCCGCCGCGAACCCGCCCATGGCGCACACCACACCGCCGCGGGCCAGTACCCGTTCACGGCGCCCCTCGTGCTGTACCACCACGCCCGTGACCGCGCCCTGTTCAACGATCAGTTCCAGGGCCTCGCTGCGCAACCACAGCTGGGTGCCATGGGCAAAGGCGCTGGTGGCCAGGCGGGCGATCAGTGCGTTGCCGGTAGTCAACCGGGTGCCACGCGGGTGCTGCAGGCGGTCCCGTGCGTAACGTGCCATCAGTTTCAGGCAATGCCACAACGACCTGGGCGAGCGGCGAATGCTGAGGAAATGCTGGATATCCACGCGGTTGACCATCATGCCGCCGAACAACAGCATGCCGGGCGGTGGCATTTGCAGGTCCTTGAAGCGTGGGCCGAGGTGCTTGCCGTCGTACTCGACCATTTCCAGCGCCCGGCCAAACTGGGTGGCGCCAGGGGCATCGGGGTAATAATCCGGGGAGTGCGGTCGAAGGGCGTAGCGAAGCTCGGTGTGCTGTTCCAGCCAACGCAGTGCCTGGTGGCCATGTTCGATGAAGGCGTCCGCGAGGGCTGGGTCGTAGCCGTCGCCGATCACATGTTTGAGGTAGGTGCGCATGGCCTCGGGTGAATCCTTGGCCCCCGCGGCGCGAGCTTGATCGGTGCCATACAGCCACACCGCGCCGCCGGATATCGCCGAGGTGCCGCCAAAACGTTCGGCCTTTTCCACTACCAGCACCTTCAGCCCACGGCGCGCCGCCGTGGCGGCAGCGGCAAAACCACCGGCGCCGCTGCCCAATACCACCAGGTCAAAGCTGTGTTGTATGTGTTCAAGAGTCGCCATGGCCTCAGATCTCCTGCGGCGTCACGCCCATGAAGGCGCCAAGGTGGCCGAGTTGGGCGAAGGCCATTTCCGGGCCGGTCTGGATCGCGCAGCCTACTTGCCGGGCGCGGTTCAGCAGCGGGGTGATTTCGGGCGAAGTGACCACGTCGGCGACCAGGGTGTCTGGCTGCAACGTGGCCAGCAGGGCAGCGGACAACGGCAGTTCTGCGCCTGTGCCCATGCCGACCGGGGAGGCGTTGGCCACCAGATCGAAGTCTTCCAGCCCACTTAACTGCGTGCTGACCGAAAGCCCCGGGAAGGCATTGCCGAGCAGTTCGCACACAGCGCCCATGCGCGCTGTGCTGGGGTCGCTGAGGGTAATGCTGACGATACCTGCCTCGCCCAGTGCGTAGCTGATGGCACTGCCAACACCGCCGCAACCGATCACCAGCGCCCGTTTGCCCGCCGGGTCAAAGCCGTGCTTGCGCGCAGCACCGAGGAAGCCGGCGCCGTCTACGTTGTCACCCAGCAGGCGCCCGTCGCGCTCGCGGCGTATCACATTGACCGAACCCAAGGCAGCCGCACGTTCGCTCAAACCATCCAGGCGGCTGGCCAGGGCCTGTTTGTACGGCACGGTGACCACGCACCCGCGCAAGTTCTGCCAGCCGCGCAGGCTGTCGGCAAAGCTGCCCAGCGCGGCTTCGTGCAGGTCGATGGGCAGCATGGCGACGTTGCAGTTGTTGTTGGCGAACCAGGTGTTGAAGTTCTCGGGGGACTTCACCTGGGCAATGGGCGAACCGACGATGGCAACCAGTTCAGTGGAACCACGAATCATGCTGACCTCCTTATTGATGTTGTTGTGGAGGCAAGCGTGATGCAGCGGCCGAAGAGCAACAATGCGTTGATCGGGCTTTTGATGCGATAATCGCAATCATGATCCGGTTATCGCAGTAATCGGCTGTTTTTTTCACTTGCGAGTCGTAAAGATGAACACGCCCGCCATCCACCCCCGCGACTTGATCGCCGGCTTGCAGAAAGGCCTGGCCCTGATGCAATTGTTCAGCGCTGAGCAACCGCGCCTGAGCGTGCCGCAGACGGCCAGGTTGTCTGGCCTTACGCCGAGTGCCGCACGGCGTTTTTTGCTGACTTTGGTGCACGAGGGCTTTGCCGAAACTGACAGCCGCGAGTACTGGCTGACGCCCAAGGCTTTACGTATTGGCCAGGCGTACGTGGACTCTGCGCAACTGCCGCGCATGCTGCGGCCGATTGTCGAGCAGGTGGCGCGCCAGACCCAGGAGCATGTGTCGGTGGGTACCCGCGATGGTGACGAGATCATCCACCTGGTGCGCAGCCGGTATAGCCATGTGGCGTCGTTGTCGATCAGGCCCGGTTCGCGGGTGCCAATGTATTGCACGGCCGGCGGGCGGATCTGGCTGGCCTGGCTGGGTGAGGGGGAGCGAGGTGAGTACTTTGCACGCAACCCGTTGCGGGTGTTGACGCCCTACACGCTCACAGACCGGGCACAGCTGGAGGCGGAATTGCACCGGGTGAAGGGGCAGGGCTTCTGTATTGTTGATCAGGAATATGAAATCGGTATGCGGGTGCTGGGTGTACCGTTGCTGGACCGTGCCGGGCAGTTGAAAGCGACGCTGACCATCACGACTCATGCCTCGCGGTTGAGTGTTGATGAAATCCGCATGCGTTATTTGCCGCCCCTGTACGAGGCGCAGGCGCTGTTGCGGCCAGTGCTGGATTGAGGCGCCATGCAGGCGGGGTGGCGGTGCCCGCTGGCCGGCACCTGGGGCGCCGGCAGCGAGCCAGGGGGCCTCGGCCTATCGCTCGATCTGGCGATTCCAGCGGGCGTTCCATTCCGGGCGCTGGGTGTTGACCTGGTCCCAGTCGATGGTCACGGCAGTTTGCAGGTAGGTCTGCATGGCCTCGACCTGGCCACGGGTCTTGTCGCTGGTCGGGGTATTGGGGTTGGACGGGATCTGGTCACCCAGCTCCAGTGCCGGTGCTTGCGCCTCAGGGCTGAGCAGGAACTGGGCAAGCTTTTGCGCCAGCTCCGGCTGGTCGTTGTTGGCGGTGACGCATTCGGCCTGGTTGAGCACCACGGCGCCTTCCTTGGGCGCGGCGTATTCCACCGGGATGCCCTTGAGCTTCAGGGCCGTCACCTGGGTAGGGGTGAGCGGGAACAACGCGGCCTCATCGGTTTGCACCATTTCCGAAAGCTTGGCCGAGTTTGGGATGTACTCCAGCACGTTCGGGCCAACGTTCTTCTTCCAGGCCGTGAAGCCCGGGTTGACGTCGGTATCGCTGCCACCGTGCAGGCGGTTGTACATCAGGAAACCGTGCAAGCCGAAGGTGGATGACGCCATCGACTGGAACACCACTTTGTCCTTGAAGCGCGGGTCGGCCAGGTCGTTCCAGGAGGTGGGTGTTGCCCAGCCTTTTTCCTTGAACAGGCGGCTGTTGTAGGCAAGCCCGGTCACCCCCAGGCTGACGGCGGCGGCCTTGTCCTTGATCAGGGCCTTTTCCGGCAGCTGGGCCAGCGTCGGGTTGGGCTTGAGCGTGCTGCACAGGCCCATGCCGATGGCGCGGTACATGATGCCGTCATCCAGCACCATCACGTGGATCGACGGCTTGTTCGGCGTGGCCTGGACCTTGGCCAGGATGTCGGCCGAAGTGCCGGGGACGATCACCACTTTCACCCCGTTGGCCTTCTCGAACGGGGGCAGGATGTTGTCGCTGAACAGCCGCTCCATGGTGCCGCCATTCATGCCCAGGTACAGCGTGGGTTGCGCCATGGCGGGCAGGCAGGCGAACAGGCCAGGTACGGTGCAGAACAGCGCGAGCAAACGTTGCTTGTGCGTCATGACAGGTTTTCCTTGTAGTGGTGGCTGGGCTGAAAACGGTTGATGGAGAAGGCCGCCAGGCTGATGGCCGGCGCGCCAATAAGGACGCATTGCGCCAGGGCTTCCCCGGCAGCCGGGCCAATCTGAAAACCGGCGCCGGCAAAGCCGAAGCCATGCAGCAGGCCGGGTCGGCGCAGGCTGGGGCCGATCACGGGTTCGTCATCGGGCAGGTAGCCTTCGGTGCCGCTCCAGGTGCGAATCGCCTGGGCGCCGGCCAATGCCGGGTACAGCTCGGTGGCATTACGCAGGATGTCGAGCACTGCGGCTTGCCCCGGGCGGGCGGTGGTCGGGGTCAGGGCAAAGCCGCGCCCACCGCCCAGCACGCAGTTGCCGCGGGCCACCTGGCGGGCGTAGATACCGCCGCCTTCGACCCCGGTGCTGGCGGTCATGAATAGCGGCAGTGGTTCGGTGACCAGCATGGCCGGGTGGGCCGCCGTCAGCGGCACCGCTTCGCCGAAGTACTCGGCCAGTTGCGCCGACCAGGCACCGGCGCAGTTCAGCAACCAGGGTGCCCTGAAGCACTGGCCTGTGCTGGTGCGCACGGTGAAGCGCTGGCCGTCGTGGTCTACCTCCAGCACTTTGCATTGTTCGTGCAACTGGGCGCCGCTGTGCCGGGCCGCCTGGGCGAAGGCGGGTGACACCAGGCGCGGGTTGGCATGGCCGTCCTCGGGGCAATATGACGCGCCGACGGCGATATCGCCCACCCAAGGGAAGCGCTGGCGCAGTTCGCGGTGCTCCAGCAGTTGCAGGCGCAGGTCAAAGGCCTGGGTCCGACGGGCATAGGCCTTCAAGGCGTCGAAGTCGGTTTGGCTGCGTGCCAGCTTCAGGTGGCCGCTGCGGGTGTACTCGCCGTCGATGCCGATCCACTCGCGCAACTGCCCCCAGATGGCATGGGCACGCATCGACAATGGCAGCTGGGCCAGCGAGCGGCCTTGGCGACGGACCCCGCCATAGTTCACCCCGCTAGAGTGCGAGCCACAGAAGTCACGTTCAAGCAGCGCCACCTGTTTGCCACCGCGGGCCAGGGTCAATGCAGCGCTGCTGCCGACGATGCCACCGCCGACGACAATGGCGTCCACCTCGATCCGCTTCATGGTTTGATCTCCAGGCCGAAGGGCAGGGGCTTGACCGGTGCCTGGCCACGCAGGCGCCCGACCTGGTCAATGGGCCGACCGCTTTCGCAGGCAATCAGTTCGGCGGCGGCGGCCCCGCACACACGGCCCTGACAACGGCCCATGCCG
This sequence comes from Pseudomonas sp. BN505, assembly GCF_029873175.1. NCBI lineage: Bacteria > Pseudomonadati > Pseudomonadota > Gammaproteobacteria > Pseudomonadales > Pseudomonadaceae > Pseudomonas > Pseudomonas sp. BN505. Next base: position 28,658 of record NZ_SSOI01000063.1, read on the forward strand.
ACCCGGCACATGGCTTTGACCCGGTTGATTTCCCAGTGCCCGGCGCGCACGGTGGCGCGGATTTCGCCAGCGCTGACCTGTTCACAGCGGCACACGGTCAACGGGTCCGGGGCCTGCCGCGCCCACTGCTCGGGGAACGGAAAGGCCTGTTCCAGGCCCTGGCGAAAGCGCTGCAGGGTAGCCAGGCGTTTTTCCAGCTGTTGCTGGCGTTGCGGGTTGCCAGGTTTGCCGAGGTCGGCCAGCAGCGTCAGGGCGGCCAGTTCACCGGTCATTTCGGCGCCGTCGGCACCGAGGATGCCGGCGCCGTCGCCAGCCAGGTACACACCGGGGCTGCTGGCGCGGCCTTGGGCGTCACGTACCGGTAGCCAGGCGCGGTTGAGGCTGTTCCAGGTAAACTGGCAGCCCAGCAGGTCCGCCAGCTGGGTTTCGCTGCGCAGGGCGTGGGCGAATGCCACGGCGTCGCACGCCAAGCTGTGTTGCTGGCCATTGCGCGACCAGCGTACGGCGCTGGCGCGTAGCTCGCCTTCGATGCCCAGCAGCGTCACCCCCTGATGCACCGGCACGCCTTTGCGGGTGAGCCAGGCGCGGTAGTACAGGCCCTTGGCAAAGGTGCCCGGCTGCAGCAACAGGCGCGGCAGGGCGCGTACCTGGGCGCTGAACGGCGAGGTGTCGAGCACTGCGCTGACAGTGGCGCCGGCCTTGGCGTACTGGTAGGCCACCAGGTACAACAGCGGCCCGCTGCCAGCCAGCACCACCCGCTCGCCGATGGCGCAGCCCTGAAACTTCAGCGCGATCTGCGCGGCGCCCAAGGTATACACCCCGGGCAAGGTCCAGCCGGGGATCGGCAACACGCGGTCGGTAGCGCCAGTGGCGACGATCACCCGATCGAATGCCAGGCGATCGGCCAACCGGCCCTGCTGCAAGGTGTCCAGCACCTGCTGCTCGGCATTCCACACCAAGGTTTCCGGGCGGTAGTCGATCTGCTCGCGCAGTTGTTCAAGGGTGTTGTGCAGGGCCCGGGCCTTGTCCGCCTCGAAGCCGTACAACGCTTTGGCCGAGCGGCGAAAGTTGGCCGGCTGCTGGCGGTAGATCTGCCCGCCGCCACGGCTGGCTTCGTCCAGCAGCACTGGGCGCACGCCATGGGCCACGAGGGTTTGCGCGGCGCGAATGCCGGCGGGGCCGGCACCAATGATGACGGTTGCGCTCATGGCTGGCGCCCCGGTTCGCGGGTGACACACTGGCCCGGTTCCAGAAAGGTCGAGCAAGCGCGCACCCGGCGGCCGTCCTGCAGGCGTACCCAGCAGTCCTGGCAGGCGCCCATCAGGCAGAAACCGGCGCGCGGTTCGGCGCTGAAGTCGCTGCCACGCAAGTGGGTGGCGTTGGTCAGGATGGCGGTCAGCAGGGTATCGCCGTTCATGCCTTGAGCCGGTTGGCCGTCGAGCAGGAAGGGCAACGGTTCGCGGTCGTGTTCGGCCACGCGCTTGAACAGCGGCATAGGGGCATTCCTTGTCATTGCTTGCCCACCAGCACGCGGTCCAGGCCATACACGCGGTCCAGGGCGATCATGGTCAGGGCGGTGACGGCAATCACCAGCGCCGAGACGGCGGCCATCATCGGGTCGATGGACTCGGTGGCGTATACGTACATGCGCACCGGCAGGGTCTGGGTGGCAGGCGAGGTGACGAAGATCGACAGGGTCACTTCGTCGAAGCTGTTGATGAACGCCAGCAGCCAGCCACCGGCCACGCCGGGCAGAATCATTGGCAGGGTGACCTTGCAGAACAGCGTGATGCGCCCGGCTCCCAGGCTTTGCGCGGCCTGTTCGGCGCTGCGGTCGATGCCGATGGCGGCAGCCAGTACCAGGCGCAGCACGTAAGGAGTAATGACCACCACGTGGGCGAACACCAGCCAGGTGAAGCTGCCATTGACCCCAAGCAGGGCGAACAACCTCAGCAAGGCCACACCCAGCACCAGGTGCGGGATGATTATCGGCGACAGCAGCAGGCCGTTGACAAAGCCCTGGCCAGGGAAGCTGTAGCGGGTCAGCGCCAAGCCCGCCGGCACGGCGATCAGGGTGGCCAGCGAGGCCGCCAGGGCGGCGAGTTTCAGGCTGTTGTAAAACGCGTCGAGGAAGTCGGCACGCTCGAACACAGCGCTGAACCAGCGCAGCGAGAAGCCGGCAGTGGGCAGGCTCAGGGTGTTTTCCGGGGTGAATGCCACCAGGCACACCACCCCCAGCGGGGCGAGCATGAACAGCATCACCAGGGCATGAAAGGACAGGGCCAGCGGGCCGTTACGGGTCATCGGTTCACACTCCAAGTGCACGTTTGTAGCGGCGTTCGACCAGCCGGTTCCAGCTGAGCATCACCAGCAGGTTGATCAGCAGCAGGGCGACGGCGATGGTGGCGCCCATGGGCCAGTTCAGTTCGGCCAGGTACTGGTCGTAGATCATGGTGGCGACCATCTTCAGCCGCCGCCCGCCCAGAAGGCCCGGGATGGCGAACGAGCTGGCGGCCAGGCCGAACACGATCAGCGTGCCCGACAGCACACCGGGCATGATCTGTGGCAGCACGATCCGGCGGAATACTGTCCACTGGCTGGCGCCCAGCGACAGCGCGGCCTGCTCGGCGGCCGGGTCGAGCTTTTGCAGCGAGGTCCACACCGGGATGATCATGAACGGCAGCATCACGTGGACCAGGCCGATGATCACCGCAAACGGGGTGTACAGCAGCTTCACCGGCTGCCCGCCGAGGGCGCTGATGCCTTGGTTGATCAGGCCGTCAGAGCCCAGCAGCAGGCTCCAGCCGAAGGCGCGCACCACCACCGAAATCAGCAGCGGGGTCAGCACCAGGATCAGGAAGATCGAGCGCCACGGCGCGCCCATGCGGCTGAGGACCATGGCTTCGGGGATGCCGATCAGCACACACAACAAGGTGACCAGGGCACTGATCCAGAAGGTGCGAAAAAAGATTTCGTAGTAATAGGTGTCGGTCACCAGGCTCAGGTAATGGCTGAAGGTGTACTGGCCGGCCTGGATACCACTGGTGTAGTCGAACGCGTTGAACGACAACAGCACAGTCAGCCCCAGCGGCATCACCAGCAACGCCAGGAACAACAGCAGGGCCGGGCTGCTAAGGCCGTAGCCCCAGCTGTTGCTGCGCAGTTTTGCCGTACTCATGCGGCCACCTCGGCTGTGTTCAGCACCCGCAGCAGGGCATCGTTCCAGTCCAGGCCGACCTGGGTACCTTCGTCCAGCGGCGTGCTGCCATCGTTGGCGCGGACCACCGCCAGGTTGCCCAAGGCGGTATCGACGCGGTACAGCCACTGGCTGCCAAGGAAGTAACGGCAGCTGACGCGGCCTGCCAGCTTGCCGCTGCCGGCTGCACCCAGGCTGATCTTTTCCGGGCGCAGGCTGAGGGTCAGCGGGCCCTGGGCGGCTGCCTGCGGTAACCCGCCGGGGCCTGTGACGCCATGCAGGCGGTTTGCCTTGCCGACAAAGTCGGAAATGAACGGCGTGCCCGGGTGCTCGTAGAGACGGTAGGGGTCATCGATCTGGGTGATGCGCCCGGCTTCCATCACCACCACCCGGTCGCTGATCGACAGGGCTTCGGCCTGGTCGTGGGTGACCATCAGGGTGGTGATGCCTACTTCGTTCTGGATACGGCAGATCTCGAACTGCATCTCTTCGCGCAGGTGCGCGTCCAGGTTTGATAGCGGCTCGTCCAGCAGCAGCACCGGCGGTTCGATCACCAGTGCGCGGGCCAGGGCTACACGCTGGCGTTGGCCGCCGGACAGTTCACGCGGGTAGCGTTCGGCGTGCTTGTCCAGGCGTACCAACGCCAACGCCTGGTCGACGCGCCGAGCGATCTCGGCGTTGGCCACCTTGCGCATGCGCAGGCCGAAGGCAACGTTGTCGCGCACGGTCATGTGCGGGAACAGCGCGTAGCTCTGGAACACCACACCCAGGCCCCGGCTGGCCGGCTTGGCGTGGGTGATGTCGCGGCCGTCGAGGACGATGCGGCCACTGGTGACCTCGACGAAGCCAGCAATCATCTGCAGGGTGGTGGTCTTGCCGCAGCCAGAAGGGCCGAGCAGGGAGACAAACTCGCCTTTTTCGATGGCCAGTGACGAACTGGCCACTGCCTCCGTAGCGCCATAGCGCTTGCAAAGCTTGTCGATCAACAGAAAGGTCATGGCTGTGCTCCATCGCAAACGGAACCGGGGTAACCCGGCAGTTTCAGGGTGGGCAGAGCGCCAGCGGCGAAAAGCAATGCTTTTACGGACGTTGGCGCTCGCTTCTATGGCGGCGGCCGATGTTGTGATATCGCCCTATGGACCGGAGAGTAGGGCAATGATTAGGATGGCGACAAAGAGTAATTTCACTGAGTGACAGCTATTTTGAAATTATTCCACTCAATGAAATTTTTATGGGTTTAACGAAAAATGGATTCCGGTAAACGAAATGAACACGCCAAGGAAGTTGGCGTAAGTGCAGTGTCGCGTTTGTTCGCCGTGCTGCGCGCGCTAGGTGATTGCGGGGGGGAGGGCGAGAAGGTCAGCCAGCTGGCGCTGCGGGTTGGCCTGGCGCAGCCCACCACCCATCGGCTGTTGCGTAGCCTGATCGAGGAGGGCATGGTCGACCAGTGCGCCACCAGCAAGCGTTATCGGCTGAGCCTGGATTTCTTTGCCCTGGCGGCCAAGGCCGGGCAGGCGGGCAACCTGCGCGATGTGGTGCGCCCCAGCCTGCTGCGGTTGTCGGCTTCGCTGGGCGATTCGCTATTTCTGCTGGCGCGTTCGGGGTTCGATGCCGTGTGCCTGGACCGCAGCGAAGGGCCGTACCCGATCCGTACCTTTACCGGGGACATCGGCGGCCGCGTGGCGTTGGGCGTGGGGCAGGGCAGCCTGGCGATCCTGGCCTTCCTGCCTGAGGAGGAGCGGGACGAGGTGATCCGCTACAACCTGCCGCGGTTGAAGGACTTTCACCATTACGACGAAGTGTTGCTGCGTGCCGAAATCGACAACGTGCGCAGCCTCGGCTACGCCGGGCGCAACACCGGAGTGCTCGACGGCATGGCCGGCCTGGCAGTGCCGATTCTGGACCGGAACGGCCATGCGGTGGCAGCGTTGAGCGTGGCGACCATCAGCGACCGCCTGGGGCCCAATCGCATGCCCACCGTGGTGGCATTGCTCAAGCGCGAGGCGACGGCGATTGGCGAACGGATCAACCCCTTCGACCCGGTGCTGCGCCGGCCCTCGCATGTGTTTGGTTGAAGTACCAGATTCAGGTAGGCGCGATCTCAGTGGGGGCAACTGCCTTGCACAACATCTAAAAGCTGGCGCGACCATTGGGGAGCGGGCATGCCCGCGAACACCGGCGCAGCCGGTGCCATCCATCGCGTTGCCAGCTTCAGGTGAGCCTATTCAACCGCCTCGGCCACGCCCTGGTCTTCACCCAGGAATCCACCGCTCTGGTGCTGCCACAGTCGGGCATAAGTACCGTTCTTCGCCAACAGCTCGGCGTGGGTACCTTGCTCGATGATGCGCCCTTCATCCATCACGATCAGCCGGTCCATGGCGGCAATCGTTGACAACCGGTGGGCGATGGCGATGACGGTCTTGCCCTGCATCATTTCGTCCAGGCTTTCCTGAATCGCCACTTCCACTTCCGAGTCCAGCGCACTGGTGGCTTCGTCCAGCAGCAGGATCGGTGCGTTCTTGAGCATGACCCGGGCAATGGCGATGCGCTGGCGCTGGCCCCCAGATAGCTTGATACCGCGCTCGCCCACCAAGGTGTCGTAACCGTTGTGGCCCTGGCGGTCGCTGAGCTGGCTGATGAAACCATCGGCCTGGGCATTGGCTGCAGCGGCGCGGATTTGCGCGTCGGTTGCGTCCGGGCGCCCATAGGCGATGTTGTCACGGATCGAGCGGTGCAACAGCGAGGTGTCCTGGGTGACCATGCCGATGGCGCTGCGCAGGCTGTCTTGCGTCACCTTGGCGACGTTCTGCCCATCGATTCGGATTTCGCCACTGTCCACGTCGTAGAAGCGCAGCAACAGGTTGATCAAGGTGGACTTGCCAGCGCCGGAGCGGCCGACCAGCCCCACCTTTTCGCCTGGGCGAATATGCAGGCTCAGGTCGTTGAGCACCTGGCGCTCGCCGTTGTAGTTGAAGCAGACCTTGTCGAAGCTCACCGCGCCGCCGCCGGTTACCAGCTCGGTGGCACCCGGCGCATCCTGTACCTTGGGGCCGCGGGTGAGGGTGGCCATGCCGTCTTGCACGGTGCCGATGTTCTCGAACAGCGAGGTCATCTGCCACATGATCCAGTGCGACATGCCGTTGATACGCAGGGCCATGGCGGTAATGGCCGCGACCGCCCCTGTGCCGACCTGGCCCTGGTGCCACAGCCACAGCGCGTAGCCGCCTGCACCAAAGATCAAGCCCACCACCAGTGCCTGGTTGACGATCTCGAACTGGCTGACCAGGCGCATCTGGCGAAAGCCGGTTTGCTTGAAGTCCTCCATGGCCGCGCGGGCAAAGTGCGCTTCGCGTTTGGAGTGCGAGAACAGCTTTACCGTGGTGATGTTGGTGTAGGCATCGGAAATCCGCCCGGTCATCGACGACCGTGCGTTGGCCTGTTCTTGCCCGACCTTGCCCAGGCGGGGCACGAAATACAGCATGGCCAGCCCGAACAGCACGAGCCAGGCAATGAACGGCAGCATCAGTTTCAAGGCAAAGCCACCGGCCAGGGCGATGATTGCAATGAAGTACACGCCGATGCCGGGCAGGATCTCGATGAGCGTGAACAATACCTCGCGCACCGCCAGCGCTGTCTGCATCACCTTGGTGGTAACACGGCCAGAAAACTCGTCGGAGAAGAACGACAGGCTCTGGCGCAGCATCAGGCGATGGAAGTCCCAGCGCAGGCGCAGCGGCAAATTGATTGCCAGCACCTGATGCTGCACCAGGGTGCGCAGCGCCACTAGCCCGATGCTGGTAACCAGGACGATGCCTATCCCCCACAGTACGTGGCTTTCCTGTGTGCTGGCGGCGGCGCCACCGGCCTGCCAGGCCGAGAGCAGGTCGACCACCTGGCCGAGGAACGCAAACAGCCAGGCTTCGTAAATCGACACCCCGGCACTGAGCAGTGCCAAGGCAAGAATGTAACCGCGAGCGCCCCGGGTGCAGGCCCACATGAAGCGCAACAGGCCAACTGGCGGCGGCGGTACTTCGTCAGGGGGGAAGGGGTCTAGCCAGCGTTCAAAAATGCGAAGCATGCGTGTCTCCGGTAAATCAGCATCTGCCTGACAGGTAACCATACCGCACATCGGCATGCTCTACCTGGGCAACACGAGGTTGACATCTGGTCCGCCGCCCCACCATTATCCAGCCATACCTACGCAACGGGCTTTCTCATGATGTCCACATCCAACCACGCCATTTCCGCTTCGGGCTTCATTGCCCAGGCAGGCGCGTGCGTTGCCGTTGCCAAGAAATCCAAGAAACAGCCGCTCATCTGACCGAGGCGCGCTGTCTCGTCAGGTGGGCTGACGAGACAGAAGGCGCCAGGTATCCCTGCCAGACCACTTCGACTCTTCACCCGCTGACGCTGACTTTCGGTCAACATCAGGAGTTTTTGCATGTCGAATTTCCGTGGTATCTGGATCGCCCTCGTCACACCCATGCGCGCCAATGAAGTGGACTTCGCCGCACTGGAAAAGCTGGTGAAGAAGCTGCTTGAAGACGGCGTAGCCGGTTTTGTGGTGTGCGGTACCACGGGCGAAGCGGCAGCACTGTCCAAGGCCGAGCAACTGGCCGTGCTGGACGCGGTGCTGGCCTGGGTGGCGCCAGGCCAGGTGGTGATGGGCCTGTCGGGTTACAATCTGCGCGAACTGTTGGCGTTCCAGGCCGAAATCCAGCAGCGCGACATTGGCGGGCTGCTGGTGCCGGCACCTTGCTACATCCGCCCTTCGCAGGCTGGCATCGAAGCGTTCTTCAATACCGTAGCCGATGCCGCCAGCGTGCCGCTTATCGTGTACGACATCCCTTACCGCACCGGCGTTCGCATCGAGCGCGAAACCTTGCGCCGGATTGTGCGCCACCCACGCATCGCGGCAGTCAAGGACTGCGGCGGCGACAGCGAAACCACCATGGCCCTGATCCAGGACGGCCACGCCCAGGTGCTGGCCGGTGAAGACCTGCAAATATTCAACAACCTGTGCCTGGGCGGTGCAGGGGCCATTTCGGCTTCGGCGCATGTGCATGCACACCTTTACATGCGCATGCTGCGGCAGGTCGATAGCGGTGACTGGGCGGCTGCGCGTGGCACGTTCTACCAGTTGCTGCCCTGGATCAAAATGGCTTTCGCCGAGCCCAACCCTGCCGTGGTCAAGGCCGTATTGCAGTTGCAGGGGTTGATGAGCGACGAGCTGCGCGAGCCGATGCAGCCATGCACTCAACCAACCAGAGACAAACTGCTGGCGGTGCTGGCGCTACCCGGTGCCCTGTAGGAGCAGCCTTGTGCTGCGAAGAGGCCTTGAACCCGAACAAAGCCTTGGCGCTAGCACGAAAAAGCCAGGTATCAGCCTGGCTTTTTCGTGCCTGGTTTTTACCATCAGAAGTCCTTGCTTACCGCCGTTTGTGCGTGGTCCTCTTGCTGCTGTTGTTTGGCTTGCACCTGGGCGATCTGCTGTTTCTGCTCGGCCGTGTCATTGCCCCAGAGGCGTGCCTGCTCCGCCAGGAAGTTCTGCTTGAACTGTTCAGCCCGCTGAGAGCCGTCTTCAGCATGCACGGCGCCGGCCAGGCCAAGCAGCACACTGCCAATCGCGATGGTTTTTATCAGTTTCATGATGCACCTCGGTTTCCTTGCAGGCTTGCCTGCGTAGGGTTATCGCCCGCTTGCTTGGGCAACGGTCTGGCCACTTGGGCGCAGTGGGCCATGCCAGTACCGTTTCAGCGGCAGCGCGCAGCACACCAGGTTGCGCGAATGCCGGCTTCGATGGCGGGTTTGCCAGCAGGTGCTTTACTTTCAGCGTTGGTGTTCATGATGCCTGCTCCCGTTGTTTCGAAGTTGAAGTGTGTCGATGGGTTCAGCTTCTCACCGAAGCAGTGTTCGGAAAATACAACGGCGGTAGTGCAACTTGGGTGGTGCAACAGTTGTGGTGCAACAGCTGTAGTATCAACAGCGTGAGTGGCCAACATGACCAGATGGCATGAAATCAAAGAGGCCGCAGTTGAACTTTTCGGCCTGCCGAAACCCTTCGCCAATGCGCAGGACGAACAGGGTTTTCTCGATACCCAGGCTGCAGAAAACCTTCGCAGGCGACGCTTGTTCATGTTTGTGGCCATTGCCGTATGGGCTGGTTTTGGCTATTGGGATTATTACCACTACGTGCGCCATGAGCAGGCGCTTTCGCGCCTGGACTTCTACTGGATCCTGGTGTGGCGGCTGGCAGGCACCGTGGCAGTAGCCGCAGCAACCTGGGTGTCATTCATCTCGCGTTTTGACAACGAATGGTGGGTGAACAGAACCGTGGTGATTGCGGTGTGCTTCGCCCAGACCTGCCTGGTGGCAATGATGCAAATTGTCCCCGCGCCGTTGAATTACAATTACTACTTTGTCGGCATTGTCCTGGTTATCTTCTTTCAGCACGGCACCTTGGCGCTGCTGGCGCGCTATTCGTTGTTCAGTACCGGCTATTGCGTGCTGCTGCTCTGTGTGCAGGAAGTAACGACGGGTGTTCTGGATACCAACTTTTTCCCCGCCATGTTTTACCTGCTGGCGTTTGCACTGGTGGGCTGGACCATCAGTGTGCGCGCCGAGAAAGTTGCGCGGGAGGGCTATCTTAAATCCCTGGCGTTGAACAAAAAGAACGAAAGCCTGGAGCAAGCCAACTTCCGCGTCCGCCGCGAGAAACAGAAAGCGGACGATGCGCTGAAGGCCTTGTTCGACCAAGAGGCGAAAAAAGCCGTGGAAATCCGCGAAAAGGCCGAAGCCAGCACCCGCTTCGTCCGCGCGGCCTACCACGACACCATGCAACCCTTGGCCTCTATTGCCTCCCTGGCGTACGTTGGCGAGCGATTGGTCGAGCAGGGCCAGCATGAACGCCTGCAGGAAATCTTCCACGATATCGACGTGTCCGGGCGGGAAATCAGCGCCCTGTTCACCGGCCTGCGCGAAGTGTTTACCAGTGGCGAGTCGCAACCGGCCATCGAGCCGTTCTCCCTGAACGCGTTGATGACCGAACTCGAATCGCTGCACCAGCCCTTGGCGCACGCCAAGGGCTTGCGCCTGAAGTTGCAGCAGCGCCGGCAGGATGCCGTGCTCGATTCAGACCGGGCGATTTTCAAGCGTGTGCTGGGCAACCTGATCTCGAATGCCGTCAAGTACACCGAGCGGGGCGGCGTGGTGGTCGGCAGCGTGGCGGGCAGGACTACCGTGCGCGTCGATGTGGTCGATACGGGTATCGGCATACCCGACGCGTTCAAGAGCAAGGTCTTCGAGGAGTTCTTTCAGGTCGACAACCCCAGCCATGACACCCGGCGCGGCTTAGGTTTGGGGCTGTCGATCGTGAAAAACTTCATTGATCGCTTGCCGGGCCATCGGCTGAGTTTCAGCAGCCGCCCCGGGCACGGTAGCCGGTTTTCGGTCGACTGCCCTTTGTTCCAGGGGGGAGCACCGTCGACGGGCGCCAGTGTGCCGGCGCCGCAGGTCGATGACACGTGCCTGGACATCGCCGGGGCCTATGTCCTGCTGGTCGATGACGATAAACGCATCCTCGACAGTTTGTCGAAGTCGCTGAGCCTGCAGGGCGCCATCGTCGCCACGGCCGAGGACCAAAATACCTTGCAGGAAGCGTTGGCGAGGGCGCCGGATCGCTACCCGGACCTGCTCATCTGCGACTACAAACTGCGCGACGGCCTGGTCGGCGTGGCGCTGATCGAGCAGGTGCGGGCGTTTTACGACTGGGCGCACGTGCCAGCGATCCTCTACACCGCCGAGCTGTTGCGCCAACCGCTGCATGACGACAGCCTGTCACGGGCCGTCGGCAAGGGCGAAAGCGCAGCCACCCTGATGGCTGCCGTTCAGCAGCTCTTGTCTCGCGGTCGGCTGGCCAATGCTGGCGAGGCCGGTGAAGACAGCACCCCCAGCACCTGACCGGTCTTGGCGAACAGGCCTTGCAGGCCATACAGGTCGATGACCCCGAACTTGCCGTAAAGCTTGCTCAGGTACTGACGCACGTTGACCGGGTTGATCTCCAGAATCGCCGCGATCTTCCACGGCGCATTGCCTTGCAACGCCAGGCGCAGAATGTCGAACTCGCGCGGTGTCACGCCCAGGTCCTTGGGGCCTAGCGGTGTTGCGGGTTGCTGATGGAAGGCAGAGGAGGGTGCCTGGCCGCCTTTGCCAATCGCCTCGCTGGGTAGGTAGACCCCACCGCTGAGCGCTCGTTTGATGGCCTCCAGCATCACTTCATGGGCACTGGCCTTGGGCACGAAGGACGAAGCACCGCGGCGCATCACCTCGTCGACGAAACGCCGCTCCGACTCCGCCGACATCACGATCACCGGCGCCGTCACGCACCTGGCAGGGTCGGGGTCGGCTGGCGCCTCGCGGCCGGACTTGAACAGCGACAGCAGGCTCAGGCCGTTGTCGGGCGTAAGGTCGTTGCTGGTGGCCGAGGTGGGGATGCACAAGTCCAGGAAGATCACGTCGAAGGCCTGGCCACGCACCAGTTCCAATGCTTCTGCGGTGCAGGAAGCCTCCAGCACCTGGGCGTCCTGATGCACGGCCTGGATAAGGCTCTTGACCCCGGCCCTGAGGATGCCGTGGTCGTCTATCAGCAGAATACGCATCAGCCGGCTCCTGGCGGGGGGATGTGCTTGCAGTATTGCCGAGAAAGGGGCGGGTGTACCTACTACGGCTGTAGTGGGTACAGTGAGTCGGGGTATCAGCAGCTGGATGGTTGCGGGGTAGAGGCTATACGCCACCTGCAAACAGTCCCGATCAATCCTCTCATTTGCCAAGGCACAGGAGAGGGTCCATACCAATGACATCTCTGCCAAAGGAATCACCGCATGTCAAAGCTATATCCAAGTATTGATCCTGAGGGGCTGGTCGAGTACTCAGTGGTCTACACCGACCGCTCGCTCAATCACATGTCCCAGGCATTTCAAGGCGTGATGAAGAACATTTCCAGCACCCTGAAACAGGTCTATAACGCCCAGGCGGTTGCAGTAGTGCCGGGCAGCGGTACATTCGGCATGGAAGCGGTAGCGCGGCAGTTTGCCACCGGCCAGCAATGCCTGGTGATCCGCAACGGTTGGTTCAGTTATCGCTGGAGCCAGATCCTCGAGATGGGCAACATCCCGGCGGCTACCACGGTGCTGAAAGCGCGGCCGGTCGAGGCGGATCGCCAGGCAGCCTACGCGCCGCCGCCTCTGGACGAAGTCCTGGCGGCCATTGAGGCGCACAAGCCGCAAATCGTCTTCGCCCCCCACGTTGAAACCTCATCCGGGATTATCCTGCCCGATGATTACTTGCGGGCTATTGGCGACGCCGTGCATGCAGTGGGGGGGCTGTTCGTGCTGGACTGTATCGCCTCAGGCACGCTGTGGGTTGATATGCACAAGTGCGCAGTCGACCTGCTGATCAGCGCACCGCAAAAAGGTTGGAGCGCTTCCCCTTGCTGCGCGCTGGTGATGTTCAGTGCTTTGGCCCTCGAGCGCATCGAGCATACCCAGAGCAGCAGCTTTGCCTGCGACCTGAAAAAGTGGCTGCAGATCATGCAGGCATACGAACAGGGCGGGCATGCCTACCATGCGACCATGCCCAGCGATTCGCTCGCGCGGTTCAATGACGTGATGAACGAGATGCAAGCCTACGGTTTCGACAAGGTTCGCGCTGAACAGCAGGCGCTGGGCGATAGGGTACGTGCCATGTTGACCGGCAAAGGCATCAAAAGCGTGGCCGCAGCCGGCTTTCAGGCCCCAGGCGTGGTGGTGAGCTATACCGATGACGCCGACATCAAGAACGGTAAGAAATTTGCCGAACACGGCCTGCAGATAGCCGCCGGGGTGCCGTTGCAATGTGACGAGCCGGCCGACTTCCAGACCTTCCGTATCGGCCTGTTCGGGCTTGAAAAGCTGCACAATATCGAGCGCACGGTCAGCACCCTTGAACAGGCACTGGACGAAGTGATGGTGAGCTGAGCCCTTCTTGGCTGCAGCACGGTCAGGGCTGCCTGCTATGGGGCGCTGTGACGCAGAGAACAATGGTCATTGTGGGAGCGGGCTTGTCCCGCGAATGGGGCCACGCGGTGCATGGCACCGGCTCCGGCGGTGTTCGCGGGGCACGCCCGCTCATACAGTGATCTGAGCTGCGCTCGATGAAATGCGACCCGTGCCTAGTTCGCCGGCAAGAGGATCACGAAGTTCTTTTTCATGTCTTCCAGCACGGTCCACTTGCCCTTGGCGCCCGGTTCGATAATGAACGTGTCGCCAGCGGCCAGTGTGAGGGGGGCGCAACCTTCAAGTTCGATGACGCAGCGTCCACTCAGAACATGGCAAAACTCCCACACTTTGTAGTCTATGCGCCAGGCCCCGGTGCTGGCTTCCCATTCTCCGGAAATGCGCCCTTGCTGTTCATCGTGATAGTACTTGGACGTCAGCGTATGAGGGGTGCCTTCCAGCACCTCTTCAAAAAAGGGAAGGTCGCGCACCGGTTGGATATCCAGTTCGCGGAACACGGTCAGTTTCTTGTTCATGGCTTTTTCTCGAGCACGTTGTGGGTGGGGCGATACATCAAATAGGCTTCACCGGTTACGCCCAGCATCGGGTGCGCAACGATCTGGCAGGTTTTAACAATCTGAAAACCGTGACGTTCGTAGAAGCGGCGTGCACCGTGGTTTTCTGCATAATCGATCAGGCATAGCCCTGCCAGGCCAGCGTCCTCAGCACGCTGCTGGGCGTGGCGAAGAAACTGCACGCCCAGCCCCTGGCTGCGCCAGGCCTCATCCAGGGCCAGGCTGGATATGTACAAGGTGTCGGGTACTTCCATGTCGGCATAAGGCGCGAGCACCGGGTCTGTCTCGACAGGCCTGTCAGGGGCCTCGCGCAAGGCATAGCTATGCATCATGCCGATGACGCGCCCTTCGAAGGTGGCCATCAGGCAGTTCTTGTAGGAAAAGTCGCCCTGTTCCCTGGCATAGCGAGACGCACCGACACTCAGCAACGCTTCCCCAGGTGCGGCAAGCTTGCTCCATATGTAATCGGCCATGCCCTCCGATGTCAGTTGAAAGAAGCGCGCAATATCGTGCGCGTCCGAGGCTTGGGCGGGCCTGAAGTCGATAGGCATGAACAGTGCTCACATGGGATAGGGTGGTTAGTTTTCGAGGATTACGCCTTTGGCAGGGGGGCAGGGTAGACGGGTTCAACGGTTCCCATCATGCTCTGGGCGAACACCCTCAGCACTTAGTGCGACGCTGGCCCATGAACAGCGGCCCCGGCAGCAACAGCTGCAAAGCTGAAAACCAGGCACCGCTTTGCGGCACTTCGCGACACGGCCGCACCTACACGGTCGGCAGGCGCTTTTCCATTGGCTGGTAGACCAGCCCGGAAAACTCGCCCACTTCGCCTGCCAGGGTGAAGCCGTAGCGTTGGTAGGCAGGCACTGAAGGCAGCGATGCCTTGACCGTCACGACGTCAACCCGGGCGTGTTCCAGTGCTGCATTCATCAGGCGCGTGCCGATGCCCTGGCGTTGCCAGCCCGGTGCAATGAACAGCATCGCAACGTGGCGGCCTTCCTTGAGCTCGATCAGCCCCGCGAGGGCGCCCTGCGCAACACAGGCCAGCATCAGGTTGTCGCCCTGCATGCGCTCGGCAAACGCCTGGGGTGCTGCCACCTTGGTGAAGGTCTCGATGCCTTGGGTAGACAGCGAGGGCGCGACTGCCTGCATGAAGGCATCCAGGCACAAGGTGCTGGCTTGGGGGAGGTCGTCCGGGGTCAGGTTGCGTATTTGCATATTGTTCGTCCGTGTCTGTTAGCGTCCTGCTGGCAACCTTATCCTGTAAATCCGGCTTGATCGACAACCGCCAGGGCTTGGGGATCAAGCGGCCCTCGCCACGGTCGGCTTACCTTCCCCAATCAGAATGTCTTCGAAAAACGCCCCGACCGGCTCGGTGGGATGGCACAGCTGTATTTCCAGCACCCATACCACCTCGCTCGGGACGATTTCCACCTCGGCCAGTTTGTCCTGCCCATAGAGCATGTGCGGGAAGTCGGCGATGCGATGGCCGGCCAGGTTGCGTTCCAGCTGCCAGCCTTTGGCCTGGGCACTGTGTTCGGCGAAGTCATACAGCTCGCGCCCGGTCAGCCCGCGGCCCCAGGCCTGGCGGGTTTCGTCGAACACTTCATGCAGTGCCTTGACGCAAGCGTGATGCAGGTCGCGTTGGCCAAACACGAAGGTGTCGCCATAGTCGCCTTCGTAGCCATCCCATACCGGGCCGACGTCGACTACGACGATATCCGTAGTACGTAATACACGTTGCAGGTTGATGCCTTGTCGCGGTGTACGCACGGTGTCGTCGCCGAAGCGGATGTAGGTGGGGTGCCAGGTGTGGGACGCGCCCATTGCCTGCAAGGTTTGCGCAGCCATCTCCAGTGCCTGGGCGGTGGTCATGCCGACGCGCAGTTGGCTGGCGATCGTGGCCACGGAGCGCACTGACTGCTCGCGGGCAGCGAGCATGCCGTCCAGCGAGTAGCGTGGGCCGACTTTTTCCAGCTCTGGGTGCAGGGTGTTGGCGGCTGCAGCCTGGGGTGCCAGTGCGCCGTTGGCGACAAAAGCCTCCGCGACAAATCGGTGGGGTTGTACGCCGGCGGCAAGGCACAGTTCGCGGGCCTGGTTGATCATGGCGGCATTGCCGCAGGCATAGACCTGGGTGTCGGCCCACTGATGCGCCTGGCCCAACGCCACCTGCTGCACGCGTGCCTCAGCCGAAAGAACCGGGTGCCAGCGAAAGTTGGGGTGTTCATGGCTGGCCTGCTCGAGAAACGCACGGTCATAGAAGTCCGCCGTCGATGACCCGCCCCAGTACAGCGTGACCTTGGCCCCGCGGGCCAGGGCTGTCAGCAACAAGGGCTTGATGCCGGCGTATCCTGTGCCGGTGGCAAACAGCACCAGTGGGCGTTGGTCTTCATGCTGCCAGGTGCAGGCGCCCACCGGCCCCTCAAGGTTCAGTACGGCACCTGCTTGCAGGGTGGGCAGCAGGCCTTCGGTGAACACGCCGCCGCTGACCTTACGGATGTGAAACACCAGTTGCCCCTGGTCCTGAACGGGCAGGTTGGCAATGGAGAAGCAGCGGCTGTCACCGTTGTCGAGCTGGAATCTTACGTATTGACCTGCCCGCACTTCCAGCGGTTGAGCAGGTTGCAGCACCAGTTCGACGATATCCGCACTCAGCTCGCGCTGGTTGTGAACCTGCGCCTGGAACACCAGTGTCGGGGTGTCCAGGGACCAACCTGGGATCGCCAGGCGCATGTCGCTGCAGGCGTGGCTCTGGCACAGCAGCATCTCGTCGGCGGCCAGGGGGTAGGAGGGCGCGGGGGTGTCTGCATCCCGCTGCTTGTCCTGATACTGCCCCGATACCACCTTCACCTTGCAGGACCCGCACGCGCCGCGGCGGCAGGAGAAAGGTACCGGCAGGCCACTGGCGAGCATGGCATCGAGCAGCAGCTCCTGGCTGGCTTCGAAGGTTTTGCCCGAGGGCGACAATTCGATGACGTGACGGCTTTGCATGAGCACCTCGGGGGGCAAATGGAGGCTCGATTGTTGCTATAGTCCAGGACCAGCAGAACCTCCAGTTTTGGATAATTCACATGGTCCAGCTTCGCAAATGGCAGCCGCTGCTCAAGCTTGATGGGGCGCAGTCTTCGTACCGGCAGATCGTCGAGGGGTTGGTGGCCGCGATCAGCGAGGGCCGCCTGCGCCCTGGCACGCCGCTGCCGGGCACGCGGGAAATGGCGCAACTGTTGAACGTCAACCGCAAGACGGTGATCCTTGCCTACGAGGAAGCCGAGACCAAAGGCTGGCTGCAGAGCGTGCAGCGCCGGGGCACTTTCGTCAGCCAACAGCTGGCGACCGGAACACCCACCGAGCCCGCTACCACGGGGCCTTTCGCCCTGGCGTTGCCAGAGGAGCCTGCCGTTGCCTACTTCGAGGCGAACGAACGGGCTGCAGCGCAGCAGGGGCGGCCAGGGGCCTTGTTCTTTGACAACGGCGCCTGTGACCATCGGCTGTTGCCCCAGGCAGTCCTGCATCGCTATTACCGCAATGCCTTGCGCAGCAGCTTTACCAGCAACAGCGTGCGCCATGGCAGCGATTGCAGCAGCCTCTACCTGCGCGCCGCCCTGGCCGATATGCTGAGGCACAATCGCAGCCTGAACGTTGGCGCCGAGCATATCTGCCTGACCCAAGGCGTGCAGATGTCGTTGTCCCTGTTGGCCAGCGTGCTGCTCAAGCCGGGGGATGCCGTGCTGGTCGAGCGCCTGAGCTATCCGCCGGCGTGGGAGATTTTCCGTCAGTTGGGTGCCCGGCTGGTGACCGTGGACCTGGACCATGAGGGTTGCCGGGTCGATCAGATCGATGCCCTGTGCCGGCAGCACAAGGTGCGGATGATGTACATAACGCCCCATCACCAGTTTCCGACCACGGTCAGCTTGCCAGCCGGGCGCCGGCAGCAGTTGCTGGAACTGGCGCGGCGGCACGACTTCTGCGTGGTCGAGGAAGACTACGACTACGAATACCACTTTTCCGGGCGGCCTTATCTGCCTTTGGCCAGCGACCGTCAGCAGCGGCACGTGATTTACATCGGCACACTGTCCAAGCCCTTGGGCAGCACGTTCCGTTGCAGCTATATCGTCGCGCCGGTAGAGGTAACCGCAGTGCTGGAGCGCAGGGCGACGCTGACACTGGGGCAGGGCGATGCGGTGATGCAGCGGATGCTGGGGGACTTGATCAACGATGGCGAGCTGAAGAAGCACTTGCGCCGGGTCAACCGCGAGTACCGTCGGCGTCGGCAGACCCTGTTGGCTTGCCTGCACGATGCGTTTGGCGAGCAGATTACCGTGCAGGAGCCGGAAGGTGGGTTGGCGCTGTGGGTGCGGTTTGCCGACGCGATCAATGTGGACCAGTTGGTAGCCAAGGCGCTGGAGCTGGACCTGGTGGTGCGCAGTGGTCGGCAGTTCTCGCCGTTTGGCCATGCCGAGAATGCTTTGCGCCTGGGGTTTGCTTCGCTGGATGTGGATGAGATCCGGCAGGCCACCCAGCGTTTGGCACAGGCGTGGAGCGCTATTGCTGCGGGATAAAATCAAGATGCAAGCCCGGATGAGGGCTCTGTGGGAGCGGGTAAATCCGCTCCCACAGGGGCTTGCTAACCCTGAGGAATCATCAACGTCGCCACACCTCGCCTTGTTCGGTCACTACCCAAGGCCTGTCAGCCGCATCCACCAGCACCCCGCCAACCCAACGCTGCGCAGGGTTGTGATCAAGCCAGTGAGCCTTGCCTGCAAGCACTTGCTCGGCAAGCGGGGTCAGCCGCAGCGGTCGCTGCGCCCAGGCCTCTCCCGGGCCTTCCAGCAGGATCGGCTGTGGCGCGTGGATCAACGGCTGCAGCAGCACATGGAACATCTGGTCACCGAGGTAAGGCAGCGGGTCATCCTGCATCATCAACTGGCCATAAACGCGCCCGGCCGGTAGCTCGCCGCGTGAAGCCAACACGCGCAGCAGCAGGCGTTCGGTAAGGCTCAATCCATCCTGTGCCCCCGGCAGCTCCTGTAGCTGGCGCGCCAATGCCCCGCCGAGCAACGGCAAGGCCGGGTGCGTGTGGTCAGCGAGGCTTGCCCAGGTCTTTGGATTGGGTGCGGTGTAGGCCGCCCATGCCTCGCGGGCCAGGGCCAGTGCATCCTCACCCAGTGCGCGACGTTGCGGCCACAGCCAGGCCAACAGGTCGGGGGCCAGTTGCCCGATGCCGATGAAACGCTCGATACCGGGTACCTGATCAATTTCGATCAGCTCAAGCCGACGCGGCAGGCCGGGCAGGCTGGCGAGCACGCGAATCAGGAACAGCTGGTCGTAAGCGTCGGCCTCGCACCACAGCACAATTTCGCTGTCGCGGTTCAGCCCGGCCAGTGCGCTACGCTGCGCGGCCTGGCGCTGTTCCAGGTCCAGGGGGCTCAGCTTGAATGCCTGTTGCACGTAGGCGCTGCGCACCTGCCAGTACTGCTCGTCGGGCAGCGCCGGTACAGGCCCCATGACCATCGGGTCGTCGAACATCTGGAAGGCGCCGGCAAACCCGGCGGTACGCAAGCTGTGGGCGATGTCGTTGCCGCAGCGCCAATGCTGCACGCTGGCCTCGTCATCCGCGGAAAAACCGGGGTGGCGTGCTGCGAAAGCCACGGCGTCGGCATGGGCCTTGAGCCTTGGCCAGCTGGCAAAGCCGGCCTCGCGGGCCACCAGCCATTGGGTGTCGGCAAGCCGGTAGTCGGGGCCGGGCAGGCCAAGCGTGCGCAATTGCTCGCGGGCGTCGTCGGCTTGGTGGTTTCTCAGTTCAGCCAGCAAGCGCTTGGCGCGTTTGCGCAAGGCGGGCAGGTCGAGCAAGCCGTGGTGGCGGGAAGCATTGATGGCGGGCATGCCAACTCCTTTGGGGCTCGGTCCGCCGACAAGCCGGGAGCTGGTATGGAAATGGAGTGAAGCATGGCTCGGGCAACCCCTTTGCGCGGACCGCAGGCGCAGCCGGCGCCCAGGCCCCGACTTTAACGGTGCAGCGCAGCGGGTTGCAAACGATAGTTTTCCCATGGGTTGCCGTGCGCCTTATAGTGGCGGGCTTTTCTCCGTTGAAGTCAAAGGAATGGCGACCATGCGCATACGCACCCTGTTTGCAGCAATCGGGACCAGCTTGTCGCTGGGCTCGGCATTGGCTGCACCAAGCCAGCCAGTGCCTGTAGCGGGCGAACGTATTTCGGTAAAAGTCGAGGGCACCGGGCCGGACGTCATCCTGATCCCCGGGCTGGCCTCTTCCCGTGAGGTTTGGGCGGGGCTCGCCAGCACACTGCGCCAGCAACATCGCCTGCACCTGGTGCAGGTTGCAGGCTTTGCCGGCTCGCCTGCCGTGCCCACTGTGGACGGGCGCGTGGCCGCTCCGGTGGCCCAGGCGGTTGCAGACTATATCGGCAGCCAGCACCTTGAGGCACCGGCCATCATTGGCCATTCGCTGGGCGGTGAGGTCGCGCTGATGCTTGGTGCACGCCACCCCGAGCGGGTAGGGCGGCTGATGGTTGTCGATGCGCTGCCGTTCTACACGTTATTGATCAACCCCATGGCTACCGCCGAAGCGGCTGCAGCGCAGGCGGCGGCATTGCGTGATGGGATGCTGGCGGCCCCGGCAGTTCAGGCCGAAGCCATGCAGCGCACAGCCATCGACCGGCTGGCCAAGACCGCTGCGGCCCGGCCGGCACTGGTCGAAGCCGCGCTGCGCTCGGACCGCAAGGTGGTGGCCGATGCCACCTATGAATTGATGACCACCGACCTGCGCCCGGAGCTTGGCAGCATCCAGTCGCCGGTGCAGGTCGTCTATGCCTATGACCCCTTGTATGGCATACCCGCTGCCAGCGTTGATGCAACCTTCGCAAACGCCTACGCAGGGACGCGAAACATCAGCTTCAAACGTATTGATGGCAGCTTCCACTTTGTCATGCTGGACCAACCGCAGGCCTTCGCGGAGGCGGTAGTCGACTTCCTCGAACGCTGAGATTGGCTGCGGCCCAACCTGCGCCCGGCAACATCTGTTCGGTTACCGCCCATAACCGACTCCCCACGCCTCAAGCCTGCGCGGGCACCTCCGATAGCAGCACACCCACCGTCGAATTTCGACCAGAAGTGGTGCCAACAAGGAGTACTGCCCGCATGCTTGCCAACCTGAAAATACGTACCGGAATGTTCTGGGTGCTGTCGCTTTTCAGCCTGACCCTGCTGTTTTCCACTGTCAGTGCCTGGTGGGCAGCAGTGGGCAGCGACCAGCAGATCACCGAGCTGGACCAGACCGCACACCAGTCCGACCGGTTGAACAATGCGTTGTTGATGGCAATTCGTTCCAGCGCCAATGTGTCCTCGGGCTTCATCGAGCAGTTGGGGGGCCATGAGGAGAGTGCAGGCAAGCGCATGGCGCTGTCGGTCGAGCTGAACGACAAGAGCCAGAAGCTGGTCGATGAATTTGTCGAAAACGCCCGCGAGCCAGCCCTGCGCACGTTGGCAACCGAGCTGCAGGCTACCTTTGCCGAATACGCCAGGGCGGTGGCCGGGCAGCGTGAGGCGACCCGCCAGCGCTCGCTCGAGCAGTACTTCAAGGTCAACAGCGATGCCGGCAATGCCATGGGCCGGCTGCAAGCCCTGCGCCAGCAACTGGTGGGCGCACTGAGCGAACGTGGCCAGCAGATCATGCTTGAGTCTGACCGGCGCCTGGCCCGCGCCCAACTGCTAAGCCTGGGGCTGTTGGTGGTGACCTTGGTGCTGGCGGCGCTGTGCTGGGCCTTCATTGCCCAGCGTGTTTTGCACCCACTGCGCGAAGCCGGTAGGCATTTCCAGCGTATTGCCGGTGGCGACCTGAGCGTGCCGGTGCAGGGGCAGGGCAACAACGAGATCGGCCAGCTGTTCCACGAACTGCAGCGCATGCAGCAGAGCCAGCGCGACACCCTGGGGCAGATCAACCACTGTGCCCGGCAGCTGGACGCTGCTGCCACGGCGTTGAACGCGGTTACTGAGGAAAGCGCCAACAACCTGCGCCAGCAGGGGCAAGAGCTGGAGCAGGCAGCCACCGCGGTGACCGAAATGACCACGGCCGTGGAGGAGGTTGCGCGCAACGCCATCACCACCTCGCAAACCACCAGCGAGTCCAACCAGCTGGCCGCGCAGAGCCGACAGCAAGTCAGCGAGAACATCGACGGCACCGAGGCCATGACCCGCGAGATCCAGGCCAGCAGTGCACACCTGGAGCAACTTGTCGGGCAGGTGCGGGATATCGGCAAGGTACTGGAAGTGATTCGCTCGGTGTCCGAGCAAACCAACTTGCTGGCGCTCAATGCCGCCATCGAGGCGGCCCGCGCCGGTGAGGCCGGGCGCGGCTTTGCGGTGGTGGCGGATGAGGTGCGCACGCTGGCCTATCGCACGCAACAATCGACCCAGGAAATCGAACAGATGATCGGCCGCGTTCAGGCGGGCACCGAAGCGGCGGTGGCTTCGATGCAGGCCAGCACCAACCGAGCGCAGTCGACACTGGACGTGACCCTGGCCTCGGGGCAGGTGCTGGAAGGTATCTACAGTGCGATTGGCGAAATCAACGAGCGCAACCTGGTCATCGCCAGTGCGGCCGAAGAGCAAGCTCAAGTGGCGCGGGAAGTGGACCGCAACCTGCTGAACATTCGCGAGCTGTCGATCAACTCGGCGACGGGAGCGCAGCAGACCAGCGAGGCGAGCAAGGCGCTGTCGGGGCTGGTGGGCGAGATGACGGCATTGGTGGGGCGGTTCAGGGTTTGAAATGTAAACGATGTCTGCGGTTTGTACTTGGGGCAAGCCCGCTCCCGCAGTGATTGCGCCAGCGGTCAAGAATTGTGCAAGACAGTTGCTGCCACAAGTACAGCGCGGCCCGAAGCCGGCGCTGTACTTGTGAGAGGGGCCCGCGAAGCAGGCGCCTCGGTGCCGACAGCTCAAGCTTTTCGCAGTCGCTTTGGGCAGCTGCTCAGCCCGGCTGAGCAGCAAGGTTATTGCTGACGTTGCGCCCCAGCACCAGCACGGTGACAAAACCACAGCCCACCAAAGCGGTAGCCAGGCTCAACAGCACTGCGGTGCCCATATGGTCTACCACCTGGCCGCCGAAGAACGAGCCCAGTGCAATGATCACCTGGAACATGGCCACGAACAGCGGCATGCCACGTTCAACATCCTTGGGCGCCACCACAAACATCCAGATATTGGCGCAGGCCGGGAACGCACCAAAGGCGAAGCCCCACAGCGCGATCAGCATGGCGGCGCCCGTCATGCCGGTGGCGAAGTGCGGGAACAAGGCGGTGCTCACTGCAATCATCAGCGCAACCAGCATCAGGGTATGCCGCACGCTGCGGTTGGCAGCGTAGCCCGCGAAAATGTTGCCCATGAACCCGGCGACGCCGTACAGCAGCAACAGTGAGCCAATCGTAGGCCCGTCAAAGCCGGCATTCTGTTTGAAGAACGGGGCAACATAGGTGTACGCGGCAAAGTGCGCCAGGCCGATCAGCAGCACGGCGATCAGCCCGACCCGCGCTTGCGGGTTGATGAACAAGGCTGGCAGGTCGCTGATGCGAATAGCCTTTTCCGGCAGCAGCCGCGGCAGCAGGAATACCTGCGCCAGCAGCACCGGTATGCCCACCAGGGCGGTGACCAGGAAAGTCATGCGCCAGCCCATCAGGCCGCTCAGCCAGGTGCCCACGGGCACGCCCACTACGGTCGCCAGGGTTACGCCGGCCATGATGATCGAGTTGGCCTTGGCCACGCCCATGCCGTCTGGGGCCAGGCGGCCGCTGAGGGCGATGGCGGTCGCCCAGAAACCACCGATACTGACACCCAGCAGCACGCGGCCGACCAACAGCAAGTTGAAGTCGACGGCGTAGGCCACGATGGTGTTGGCGATGATCATGATCAGCGTCAGCCCAATCAGCAGGTAGCGCCGGTCCAGCGCGCCGACCCCCACGGAAATCAACGGCGCTGCCAGCGCGGCCATGATGCCGGGCAGGGTCACCATCAGGCCGGCAAGGCCTGCACTGATGCCAAGGTCACTGGCCACATCGTTGAGCACCCCCACCGGGAGGAACTCGCTGGTGACCAGGGCGAAGGCACCCACGGCGACCGAGAGGATTGCCAGCCATTGCTGTGTGACACTCTGTTGATTATGTTCGGGAAGGCCGCGACGGGCCTGGCGGTTGCTTGGCATGGGGGTCGGTTCCATGAGGGATGTCGCCTGTAGCAGGCGCAGGAGCGGAGGGATTTGCAGGCGATTATAGGGATGGCGTCGCCAGGCCGACAGGCAGGCCGCTTGATAGTCATCATCAGCGCAATCGATGAAACGCCTGGTTTAGAGCGGAAAGTATTGCGTTGCGGGGCCACGAAGCCAAGTTTCAGCGCGGTGTCACAGCCGTTTGCCTTACCGGTACGACACCGCCCAGCACCATCTGGGTGACCGTACGGGTGGCGCGATCAAAGTCCAGCTTGTCGGGTACGGCCACACCTCTGAGCTGCGACATTTGCCAGGCAAGATTGGTATAGGTGCGCGTTGCCGACCAGATGAAAATCATCAGGTGTTCGGGGTCACAGGGCGCCAACCGGCCATCCTCGATCCAGTTGCGCAGGCAGGCAACGTTGCGCCTGGCTTCCTCCTGCAGCATGTTCTTGCACACCTCAGGTAGGCGTTTGCCGCCTGAGAGCAACTCCTGGCTGAACACGGCGGCGCTGAAAGGGTGCTCCCGAATGATGCGGATACGGGCCTTGATATAGGCCCGCAGGCCCACTATCGGGTCGTCGCTTTTTCGCAACGCTGCCGAAGCCCTCACCAGCGGCTCGATGAAGCTCATCAGCACCTGGACGTACAAATTCTCTTTTGTCTGGAAGTAGTAATAGATATTGGCCTTGGGCAACCCGGCGCGCTCGGCAATTTCGTGCGAATGGGTGGCGGTGAAGCCGGTGACGGCAAACGCTTCGCTGGCAGCCTGCAGAATTAGCTTGTGATTCCTGCGCCGGATACCGGGGTTGCCCAGCGAGTGGTCGATCGGGCCGTAAGGGGCGTCAGCGCCATCGTTGGCCGTGTCTGGCATGTCGGAATGAGCGTACATCACGGTTTCATCTGGGCTTTGAGAGGCGGTGTATAGAAATGTATATAGCGAGTGTTATGCTTTTCTTCAGCCGTTGCAAGGCTGCCATTTACACACCAAGGACAAACCCATGGATTTTTTGATCAGGTGGGCGACGGCCACCGACTGCCCGTTCTGATGCTGGGTGGATGTGCAGCGGGACCTGGTGATGCTACACGCAGGCTGGGCAGCCCCTGAGGAGGGCGGCCCGCCTGGTCTTGGGTGCTAGGCGTGACCAGCACATCACACTGCGATTCGTTCAGTACATGCTTGGTAACGCTGCCAACCAACAGCTCCTCCAGCGCGCTCGCACCCTGCTTGCCGACTACGATCAGGTCGCACTCCAGCTCCTGTTCCTGCTCGGCAATGCGCCAGCCAGGGTCACCGTGCTCCAGAATCTGCCGTGCATCGGCAATGCCCGCGGCCTCACTCAATGCAGCGAGTTGTGCCTGTGCGTCCTTGCGGATGACATTGCGGTAGTGGGTGAGGGTGTCGTGGTCGATATGGGCGAAACGCACGCTGCCTTCGAACGGGGCTTCGTACACATGCAGCAGAATGATTTCGGCCTGTGGGGCAATGGCCCTGGCCAGTTTGATGGCGCGCAGCGAAGCGGGAGAGAAATCGACCGGCACCAGCACCGTGCGATAGGTAGCACGAGGGGCCGGCTTGACCACCAGTAAAGGGCAGGGCATGTGGTTGAGCATTTTCTGCACGGTTGAACCCAGCAGCAGGCGCCGCGCCACGCTCTGACCCTTGGCGCCGCATACCAGCAGGTCGCTGTGTTTGTCCTGCACCACCCGGGTGATTTCCGTGATCACCGACCCGCTGGCGACCTGCACGCCTGCGGAAATGTTGTAGCGCTGGAACAGCAGGGCTGCCAGTGCGCGGGTTTTTTCGCCGGCGCTGTCCAGTACCCGCTTCAACAGGTCGTCATCAGGCGCCACCAACTGCTTCAGGCGCTCGAAGGGGGCCGGGTTGGCAACGTAGAGCAGGTCCAGTGCGGCCTGCTGCGCGTTGCTCAGGTAGGCAGCGCGCTCTGCCGCGTTGCGGGCATGGGGGGATAGGTCGGTAGCTACCAGTATGTGTTTCAGCGGGTTCATGTGGGGCTCCTTGTCCAAGGCCGCGCACAGTGTTCGAGGGTTGTGCACTGTGCGCCTGGCGGTGCTTGAGTCATTCCTTGCTGGCAGCCATCGTCGCGCGAACCTGGCGCGAGGGCTTGATTTGGGTCAATGGAGTGCAGGTGCTGCAACACGCCTAACTGCGGCCAGGTTGCCCACCCTGCAATAGCAGCTCGCTAAGTTTTTCCATGGCCGGTGTCGCTTGGCTGCCTTTGCGAGTGACCAACTCGTAAGGGTCGCTGACCGAGCCCATGGCCAGGGGCAGCATGCGCACTTGCTGGTTCATCGCGCATTGCCGGGCCACGTCAATCGACACCAACGCCACAAAGTCGGGGCGGTCCTGCAGCAGCGACAAGGTCGCCAGGATCGAGGTGGTCTCCACCAGGTGCAGCGGGAAGCGCAACCCGGCGTCGTGGAATTCACGCTCCAGTTGCACGCGCATCGGCATGTTGGCCCGGTATACGATCCAGCGGCTTTCGGCCAACTCGGCAAGGCTGACGGTTTGGGCGTGTTTGAGCGGGTGGTCGACATTGGCGATGACCGCCAGCGTCTCATCCTGGACAAAGGTGCTGGCAAACAGCTGCGGCGCATTGCTGACGCTGGTGCGGCACAGGGCGATGTCCAGCCGGCCGCTTTCGATCTGTGCCAGCAGCGACTGGCTGGTGTCTTCGATGATCTCGAACGACATCTGCGGCTGGATACTGGCCAGCTGTGATACGGCCCGCATCAGCAAGGGCACGGCGCCCATGATGGCGCCCACCGCCAGCCGGCCGCCCACACCGCGCAGGATTGCATCCAGGTCATGGCGCAGGTTGGAAATATCGGTTTGCACCACGCGCGCGTAGCGGATGGCGCAGTGCCCGGCGGCCGTGGGCTCCAGTCCGCGGTTGGTGCGGTTGAACAGCACCGTGCCGAAGGTGGTTTCGATTTCCTGCAGCGCTTTGCTGGCGCCGGGCTGGGTAAGCCCGACGCTGCCTGCTGCACCCAGCAGCGAGCGGTGCTCGTCCAGCTCGATGAGCAGGCGCAGGTGGCGGGCATGCAGCCTGGACATGATCGAGTTAAGTGATGGGGTCATCGGGTATGCGTCCTGGTTATACCGCTATGGATTGTTCTCAATACCATGGCCAGGCGCGCATTCCTATACTGGCGCTGCACGGTGTCGCATCCAGTGCGACTGAACCGCCTATAACAACAATGCCAGGAGCCTGCTGAGCCTTATGTCCCTGATCAACTACATCACCCAGATCCAGTTCGATATCGGCGCCATTGCCCTCTTGCCTGCCGAGTGCGAGCGCATTGGTATAACCAGGCCTTTGATCGTGACCGACCGCGGCGTGCGCGCTGCCGGTATCGTCGATACGGCGTTGAACACCTTTGCCGGCAGCGCGGCCCAACTGCCGATCTATGACGGTACACCACCCAACCCCAACGAGAACGCGGTACGTGAAGCCGTGGCCATGTTCAAGGAGTGCGGCTGTGACGGCATCATCGCCATTGGCGGCGGCTCGGCGATCGACCTGGCCAAAGGTGTGGCCGTGTGTGCCAGGCACGATGGGCCATTGAAAAGCTTTGCGGTGATCGAGGGTGGCCTGGAGCGAATCACGCCGGCAACCGCGCCGGTGATTGCCGTACCCACCACGGCCGGGACCGGCAGCGAGGTAGGGCGGGGCGCCATTCTGATTCTCGATGACGGGCGCAAGGTGGGCGTGATCTCGCCCCATGTGGTGCCCAAGGCGGCCATTTGCGACCCGGCGCTGACCCTTGGCCTGCCGGCGCAACTAACCGCGGCCACCGGCATGGATGCGATTGCCCACTGCCTGGAAACGTTCATGGCACCTGCATTCAACCCACCTGCCGACGGCATCGCCCTGGACGGCCTGTGGCGTGCATGGCGCTTTATCGAAAGCGCTACCCGAGACCCGCAGAACCTCGATGGGCGTATCAACATGATGAGCGCTTCACTGCAAGGTGCACTGGCTTTCCAGAAGGGGCTCGGCTGCGTGCACAGCCTTAGCCATGCACTGGGCGGGATCAACCCGCGCCTGCACCATGGCACCCTCAACGCGATTTTCCTGCCTGCTGTCATCACGTTCAACCGCAAAGCCACTACTGTGCTGAACGAGCACAAGATGGCGCGTATCGCCCAGGCGATGGGGCTGGCAGACGAAAGCCAGATCGAACAGGCCATCCGCGACATGACCCGCGCGTTGGGCCTGCCGACCGGCCTGCGCGAACTGGGTGTCAGCGAAGAGCAGTACCCACGCATAATCCAGGGCGCGTTGGCCGATCACAGCCATCGGACCAACCCGCGTGAGGCGTCTGCCGAGGACTACCAGTGGTTGCTTGAAGCGTCGATGTAAGGCGCCAGTCCGCTTTTCAATCAATAACAACAAAAGTGAACGCCCATGAATACCAAGTATGCGCAAGCCGAGCTTGCCCCCACAGGGGAAGCGGTCGCCAGCCCGAACCCGTTCAAAAAGTACCAGGTCATCACCGTCAGCCTGTTGCTGGTGATCGGCATCATCAACTACGTCGACCGCAGTGCGCTGTCGATCGCCAATACGTCGATCCAGCGCGACATGGGCATCACGCCGTCGCAGATGGGCATTTTGCTGTCAGCGTTTTCCCTGGCGTATGCCTTCTCGCAGCTGCCGCTGGGCATGATCATCGACCGCCTGGGCAGCAAGATCTCGCTGGGGGCGGCGCTGCTGGGTTGGTCGGTGGCGCAGACAGCCTCCGGCCTGATCAACAGCTTTTCCGCATTCATCGGGTTGCGGGTGGTGCTGGGAATTGGCGAAGCACCGATGTTCCCCTCGGCAGCGAAAGCGCTGGCGGAGTGGTTCGAGGCCGAAAAGCGCGGTACGCCGACGGGCATCGTGCTGTCGTCGACTTGCATCGGGCCGTGCCTGGCGCCACCGTTGCTGACCCTGCTGATGGTCACCTGGGGCTGGCGCGGCATGTTCATTGTCACTGGGGTATTCGGCATCCTGGTCGCCGCCTGCTGGTTTGCCTTCTACAAAAGCAAGGCACGCTACCTGGCCGAGCTGCCTGCCGAGGAACGTGAGCGGCTGCTGGCGACACAGGCCCATAAACAGCCGGTGGCAAGCGCCAGGCCGAGCCTGCGGGCACAACTGGCGGCCTGGACCGAGCTGTTTCGCCACAAGAGCACCTGGGGCGCCGTACTGGGCTTCATGGGGGTGATCTACATGCTTTGGCTGCACCTTACCTGGCTGCCGGGCTATTTCGAACGTGAGCATGGCTTGAGCTTGTACCAGACGGCCTGGGTGGTATCGCTGGCCTATGTATTCGGTGCGTTGGGCACCATTGTCGCGGGCCGCATCTGCGACCGCCTGGTGAAGAACGGCGCCAGCGTGTTGGGTAGCCGCAAGCGGGTAGTGGTGACGGCGTTGTTCGCGGCGGCGGCATTTACTGTTCCGCTGTCGTTCGGCAGCGGCTTCATGCTTAGCGTGGCGCTGCTGTGCTGCGCGCTGTTCAGCGTGAATATGGCCAGCTCGACTGCCTGGATGATTGCCAACACTGTGGTCGATAGCCAGCGCGTTGCCTCGTTTGGCTCGATCCAGAACTTTGGTGGCTACCTGGCAGGCTCGGTGGCACCAATCGTGACCGGGTTCAGCATCCAGCAGACCGGGTCGTTTGCCTCGGCGTTTCTGATCAGTGCTGCGGTGGCGGCGGTGGCAGCGATGGCTTACGTATTGCTGCTGAAGCAGCCGGTTTCTGCTGACCAGTGATCGTCAGGCCTGTGCAATCCCTGTGGGAGCGGCCTTGCGGCCCAATCGCGACACGCTCCCACAAGGATCGCATCAGCTTCCAGAAGTCGTTTCATAACGGTTTGTGATGCCAGGCATCATGACAATATATTTATCCTCATCAATTTCAGGCCCTAGCATCGGTTGCCCGGCATCGCCCATTTCCATGAGGTCTTGATGAACAGTTCGCTTTTCGTACCCCAACGTACCGCGGCCCTGTTGCTGCAGCACTGGCGCAGCGGTGACTTGCTGACGGAACTGCCAGCCAGCCTCAGGCCCGAAACCTTGAAACAAGGCTATGACAGCCAGGATCAGTTCTTCGCCGCCGCCGCTGGCCAGCGTGCCGGGTGGAAGCTGGGTGTCGGCAGCCCCGCCGGCATGCGTGCGGCCAACCTGTCCCGGCCGCTGATTGGCCAACTGGAAGCAAAGCGCTGCCACGCTGATGGTGTGCGCATCGAGCTGCCGGCGGTGACACCTGTGACCATCGAATGCGAGATCGCCTTCGTGCTTGACCGCGATATCCCCCCGCAAGCGGGACGGGTGCCGGCCAGCGAGGATATTCGCGCAACCTGCGTCACTTTCGAGGTGGTGCGCTCACGCTTCGTCGACCGCAAGAGCGTCGGCTGGCCAAGCTTCGTGGCGGACAACGTGGGCTTTGAGGCGTTGGTCGTGGGCAACAGCTTCGGGGCAGGCATCAACGTACCCTTGCTTGCAGACCTGGCCGAGACCACCGAGGTGTATGTAGATGGCGAATTACGCGCACGTGGCTTGTCTGGCGATGCGGCGACCGACCCGCTGGTGTCGCTCGCCCACCTTTATGCCCATGCTGCCGAACGCGGCCAGACATTGAAGGCAGGTGAGGTGGTGACCACGGGGGCCATGTGCCAGCCGTTCGACCTCAATGAAACAGGCCATCAGGTTAGCGCCAGGTTCCTTGGCCAGGCGCTGTCGTTCACGCTGTAACCGCCGACCATTGATCAAACGCCGCCTGCATCCTCTGCCGGGTTTGTGGGTCGGCGGGGATCAGGTGCTCGATCCGCAGTGATTCCACGGTGATATCCAGCGGCATGCCGAAGGTGGTGAAGGTCGACAGGAACCTGAGCTCGCCATAGGGGGTGCTCACGCGGGTCAGCAGCACGGGCGCGATACCTGCCGCCTGCTCTGGGTTGGCCGGGGTGGGAAGATTGCGCAAGTGTGCTGCCAGCGTCGGGTTGCCCACTGCCTCCCTGGATGCACGTTGCCAGGCAATGGCACGAATTTCCTGCGCATTGGCCAGATGATCGCCCAGGCCGCCAGGGCGCAGCAGCGTATCCAGAAGGTTAAGGCCAGGCGCCGCCTGCGCCGCAACACCCACCATCGCCAACAGTAGGCCGGTACTGGCATTGGCAGCGATGACCTGCCAGTTGCTGTCGATGACGATTGCAGGTGCAGGGTTGTTCGCCTGCAGGATGTGTTCGATGGCGGCATGCACCAATGCCAGTTCAGGCGCGTCGAGCGGCGAGGCCGCGTAGCGGGGCGCGTACCCGGCGGCAATGAACACTTCGTTGCAGTGCTCCAGTGGCGCGCCAAGGGCCGAAAGCAGGGCATGCAAGGTGCCAGGGCTGGCCTTGGCGCGCCCGGTTTCCAGGCAGCTCAGGTGGCGCTGCGATACGCCAGCCAATAGCGAAAGCGCCAGCTGGCTGAGCCCGGCCTGCTGGCGCAAGTGGCGCAGATGCTGGCCTGCCGAAGTATCCGGCGCAGGGCTTTTGCGATGGAACAGATGATGACCCATGCCTTGATCCTTATCGTCCTTGATTGCAGCGTCCATGACCTCACAGGTCATTGAGCGCAGGCAACCCTATCACTACTGTGCCGGCAACCCCTACAGAGGAAAGGACGATGGGCTTGCGTATCTGCGCGCTGGCGTTGCTGGTGCTGTTTTCGCTGTATACCGGCTGGACGATGCTGATTGCCGAGCAGTCGCTGCTGGCGTTTGGGCTGATGCTGCTGTCGCGGCCAGACACTGCTCAGGTGGTCAGTGACCTGTACCTGATGGCGGGGCTGGCCTGCGTCTGGATGGTGAGGGACAACCGTATGCGGGGCGGGAAGGGGATATCGTTGCTCCCCTACCTGTTGCTGACGGCTGTGTTCGTTTCGGCGGGGCCGCTGTTGTATCTCGTCAACAGAGGGGTTGCCGGGGTGCGTCAGCCATGAGCAATGCCTTGAATGTTTATGCGCTGTGTATGGTGGTGCTTTTCCTGAAGATGTTCATGGTCTCCTGTTACCAGGGCTATCACCGCTTGCGCTTTGTGGCGTTTACCAACCCTGAGGATGCTGCTGTCTTCAAACACGCTGCGCAGGCGGCTGAGCGACCCGAAGTGATCCGCGCCGCCAAGGTATGGGCTAACGACCTGGAAAACATTCCGGCTTTCTTCGCCTTGGGTGGGCTGGCTATCGCCCTGGATACAGCCGCGCAGCCCACTGTGTGGCTGAGCATTGCTTTCACCCTTGCCAGGGTCCTGCATACGCTGGCCTATCTGCTGGGCGTGCAGCCATGGAGAACGCTGTTCTATGCCATCGGGGCTGTCTGCCTGTTGGGTTTCTGCGCACTCATTACCGCGAGCAGAGGTAACTGAACCAAAATATTGCATGAGTCATCTTGATGCTTTGGCATAAGGCTACTAATACTTAAGCACTGCCGAAGAGGGACGATCATGCAGACGCGCTTCGTTGTGGTGCCCGCAGTGCCAGTAAAGCGAGAGGTTTACCCTCGGCGTCTTGGCTTTCCCGCCGCCCTGGGAGAGGGTTATGACCTTTACGACACCCAGGAAAAGATGCGCTTGAGCCTCAACTTTGCCACACGGGCCCAGGCCGAGTTCGAGTGTGCGTGCCGCAACCGCAGCCAGGAAGGCGATGATGCGGGTATTGTCGGTATTGGCTGATTCGGTGAAGCCCAGGTAAGGGGCGGAATATCTTTATTGATGGCACCGGCGCAGCCGGTGCCAGCCATCGCGCCCTCAACCTTGTTTGCGCAGCGCTTCTACCAACTCTGCCTTGGTCATGGTGGAGCGGCCCTTGATGTCTTTGCTGCGCGCTTCCTTCATCAGGCTTTGCTTGCTCTGGGTTTCCAGAGAAACACCCGAACTGCGCGAATGACCCTGGCGTGACTTGGCCGCGCGTTTGGCTGAGTCAGAGCGGGCTGTCTTCTTCTCGCTGGCAGCCGTGTGGCTCCCCGAGCCACCCTTCCTGTCGCCACCTCCGGACTGTTTGTTGACGGTGGCCCAGGCACGGGCTTCGGCCTCTTCTTTCGACAAACCCCTGTCTTCGTAACTCTCCTCTATGTGCTCGGCCTTGCGCTTCTGTTTGTCTGTGTATTTGTCCTTGTCACCGCGGGGCATGGTGTTCACTCCTGCTGGATTTGCCTGCACGGTTGAGGCCAGGCGTCCACCGAGAGTGCCGGACAATGGACAAACGGTGCCTCATGGCACAGGCAAAAAGCTCTACCGTGCGGCCTGCCACTCAACAGTCACAAAGCTGTAACACAGCTGATGCAAAGTGTGCCGACCATCACAAGGAGCACTTTTTGATGAAACGCCTGATGAAGTCTGCTGCACTCGCCGTTGCGGTCTCCCTTTGCGCCACTTCGGCAGCCTTTGCTGCAGAAAACGTTCGCCTGACAGGTTCCGGCGCCAGCTTCCCTGCACCGATCTACCTGACCTGGTTCAAGGACTTCAGCAAGAACACCGCTGGCGTCACCGTTGACTACCAGTCCAAGGGCAGCGGGGCGGGCGTTCAGGACTTCCTGAACAAGACCGTCGACTTCGCCGCCAGCGACTCGGCCATGAGCGAAGCAGACATTGCCAAGGTTGGCGAAGGCGTGCAGTTGCTGCCAATGACCGCCGGTGAAATCGTCCTGGCCTACAACCTGCCGGGCAACCCTAAAGGGCTGAAGCTGCCGCGCGAGGTGTACTCCAACATCTTCCTGGGCAAGATCACCCAGTGGAACGACCCGCAAATCGCCGCGGCCAACCCTGAGCTGAAACTGCCAGCTACCCCGATCACCGTGGTCGTGCGTGCCGACTCCAGCGGTACCACTGCGGTCTTCACCAAGCACCTGTCGGCCATCAACGCTGACTTCAAGCAAGGGCTGGGTGAGGGCAACACCGTCAACTGGCCGGCCACCGACAAGTTCATCAAGTCGCCGAAGAACGATGGCGTAACCGCCACCGTTCGCCAGACCCCGGGCGCCATCGGCTACATCGAATACGGCTTCGCCAAGCTGGCCAAGGTCGACTTCGCCGTGCTTCAGAACAAGGCTGGCCAATACGTCGTTCCAAACGCAGAGAGCGGTGCCGAAGCACTGGCTGCGGTAAACATGCCGGAAAACCTGGTGGCCTGGCTGCCTGACCCGGACGGTGCCAAGTCCTACCCGATCACTTCCTACACCTGGATGATCTTCCGCAAGGACAACGGCAACCCGGCAAAAGCCAAGGCCATGCGTGAAATGGTCGAGTACAGCCTGACCAAAGGCCAGACCATCGCCGACTCGATGGGTTACATCCCGCTGCCTGCGTCGGTTGTCGACCAGGTGCGTAAAGCGTCTGCCAACATCCAGTAATACCCAGGCGCTCCCGGTATCGGCATGAAGCCATGCCGGGGGTGTTTGTCCCTAGTCCCGGAACTTGCCCATGAACACACCCTTTGCCATACCGGATAACCCCGATTCCGCGTGCCAGCCACCGTCTGCGAAAGACTTCCTGGTCGATCGCACCTTCCGTGCGCTTGCACGCATTGGTGTGGTGCTGGTACTGGCGCTGGTCTTCGCGCTGGTCTACGAAGTGGGCCGCAAGGCACTGCCCGGCATCGAAAAGCACGGCTTTGACGTGCTGTTCGGCAGCGTCTGGGACGTCAACCAAGGCAAGTACGGTATTCTGCCAGCGATCTGGGGCACGCTTTACAGTGCCTTCATCGCCCTGTTGATCGCCGGTTTCTTCGGCGTCAGCATGGCCATTTTCCTCACCCAGGATTTCCTTCCGGCCAAGCTCGCCGCAGTGTTCCGCACCATCGTCGAACTGCTCGCCGCCATCCCCAGCGTGGTCTACGGCCTGTGGGGCATCTACGTGGTCATCCCGGCGATTCGCCCGCTGACCGCCTGGTTGAACAGCGAACTGGGCTGGATCCCGTTTTTCGGCACCTCCCTGAGCGGGCCCGGCCTGCTGCCTGCTGCGCTGGTACTGGCGATCATGATCCTGCCGACCATCGCTGCCGTTTCGCAGGATGCGCTGACCAGCGTACCGATGAAAACCAAGCAGGCTGCCTACGGCATGGGTACAACCCACTGGGAAGCCATCCTCAAGGTGATGGTGCCATCGGCTGCTACCGGCATCTTTGGTTCGCTGGTGCTGGGCCTGGGCCGCGCGCTCGGTGAAACCATGGCACTGGCCATGCTGGTCGGCAACGCCAACACCATTTCCCTTTCCTTGTTCGCCCCGGCCAACACCCTGGC
The DNA here is from genome assembly GCF_029873175.1 of Pseudomonas sp. BN505. Classification (NCBI taxonomy): domain Bacteria; kingdom Pseudomonadati; phylum Pseudomonadota; class Gammaproteobacteria; order Pseudomonadales; family Pseudomonadaceae; genus Pseudomonas; species Pseudomonas sp. BN505. The sequence goes on from NZ_SSOI01000063.1 coordinate 63,953, forward strand.
GGCGCTGCTGGCGCTGAACTTCCCGGAAGCCGGACCGAACGAGGTCGAAGTGCTGATGTACGCGGCACTGGTCCTGATGTTCATCACTCTGCTGGTGAACGTGCTCGGCTCGATGATCATGCTCTACGCCCAGCGTGGTAACAAACAATGACTGACTTGACGACCCCTGTAGCCGCATTGCCCAGCCTGCAACGCAAGCTGGAAGGCCGTGCCCTGCGCAGCGTGCTTTTGACTACCCTGGCATGGCTCGCGGCACTGGTGGCCAGCGTGCCGCTGATTTCCGTGCTGTACATGCTGATCACCCGCGGCGGTGCACGCCTGAGTCTGGAAGTGTTCACCGAGCTGCCGCCGACCGGCTTCGAGATGGGTGGCGGTTTTGGTAACGCCATGGCCGGTACCTTCGTCATGGTCGGCATTGCCGCCGCCATCGCGGTACCGGTCGGTATCCTGGCAGCAGTGTTCCTGGCCGAACTCGGCCCCGACAGCAAGCTGGCCAACGCCGCGCGCTTTGCCGCCAAGATGCTCACCGGCCTGCCGTCGATCCTGGCCGGGGTGTTTGCCTACGCCCTGGTGGTGATGACCACCGGTACCTACTCGGCGCCGGCTGGCGGTGTGGCCCTGGCAGTACTGATGCTGCCGATCGTGGTGCTGACCGCTGAAGAGTCGATGAAGATGGTGCCCAAGATCATGAAAGACGCCGCTTACGGCATGGGCTGCACCCGTGCCCAGGTGATCTGGAAGATCGTCCTGCCCACAGGCCTGCCGGCGATCCTCACCGGCGTCATGCTGGCCGTGGCCCGCGCCGCTGGCGAAACCGCGCCACTGCTGTTCACCGCATTGTTCAGCAACTACTGGATCTACCATGACGGCAGCCTGGCGGTCATGAACCCTACGGCCTCGCTCGCCGTACTGATTTACAACTTCTCCGGCATGCCATTCGACAACCAGCTCGAGCTCGCCTGGGCGGCCTCGCTGGTGCTGGTAATGATCGTGCTGGTAATCAACATTCTGAGCCGAGTCTTCGGCAAGCCCAAGTATTGAGAAAGGGAGCATCCCACTTGAACGTATCCACTGCGCAAAGAGCCGCTCCCATGGTCAGTGAAGCCACCCCGATCGTCATGGACTGCAAGCTGGACAAGATTTTCTACGGCAACTTCATGGCCGTGCGTGACAGCCATGTGCCGATCAGGAAGAACGAGATCACCGGCTTCATCGGGCCGTCGGGCTGCGGCAAGAGTACCGTGCTGCGTAGCCTCAACCGCATGAACGACCTGGTGAAGGGCTTCCGGTTTGAAGGCCATGTGCACTTCCTGGGCCAGGATGTCTACGGCAAGGGTGTTGACCCGGTGGTCGTGCGCCGCTACATCGGCATGGTGTTCCAGCAGCCCAACCCGTTCTCGATGAGCATCTTCGACAACGTCGCCTTTGGCCTGCGCCTTAACCGCTACAAGGGTGACCTGGGTGACCGCGTGAAGCACGCCTTGCAAGGCGCCGCGCTGTGGGACGAAGTGAAGGACAAGCTCAAGGTCAGCGGCCTGTCGCTGTCCGGCGGCCAGCAGCAGCGTCTGTGCATTGCCCGCGCCATCGCCACCGAGCCCGAAGTGCTGCTGCTGGACGAGCCATGCTCGGCACTCGACCCTATTGCCACCCGTCGCGTGGAAGAGTTGATGGTCGAGCTGAAGAAGGACTACACCATCGCCCTGGTGACCCACAACATGCAACAGGCGATTCGTGTGGCTGACACCACGGCGTTCTTCTCGGTCGATATTTCCCAGGGCAGCCGCACCGGTTACCTGGTCGAGATGGGCCCTACGGCGCAGATTTTCCAGAACCCACGCGAGCAACTGACCAGCGACTACATCAGCGGCAAGTTCAGCTGAGTCAGGCACGCCCAAGGTGGCCGGGTGTTGCAGCCAGGGAGGTTGCAGCACCCGGCCGCGTTACCTTCCGTTAAAGTGTTACCCGGGATTTCCAATGCGAGCAACGCGTCGTCTTGATCTTTCAGCGGTAGAGCGCGCACTGCGCGAGGTGCAGGGCCGCTTTGCCGAACTCAGCCGGCATTTCACCGAGCCGCGGGACCCGTTTACCGACGAGGTGCTGCTGAACGTGCTTGAAGGCTACGCCCTGATTGACGACTATGTCGCTCGCGGTATCGACCTCTTCGACCTGCAACAGCTGAACCTGATGCTGGAGATCAATGCCACTGTGCTGTGCGGCAGCGACCCGGCCCATCGCCTTGAATATGCCCCGCACCTCGCCGCAACCGAGGCGCACTTTTTCAATAACGTCGAAGGTGGCATCAAGGACTTGTACAACTGGTACTGCTCGTACCGCAGCGATTCGGTCTGGAAGCGGGCAGCCGGTGTTTATGTACGAATCCTCAGCAAGCCGCAGTTGTTCATCGAAGGCAACAACCGCACAGGTTCGCTCATCGTCAGCTACCTGCTGATGCGTGCCGGGTTGCCGCCTTTCGTGCTGTCGCTGGACAACGCCGAGGGTTACTTCAACCCGTCCTCGGTCATACGCAACTCCGCTAAACACGGTGTAAAGGCTTTGTACGAACTACCCAAGATCAAGAAAAAGTACGCTGCTTTCCTTGAAGAGAAGGCGCCTGAGCCCGGCAAGTTCTTCCTGAACGGCACGCCCGTGCCTGCCTGCGAGGGGCGCCGCTGATGCAACGTTACTCCATGTTCGCACGCGGGCGCCAAGCCCTTGAACGCAAGCTCAAGCGTGGCCAGGTACGCATTTCGTTCGATATCGACGACACGCTCGCCTGCCTGCCCGAGCACGCTGCCGCCGAAGACAGCAAGCTGCCGAATTTCGTCCATCGCTGGTTGGGGGAGCCCCTGCGCAGTGGCACGCGCTCGCTGATCCGCGACCTGCGCCGCCAGGGCTGCAGCATCTGGATCTATACCTCGTCGGGGCGCACCCCGGCCTACATCCGGCGCTGGCTGATGCTTTATGGCATCCATGTCGATGGTGTGGTCAACAGCGACCGGCACCAGCATATCCTGGCCCAGAACGGCCTTGAGCATTCGCCCTCGAAGTTGCCCTCGGCGTTCGATATCGACCTGCATGTCGATGATTCCGAAGGTGTGCGGCTGGAAGGCGTCGACCACGGTTTTCGCGTTGTGGTGGTGTGCCCGAAGGACGAAAACTGGGCACAGAAGGTGATGGACGCGGCAGTCGACGTGCAGGCACGGCTGGCCTGGCAGCAACCGCACCGCTATGAGATGCCCGTGCGCCAGCGCTCGCAGGCGCTTGCTTCCTGAGGGCAGTGGTCAGCGCACTCGGTAACAACGGGGCTGCTTTGCAGCCCTTCGCGGGCTTGCCCGCTCCCACAGGTCTGGCGCTGAGTTCAAGAGATGCGTGATCCCTGTGGGAGCGGGCAAGCCCGCGAAGGGCCGCAAGGCGGCCCCAGTTCGTACAGTTGTATTGATACCCGCCTGCTATTCATGCGTACACCTTAGGTCTTGCCTCCTGGCCAGACCCGGTAGCGCGACCAAATCATCACGCCGCATTCGCCAGCCCAAGGCCGCTACCCGCTCCCCCCAAAGCAGCGTATCTGGCCATTTGGCCACTTCCGATAATCGCCTCCGACATCCAGTCCCCGTTTGGAGCGCGCCATGCACAACAACAATAAGCACCTGCCGCCTCGTTTCCTTGCAGCCGCCATCGCCAGCTTTTCTGCCCTGGGCCTGAGCGGCGTCGCCGAGGCCGAGATCATGCTGTACGACAAGGACCAGACAACGTTTTCCACCGACGGTTACATCAATGCCTTCTACGTCAACAGCAAGGTCGACCGTGAGGGCGAACAGTTCGACCGCCGCCAGTCGCGGGTGAAAATGGGCTTCTTGCCCAACTACCTTGGCTTCAACATGGGCAAGCAGGTGGATGACCTGAAGCTCGGCGCGCGTGCCTCGTTCTGGGTAACCATCAACGACAGTGAAACCAACGGCACCGACACCGCCATCGACGTGCGCCAGTTCTACGGCACCGTGGCCAACCCCGCGTGGGGCGAGGTGCTGATCGGCAAGGACTTCGGGTTGTTCGCCCGCTCCAACATCCTGCTGGACGAGCTGCTGGCCGGTTATGGCCAAGTCAGCGACACGCTGGGGCTGGTGGACGGCGGCGGGGTGTCGTTCGGCAACATCGGCAGTGGTTACCCGTACCCGTTCCCCACCTCGCAGATCACTTACCGCACGCCGGTGATGGACGGCCTGCGCGTGGCGGTGGGCATCATGGACCCGGTAGACACAAATGACAGCAGCCCGACCGGCAAGGCCTACCAGGAAAACCCGCGCACCGAAAGCGAGATCACCTACCAGTTCGACCTGGGCGGGGCGCAGATTTACAGCTGGGTCAACGGCAGCTACCAGACCTCCGACAATACCGATTCGACGGTGGAGTCCATTACCTCCAAAGGTGTCGGCTATGGCGTTCAGGCCAAGATGGGCGGGCTGTCGCTGACTGGCTCGGGGTTCCAGGCAAAGGGCATTAACCCGTTCTTCACCAACAACGCGGGCGAACCGGTTTTGCGCAATGTCGACAGTGACGGCTACCTGCTGCAGGGCTCGTACAAGCTCGGCAAGAACCGCGTGGCGCTGTCCTATGGCAAGACCAAGGACGATGGCAATGGCGCGGTGGGCAGCGGTGCGGACTACGAGACCCGCGGCGTGGCGCTGTTCCATGATGTAAACGACAACCTCAAGCTGGTGGCCGAGTACAACCAGTTTTCCATCGACGGGCATGACACCAGCGCGCAGAACGAAGACACCGATACCTTTGCGGTGGGTGCGGTGTTGACCTGGTGAATCCATGGGGCTGCTCTGCAGCCCATCGCCGGCAAGCCAGCTCCCACTGGCCGCATCGTATTCAAGTCATGTGCAGTACCTGTGGGAGCTGGCTGGCGATAGGGCCGGTACGGCGATCAATGAATAATCAGGCCGGCACCATGGCAAACCCGACCCCGAAGCGGTTCCAGGCATTGATGGTGGCAATCGCCAGGGTCAGGTTGGCCACTTCGGTCGGTTCGAAGTGCTCCTGCAAGGCTTCATATTCCCCCTGCGGTGCCCCACGCTCAGGCAGGCGGGTCAGGCTCTCGACCCAGGCCAGCGCCACACGTTCACGCGGGGTGAAGTAGGCGGTTTCGCGCCACACGCTCAAGGTCTGCAAGCGTGCTTCGGTCTCACCGGCCTTGCGCGCATCGTTGGCGTGAAGGTTGACGCAGTAGGCGCAGCCGTTGATCTGCGAGGCCCGCAGGCGCACCAGCTCCAGCAGGGAGCTTTCCAGGCCGCTCTTGGCCAGGGCCTGTTCCAGGCCGACCATGGCTTTGTAGGCTTCCGGGGCGTGCTTGGCCCATTCGATACGGTTGTGCATGGCTGTCTCCAAAAGGTGTGGGGTGGGAATGGCTCTACTGTAGCGCTGCCCTTTGGCCTCCCCGATAGCCAATTGCACACATAAGCCGGAGGCCAATCGTCCATTCAGGTGGCCACTGACAAGCATCCAATCTCTTCATTTCTGCCAGGGCTGGCAAGCCGGGATAATGGCCCGGTCCTGCTACCAGAGAACCGATGCACAATGAGAGCTGCTTTGAACCTGTTGCTGGTGATTCTGCTGGCGCTGAACCTGCGGCCGATCCTGACCAGTATCGGCCCGTTACTCGAACCCATGCGCGCCAGCACCGGCCTGGGCTACCAGCAGGCCGCACTGCTGACAGCGTTGCCGGTGCTGTGCATGGGCCTGGTGCCGTTGCTGCAGCCGTGGCTGCGACGCTGGATCAGCGAGCACGGCGGCATGCTTGGAGGCCTGGCGGCCATTGCGCTGGCCTGCCTGTGGCGACTGCAACTAGATAGCGCCTGGGCGCTGATTGCCAGTGCTGTGGTCGCCGGCCTGGGGGTGGCGGTGGTGCAGGGCATGATGCCGGGGCTGGTCAACCGCTGGTTCCCCAGCCGCCTGGCGGGGGCGATGGGTTTGTACTCGGCGGCATTGATGAGTGGCGGCGGCATGGCCGCCGTGCTTGGCCCGCATATCAGCGGCCACTTCGGCCACTGGCAGGTCGGCCTTGGCCTGTGGGCGATCCCGGCACTGCTGGCGCTACTGGCCTGGGCCGTGCTGCGGCCTCGGCAGGGGCCGCCAAAGCTGGCCGGGGCCGCTGGCGGGCATTGGTTCGGCACGCGCCGGGCCTGGTTGCTGGCTTTGTACTTCGGCCTGATCAATGGCGGCTACACCAGCATGGTGGCCTGGCTGCCGGCGTACCACATCGAGCACGGCGGCAGCGCCCAGGGCGGCGCAGACCTGGTTGGCCTGATGACGGTCTTCCAGGTAGCCGGTGCACTGGGCTTGCCGCTGTTGCTGCGGCGCTGGGCTGACCGCCGCCCAGGCCTGTGGTTGGCGCTGGCAATCCAGCTGTCCGGCTTCCTTGGCCTGCTGCTGGCACCTACGCAGGCTTCGGGGCTGTGGGTTGCGATGATCGGTTTTGGCCTGGGCGCCTGCTTCAGCCAAAGCCTGACGCTGACCCTGGAGCACCTGAAGACGCCCGCCGAGGCCGGCAGCCTGGCGGCGTTCGTGCAGGGCATCGGCTTCATCATCACCGGTATCGTGCCGTATATCACCGGCTGGCTGCGTGACATGAGTGGCGACTTCCAGGCGTCGTGGACGCTGCTCACCGTGACCGTGCTGGCCATGCTGCTGGTGACCACCTGCTTCAACCCGCGTGGCTATGCCGCAGCCATCGCGCGACCAGCCCCAACAGGCAAGCCCGTGCCAGTCAACTGAGGCGTTGCAGGGTATCGCGCACCCGGTCCAGTGCCGGGTCGATGTCCAGCAGTTCGATGGCGCCGAAGCCCAGCAACAGCCCCGGGCGTGCCGGCGCTTCGCTGAAGAATGGCGCCAGTGAATACAGGCCGACCTCTACCTTGCGTGCGAGGTTGGCCAGCAGCTCCACATCCACCCCGGGCGCGGCCAAGGCGCTGAGGTGAAACCCGGCGCTGGCGGGGATTGGGCTGAACCATGGTGCCAGGTCGCCACCCAGGCGCGCCAGGATGCGCTCGCGGCGAGCGCTGTAGACATCGTGGCAGCGGCGGATGTGCTTGTTCAGGTGGCCTTCGCCCAAAAAGCGCGCCAACGCCCACTGCAGCAAAGTCGGGCTGTGCCAGTCACTGAGGTGCTTTGCCACGCAGGCGGCCTGCAGCACGGCTGGTGGCAGCACGGCATAACCCAGCCGCAACTCGGGTAGCAGGGTTTTGGAAAAGGTCCCCACGTAGGCCACCAGGCCATGCCGGTCGAGGCGCTGCAGGGCATCCGAGGCTGGCCCGTGGTAGCGGAACTCGCAGTCGTAGTCATCTTCGATGATCAGTGCGCCCAACTCGGCAGCTCGCGCCAGCAGGGCATGCCGGCGCGGCTCGCTCATGGGCATGCCCAGCGGGAACTGGTGCGAGGGTGTTACGTAGATCAGCCGGGTGCCGTCGGCGATCTGCTCCACGCACAGGCCTTCATCATCCACCGGCACCGATTGCAGGCGTGCCCCGAGGGCCAGGAACAGTTGCCGTGCCGGCGGGTAGCCGGGGTCTTCCATAGCCACCTGGCAGCCTGGCTCGACAAGTACCCGGGCGATGAGGTCCAGCGCTTGCTGGGCGCCGTTGCACACCAGCAGGTCGGCCGCGCTGCAGTGCACGCCGCGGGCGTAGGCGATGTGGTGGGCAATAGCTTCGCGCAGCTCCGGCAGGCCCTGCGCCTGGAACTGCCGTTCGGGGTGACGCTGGCTGCGGCGCAGGGCGTAATTCAGGCAGCTGCGCCATTGGTCGAACGGGAACTGCGACTTGCTCGATGCCCCGCCGACAAAGTCATAGCGCGAGGGCGTTTGCAGCTGGCGTTGGGCGAGCACGGTGGCGCGCTGCTGCCAGCGTTCGAGGGATGCGGCACCGGCCAGGGCAATGCTGGCGGACTCATGGTTGCGCAATGGTTGGCGCGGGGTGATGAACGTGCCACGGCCGACCACGCCGCTGAGCAGGTTGTCGTAGGTCAGCCGTGAGTAGGCCTCGGCCACGGTCTTGCGCGATACGCCCAGTTGTTCTGCCAGCAGTCGGGTGGGCGGCAGTTGGGTGCCAGCGGCCAGGTGGCCGCTGTCGATACCGGCGCGCAGTTGCTGGTAAAGCTGATCGGCCAGGCCTTTGCGGCCTTCCAGGCGAATGTGCAGTTCCATGGGGTGGTCCGGAGCGGGGGAGTGCTCAGGATAGCGGATTGGACAGGGAAGGGCATGGGGCTGCAAAGCAGCCCCAAAAAGCTCAGAACCGGGCGGTGCTCACGGTGATATAGCCCTTGTCCGCCACCGCGATGCGGATCACTGTCTCGTCTGCTGGCGCCTGGCGGTTGCGCTTGATACGCACGCCATTCACTGCGGCAGCTTTCAGGTGTTCGGTAATGGCCCGCCCGTTCGGGTCGAAGAACACCTCGCTGGCCAGCAACTCGATACGTTCGATCAGTTGCCGAGAGTGCTCGTCGGTGGCGCAGAAGAACATCACCCCCGACAGGTGGGGGTCTTCGTCGGGGTTGCTGATGTCATGGGCCAGCATTTCGCGCAGGCTGCTGCGCAGTTCGGCAATGGAGCGGGCGTACAGGTGCATACGGAACCTCCTCTGGATCGCGACCTTGCGTTGTCCAACACCGATCTTGTTTTCTGTGTGCAGAGGCAGCAAGTAGGACGCTTCTGAGAGGGCTGTGGGAAATTTCTGAATGCGCCGAACTACCGCCCTTGACTGGCAGGCGGTTGAGGCCGACGGCAAACTTCGCCGGCCTGCCCCGATCCCGTGTTGGGGACGCGTAGCCTCATCTAGCGTTGAGCCTCCTGCTTGAAGCGCAACCGCCAGCCATGCAACAACGGTTCGGTATAGCCACTCGGCTGCTCACGCCCCTTGAACACCAGCTCCCGAGCAGCGCGGAAGGCATGCGATGCCTCGAAACCGGCCGCCATCGGCCGATACGCCGGGTCCCCGGCATTCTGCTGGTCGACCACCCTGGCCATGCGCTGCAGGCTCGCTTCGACCTGTTCGTCATCCACCACCCCATGGTGCAGCCAGTTGGCAATGTGCTGCGCCGAAATGCGCAGGGTGGCGCGGTCCTCCATCAGGCCCACATCGTGAATGTCAGGCACCTTGGAGCAGCCGACCCCTTGCTCGACCCAGCGCACCACGTAACCGAGGATGCCTTGGCAGTTGTTGTCCAGCTCGGCCTGGATATCAGCGGCACTCCACGCCCGTTCTGGGCTGACCGGAATGCTCAGCAGGTCATGCAGCAACGCCTGGCGCTGGGCGCCCAGGTCAACCTGTTCAAGCGCCTGTTGCACGGCGGCGACGTCTACCTGGTGGTAGTGCAGCGCATGCAGCGTAGCGGCAGTGGGCGACGGTACCCAGGCGGTGTTGGCACCGGCCTTTGGCTGGGCAACCTTTTGTTCGAGCATGGCCGCCATAAGGTCAGGCATGGCCCACATGCCCTTGCCGATCTGCGCCTTGCCGCGCAGGCCACAGGCCAGGCCGACCAGCACGTTGCTGCGTTCGTAGGCCTGGATCCAGGCGGTGCCTTTCATGTCGCCCTTGCGCAGCATGGCGCCGGCTTCCATGGCGCTGTGCATCTCGTCCCCGGTGCGGTCGAGGAAGCCGGTGTTGATGAACACCACCCGTGATGCGGCACTGGCGATGCAGGCCATGAGGTTGACGCTGGTGCGCCGCTCCTCGTCCATGATGCCCATCTTCAGGGTATGCGCAGGCAAGCCCAGCAGGGCCTCGACACGGCCGAACAGCTGGTCGGCGAAGGCCACTTCGGCCGGCCCGTGCATCTTCGGCTTGACGATGTACAGGCTGCCTTCGCGGGAGTTGCCGCGGCGCTTGAGATCGTGCAGGCCGATCAGGCTGGTGACCACGGCATCGAGGATGCCTTCGGGGATTTCCCGGCCATCGCGGTCATGGATGGCCGGGTTGGTCATCAGGTGGCCGACGTTGCGGATGAACAGCAGCGAGCGGCCCGGCAGCGTCAGGGGGTGGCCGTTTGCACCCTGGTACTGGCGGTCGGCGGCCAGGGTGCGGCTGAAGGTCTTGCCGCCTTTGCTGACCTGCTCGCTGAGGTCGCCCTTCATCAGGCCCAGCCAGTTGCGGTAGACGTTGACCTTGTCGTCGGCATCCACGGCAGCTACCGAGTCTTCGCAGTCGATGATGGTGGTCAGCGCGGCTTCCAGGGCGATGTCCTTGACCCCGGCCAGGTCCTGTTGGCCGATTGCACTGGTCGGGTCGATTCGGATTTCGAAATGCAGCCGGTGGTGCTCCAACAGGATCGCCGTGGGTGTGCTCGGCTCACCCTGATGGCCATGAAGCTGCGCTGGATTCTGCAACCCGACCTGGCGGCCGTCGGCCAACGTCACGTGCAGCGTACCCTGGTAGATCGCATAGACCTTGGCGTCGCTGTGTGACGCACCGTCGAGTGGGGCGCTAGCGTCGAGGAACTGCCGGCCATAGGCAATCACCTTGGCGCCGCGTACCGGGTTGTAGCCCTGGCCGCGTTCGGCGCCAGCGGTTTCGGCAATGGCATCGGTGCCGTACAGCGCATCGTAGAGGGAACCCCAGCGGGCGTTGGCGGCGTTGAGAGCGTAGCGGGCATTGCTCAGCGGCACGACCAGCTGCGGGCCGGCTTGCACGGCGATTTCGCGGTCGACCTTGGCGGTGTTGATCTGCACGTGTTCGGGGGCGTCGACCAGGTAGCCGATGCCCTGCAGGAAGTGCTGGTAGGCGGCCATGTCGTGGATCGGGCCGGGGTGCTGGCGGTGCCAGTTGTCCAGCTCGGTTTGCAGGCGCTGGCGTTCGGCGAGCAGGGCGCGGTTTTGCGGGGCGAGGTCGTGGACCAGGTTGCTGAAACCTTGCCAGAAGGCGTTGGCTTCGATGCCGGTACCGGGGAGGACTTCGTCTTCGATGAAGCGCTGGAGGGTGGGGGCGATCTGGAGTTGGTGGTTTGGCATTGTCTGTCCGCTCGATTGTCTTTCTTCGGGAAATCAGTTGCCTGTGCGGGCCTCTTCGCGGGCTTGCCCGCTCCCACAGTTACTGCGTGGGTTCGGGACCTGTGGGAGCGGGCAAGCCCGCGAAGAGGCCGCTACAGGACTCAGAGGGCAGCAGCCCCAGCCTTGGCCACCTGGGCATCCTGTTCGGACTTGACCCCGGACACGCCAATGGCACCCACCACCTGGCCATCCACTCGCAATGGCACGCCACCTTCCAGGCTGGTCAGCAGCGGTGCGGTGACGAATGCGGTACGGCCACCGTTGACCATTTCCTCGTAATCCCGTGTTTCCTTGCGCCCCAGCGCGGAAGTCCGGGCTTTTTCCACGGCAATGTAGGCACTGGCCGGCGCACAACCATCCATGCGCTCCAGGGCCAGGGGGTGGCCACCGTCGTCGACCACGGCGATGGTCACGTTCCAGTGTTGGGCCAGGGCTTCCTGGCGGGCGGCGGTCAGCACACGGGCGACTTCGGCCTGGCCGATAACGAACTTGCTATGCATGAGGGGGCTCCGGGTTCAAGGCTGCTTCGACGATTTCGATCCAGTGCCGTACTGGCGTGCGCCCGGCCCCATCGAGGTGGGCCTGGCAGCCGATGTTGGCGGTGGCGATGACTTGCGGTTTGCCGCTTTCCAGTGCGTTGAGGCGGTTGTCACGCAGTTGCAGCGACAGCGCCGGCTGGGTCAGCGAATAGGTGCCAGCCGAGCCGCAGCACAGGTGGCCGTCCGGCACCGGGGTCAGGGTAAAGCCCAGGCGCGTCAGCAGCGCCTCTATCGCGCCCCCCAGCTTCAGGGCGTGTTGCAGCGTACAGGGGCAATGGAAGGCCAGGCGTTGTTCGGCGCACAGGCCTAGTTGCTCGACCGGCTCATCGCGCAATACTTCTACCAGATCGCGGGACAGGGCGCTGACCCTTGCTGCTTTGGCTGCGTAGCGCGGGTCGTGTTCCAGCAGGTGGCCATAGTCGCGCACGAACGCGCCGCAGCCGCTGGCGGTTTGCACGATGGCCTCGGCACCTGCTTCGATGGCAGGCCACCAGGCGTCGATATTGCGCCGTGCACGTTGCAGGCCTTGCTCCTGGGCATTGAGGTGGTAGTCCACCGCGCCACAGCAGCCGGCTTGGTGGATGGGTTCGATGCTGATGCCCAAGCGGTCCAGAAGGCGTGCGGCGGCGGCATTGGTATTGGGCGACAGTGCCGGCTGCACGCAGCCTTCCAGCATCAGCACCCGGCGTACATGGCGCGGTGTCGGGCGCTGGCCGGGTGGGGTTATCCGCGCCGGCAGCTTGCGCTTGAGCGTGGCCGGCAACAGCGGGCGCAGGGCTTGGCCACCGCGGGTCAGGGCCTTGAACAGTGCCGGGCGCGGCACCACCGCGCGCAGGCCCTGGCGCAGCAGGCGCTGGCCAAGCGGGCGCGGTACCTGCTGTTCGACCACGGCGCGGCCGATGTCCAGCAGGTCGTGGTACTTGACCCCGGATGGGCAGGTGGTTTCGCAGTTGCGGCAGGTCAGGCAGCGGTCCAGGTGCAGTTGGGTGCTGGCGGTTACCGGCTCGCCTTCGAGCATCTGCTTGATCAGGTAGATACGCCCGCGCGGGCCGTCCAGTTCATCGCCCAGCAGCTGGTAGGTGGGGCACGTGGCGGTGCAGAAACCACAGTGCACGCAGGACCGCAGGATGCTTTCGGCTTCGTCGGCGCGGGCCAGCTGGCGGGATGTTTCGCTCAGGTTGGTTTGCATGGTCTGGCCTCACAGGTCCGGGTACAGGCGGCCAGGGTTGAATACCGCCTGGGGGTCGAGCTGCTGCTTGAGGGCGCGGTGGTAACGCATCAATGCGGCGGGCAGGGGCGCGCTGCTGGCTGCACCGGGGGCGTAGCAGGTGGCGTGGCCACCCACCTTGGCGACGTGGTCGCGAATCGCCTGCGCCGGTGCGCTGGATTTCAGCCAGCGCTGGGCGCCCCCCCAGTCGATCAGTTGCCGGCCGGGCAGGTGCAGCTCGCCGGTGGCGTTGGGCAGTGACAAGCGCCAGAGCGGCGCAGGGTCGTTGAAGAACGCCAGGCGCTGTTCGCGCAGGTCGCTCCAGAAACCGCTGTCGAGGGTATCGCCGCCCAGGCGCTGGCGTGCCGACTGCACCGAGCCTTCACCGCCTTCCAGGCGCAGGTACAGCGCGTCGCCGTCATGGCAGGCGGCGCTGATCGGCAGTGGCTGCTGCCCCCACTCGGCCAGCGCTTCCAATGCCTGGTGGCAGCCCATCGGCAGGCGCAGGCTCAGGCACTCGCGCGGCCGAGGCAGCACTTTCAGGGACACCTCCGTCAACAGCCCCAGGCAACCAAAGCTGCCCGCCATCAGCCGAGATACATCGTAACCGGCCACGTTCTTCATCACCTCGCCACCAAAGCGCAGCAGCTTGCCGTGACCGGTGATCACCCGCGTGCCGAGCACGTAGTCACGTACCGACCCGGCCCACGGCCGCCTGGGGCCGGACAGCCCCGCCGCGACCATGCCGCCCAAAGTGGCCTCGGGGCCCAGGTGCGGGGGTTCGCAGGGCAGCATCTGGCCAGCCTCGTGCAGGGCTGCTTCTATGTCACGCAGCGGTGTGCCTGCCCGGGCGGTGAGCACCAGTTCCGTCGGGTCGTAGCTGACGATGCCACGGTGGCTGCGGGTGTCGAGTACTTCGCCGGCCACCGGGTTGCCGAGCATGGCCTTACTGTTGCTGCCCTGGATACGCAGTGGCGTGCCCTGGTTCAAGGCCTGGTTGACCTGCTCCAGCAGGGCCTGGCTGATGTCGCGGTTCATGCTCATCAGAAGCGCTCCAGGTCGGGGAACGGCAGTTGGCCGTGGTGCACGTGCATGGCGCCGAACTCGGCGCAGCGGTGCAAGGTGGGAATGTTCTTGCCGGGGTTGAGCAGGCCCTGGGGATCGAAGGCGGCCTTGACCGCGTGGAACAAGGTGATTTCATCGCTGTTGAACTGCGCGCACATCTGGTTGATTTTTTCGCGGCCTACGCCGTGCTCGCCGGTGATGCTGCCGCCCACCGCCACGCACAGTTCGAGGATCTTGCCGCCGATGGCTTCGGCCCGCTCCAGCTCGCCGGGCAGGTTGGCATCGAACAGGATCAGCGGGTGCATGTTGCCGTCGCCGGCGTGAAACACGTTGGCCACGCGCAGGCCGTATTCGCTGGACAGGTCACTGATGCCCTTGAGCACCCGCGGCAGTTCGCGGCGGGGGATGGTGCCGTCCATGCAGTAGTAGTCCGGGGAAATGCGCCCCACCGCCGGGAAGGCGTTCTTGCGCCCGGCCCAGAAGCGCACGCGCTCGGCCTCGTCGCAGGCCAGCCGCACCTCGCGCGCGCCGGCTTGGGTCAGCACGGCGGCCACCCGTTCGCAGTCGTCGTGCACATCGGCCTCCACGCCATCCAGTTCGCACAACAGGATGGCCGCCGCGTCCACTGGGTAGCCGGCGTGGATGAAGTCTTCGGCAGCGCGGATGGCCAGGTTGTCCATCATTTCCAGGCCGCCTGGAATGATGCCGGCGGCGATGATTTCGGCCACCGCCCGGCCAGCGTCCTCGACACTGTCGAAGCAGGCCAGCAGCACCCTTGCCACCTGAGGCTTGGGCAGCAGTTTAACGGTGACTTCGGTGACGATGCCGAGCATACCTTCAGAACCGGTGAACAGCGCCAGCAAGTCGAAGCCGGGGCTGTCCAGGGCATCGCTGCCCAAGGTCAGGTGTTCCCCTTCGACCGTGAGAATGTCCACCTTGAGCAGGTTGTGCACGGTCAGGCCGTACTTCAGGCAGTGCACGCCACCTGCGTTCTCGGCAACGTTGCCACCGATGGAGCAGGCAATTTGCGAGGAGGGGTCTGGTGCGTAGTACATACCATGGGGTGCGGCGGCCTGGGAGATGGCCAGGTTACGTACGCCGGGCTGCACACGGGCGTAGCGGCCCTGCGGGTTGACCTCCAGGATACGGTTGAAGCGTGCCATCACCAGCAGGATACCCTTGGCCAGCGGCAGGGCACCGCCCGACAGGCCGGTACCGGCGCCACGCGCGACCACCGGTACACCGCGCTGGTGGCACAGCTTGAGCAGCGTCTGCACCTGCTCCAGGCGCTCGGGCAGTACTACCAGCAGCGGTACCGTGCGATAGGCCGACAGGCCATCGCATTCGTAAGGTTTGAGGTCTTCTTCGCGGTGCAGGATATCGAGGTCCGGCAGGGCACTTCGCAGTGCCTGCAGCAGCTCTGCCTGGTCCACGGCGGGCAGCGCGCCATCGACGCGTTCGTCGTACAGGATATTCATCGGCTCACTCGGCAACGGTTTTTGTTGTTGTTGGCAAAGCGGTCACCGTTGCAGCCTGCGCGTGCCAGCAGCAGTGGTCGAGCATGGCAGGCACTGGTCCTACCAGTTTTTCTTCCGGGTACTGGTGATTGATGGGTTTACCCGGCTAGATTGGGGCAGGTGGTCTAACTGGTCCTACCAGCAGGAGGGTGCGCAGTGGTTACTGATGGCAAGGCCAAGGTCGCCGACCAGGTGGCCGAGCGGGTGGAGCGGCTGATCGTCGATGGCGTGCTGAAGGTGGGCCAGGCCCTGCCTTCGGAGCGGCGGTTGGTAGATAAGCTGGGTTGTTCACGCTCGGCTCTGCGTGAAGGGCTACGCATTTTGCGTGGGCGCGGCATCATCGACACCGAGCAGGGGCGAGGCTCGTTCGTTGCCGACCTGACGGGGCAGGCGGGTACCACACCGTTGATGCACCTGTTCAGCTCGCAGCCACGCACGCTGTTCGACCTGCTGGAGGTGCGGGCGTTGCTGGAGGCCGAGTCGGCGCGGCTGGCGGCGTTACGCGCCACCGAGGTCGACCGCTTGCTGATTCGCCGGCGTTATGAAGAAATGCTGGCGGCCCACGAGGCGGCAGAGGCGCTGGACGCCCGTGAGCACGCCCGCCGTGACCATGCCTTCCACCGGGCGATCAGCGAGGCGTCGCACAACCCGGTGCTGGTACATACCCTGCAATCGCTCAGTGACCTGACCTTGAGCACCGTGTTTGCATCGGTCAACAACCTGTATTGCCGCCCTGCGCAGAAACGCCAGATTGATCGGCAGCATGCGCGGCTGTATCACGCGGTGATGGAGCAACTGCCGGAGCAGGCGCAGCGGGCGGCGCGTGAGCATATCAACGGGATACGCGACAGTTTGCGGGAGATCGAACAGGAAGAGCAGCGCCTGGTCAGGGCGACCATGCGCATGGATGGCTGGGGGTGAAGTCGCCTGTGCCGGCCTCTTCGCGGGTAAACCCGCTCCCACAGGAAACGCACTAGATCTGAAGGCTGTGCAGTCCCTGTGGGAGCGGGTTTACCCGCGAAGAGGCCGGTACTGGCTGACTTCAATGATCGGCTATACGGTCATCCTGGGAAAGAATAGCCCTGGCCAGCTCTTCATCATTGGCCTGCAGCCCAGGATGGTCCTTGCGGGCCTGTTCCAGCGCCGACTCTACATAGGCGCCACGGATCGCACCGCCGCTGGCGACGAAGGCAGACAGCTCGTCACGGGCCGGGATGATCCGTTTGTCGTCCTTGAAGGTCGAATACAGCGAAGCGGAAACACCGGCCGAGGTGGCGACGTCGCCCGCATCGACGCGGGCCAGGGCAGCACCAGCAGGCAGCAGGAGCAGCAGCGCAGGGGCGAGGAGTAGGTGGCGCATGACGTGTTCTCCAGTAGCGTGAAGCACAGGGAAATAAACCACTCAGTGCTTAAGAGAGCCGAGGAGTGCAGGTAGTTCCCTTTGCGGGCTGGAGATTGTCGGGGCCGCAAAGCGGCCCCCCGGCCCGTTCAGGCCAACTGGTAGGTGGTCTTCACCCGGGTAAAGAATTGCCGTGCATGCGTCCCCTGCTCACGCGAACCCAGGCTCGATGCCCCGTTCCCCCCGAACGGCACGTGATAATCCACCCCGGCAGTCGGCAGGTTGACCATCACCATCCCCGCCGAGCTGTTGCGCTTGAAATGCTCGGCATGACGCAGCGAGGTGGTGACGATACCGGCCGACAGGCCAAACGCCGTGTCCTCGGCGGCAGCGAACGCTTCGTCATGGTCACGCACCTTGAGTACGCTCAGCACCGGCCCGAAAATTTCTTCGCGGTAGATGCGCATGTCCGGCGTCACCTCGGTAAACAGCGCCGGGGTGAAAAAGTACGCCCCTGCCAGGTTGTCGATCCGCTCGCCGCCACACACCAGTTTCGCGCCCTGTTCAAGGCCGGCGGCCACGTACGCCAGGTTCTGCTCCAGCTGCCGGCTGTCGACCACCGGGCCAATGTCGGTGCTGGCCTGTAGCGCATCGCCTACCTCCAGTGCGCGGGTGCGTTCGGCCAGGCGTGCGACGAAGGCATCATGAATGCCTTCGGTCACGATCACCCGCGAGCTGGCGGTGCAACGTTGGCCGGTGCTGTAGAACGAACCGTTCAGCGCCACCTCCACTGCCTGTTCCAGGTCGGCATCGTCCAGCACGATCAGCGGGTTCTTGCCGCCCATCTCCAGCTGCACTTTCTTCATACCTTCGGCGGCCAGCCGGGCAATTTGCCGGCCGGTATGCTCAGAGCCGGTAAAGCTGATGCCATCGACCAACGGCGAACGGATGATGGTATCGCCGACGCTGCGGCCCGGGCCGATCAGCATATTGAACACACCTGCCGGCAAACCGGCGCGGGAGATGATGTCGGCCAGCGCCCAGGCCGAGGAGGGCACCAGTTCGGCCGGTTTGAACACCACACAGTTGCCAAAACACAGCGCCGGGGCGATCTTCCACGCCGGGATGGCGATGGGGAAGTTCCACGGGGCGATGATGCCGACCACGCCCAGTGGTTGGGTGAATACATCGATCCCCACGTCCTGGCGCACTGACTGGTACTTCTCGCCTTCGGCACGCAGCGCTTCCTGGGCGTAGAACTTGAACGAGCGCCCGGCACGGTCCACTTCGCCCAGGGCTTCGCGCAGCACCTTGCCTTCTTCGCGGGCAAGCAGGGTCGCCAGTTGTTCGCGGCGGGCGAGGATTTCCGTACCGATGAAATCCAGCGCGTCGGCACGCTGCTGCGGGTTGCTGCGCGCCCACGCCGGTTGCGCGCGGCGGGCAGCGGTGATGGCCCGCTCGGTCAGCAACTGATCCGCGCGTTCGAAGCGCTCTACCACTTCACCCGGGTCGGACGGGTTGCGGTTTTCCAGGACGTCGGCGCTGCTGCCGAGCGGGACGAAGGCGCCATCGACGTAGCTGCTTTTGGTGGCAAGGGTCATGCGGTGCGAATCCTTTTTTTAGAAACCTGGCGGGCGACGAAGTCGTTGATGTTGTCCACGGCGCTGTCCATCAGCTGCTGCATGGCGTCTTCGCTGCTCCAGGCGATGTGCGGGTTGAGCAGGAAGTCGTCGCGATCGATCAGTTCGAACAACGGGTTGCTGGGGTGCAGCGGCTCCACTTCCACTACATCCAGCGCCACACCGCCCAGGCGCCCCTGTTGCAGCGCCTGAATCAGCGCCGCTTCGTTGACCACGCCGCCGCGGCCGGTGTTGACCACGATGGCATCGGGCTTCATCAATGCCAGCTGCCCCGCATCAATGAGGTTGTAGGTTTCTGGCGTGAGCGGGCAATTGATCGACAGCACGTCGCAGCTTTTCAGCAGCTCGGCCAGCGGCCGGCAATCGGTGCCCTTGCGCTTGCCGCCGCGGTCCTCGAACAGCACCTGCATGCCGAATGCCCGCGCCAGGTGCGCCAGGCGCAGGGCAATCGGGCCGCTGCCGATGATCGCCAACTGCTTGTCGCGCACATCGCGGATGCGGTGGTTGAAGTAGATGTTCTGGTACGGCTTGTCGCCGGCATGCACCTGGCGCATCAGGCGGGTGAAGGCGGCCGGGCGGCGGAACAGTTCAAGGATCATCGCCAGGCTGTGCTCGGCCACGGTGTTGGCGGCATAGCCCGGTACGCTCGATACTTTGATGCCGTTGGCTTCGCAATAATCGACATCCACGATGTCACGGCCGGTCAGGGCCAGCGAGATCATCTTCAGCCTGGGCAACTGGCGCAAGTGCTCTTCGCGCAGCGGCACGCTGCAGGTCAGCGCCACGGTCGCGTCTTTGAGGTGCTCCGACACCTGGTCGGGGTGGGTGTAGGCGTACTGCTGCCAGCTGTGATCGCAGTCGGGGCGCTTGAGGCGGGTGGAAGGCGCCAGGCCTTCGTCGTCAAGGAAGACGATATGTTCGCTCACGGTCTTGTCCTTATTTTTTCTGCGCGGGCACGTAACCGGCGGGCGCCATGCCCACAAGCTGGCGGGTGATGAAGCCGGCGTCCTGGTCGTGGTCTTCCAGCGACTCCTTGCGCACCAGCGCATCGCGTACCAGGTGCGCACCAATGAAGCGCAACGGCTCTGGCGGCAGCAGCTTCATCTTCTGGTTGACCAGGCCACAGTTGGCCCACTCGTCGTTGGCATGGGTGGCCAACGACTTGATGATGCGGCTGGCAAACACAGTGGTGGCCACGCCGTTGCCGGAAAAACCGATGCCGTAGCTGACGGTCTGGTGATGGTCGAGGTAGCCGAAGTTGGGCAGGCCCTTCATGGCCCGGTCAATCGGCCCGGTCCAACTGCTGACCACCGGTACATCCTGCAACTGCGGGTACAGGCGGCGCAGTTCGGCAGCGACCTTGTCGGCGGCCGGCGAGGGTTTTTCATACAGGTCGCCAATGCGCCCGGCATAGGCGAACTGGCCCAGCGGCTTGCCGAACACCACGCGCCCGTCAGGGGTGTTGCGCCAGTAATTGAGCACGGTGCGCGAGTCGGTCATGCATTCGCCGCCGCTGAAACCGATGGCGTCGAGCTTGGCCTTGACCGGCGCGGTGGCGACCATGTCGCTGGACATGATCGCGATCATCCGACGCAGCTCGGGGAATTGCGCGCCCCAGGCGTTGAGCGCCAGCACCACGTGGTTGGCCTTTACATGGCCTTTGGCGGTGTGCACCACAGGGTGCTTGCCGCGCTGCAGGTGAGTGAACGGCGATTTCTCGAAAATCTGCACGCCCAGTTTCAGTGCCACGCGGCGCAGGCCGCGGGCCAGCATGGCGGGCTGCACAGTGGCCGCGTTGGGGTCGAAGATGCCACCCAGCACCAGTGGCGAGCCGACGCGCCCGCGAATGGTCTGGCGGTCCAGTTCCTGGAACGGGTTTACGTCGAGTTTCTGCAGGCCGTCGGTGAGCACGCGCCAGGAGTTCATCTGCCGCTGGTTGGTGGCCGTCCACAGCCAGCCGTCCTTGCGGTACTGGGCGTCGATGCCGTGCTCCTGGCAGAAGCTGCCGATCTCGTCGATGGCCGACTCGGCGGCTTCGCAGATGCGCCGCGCTTCGACATCACCGCAGATGTTGCGCACCGACAGGTACTTGCCCCACCAGTTGGTGGCCACGCCACCGTTGCGCCCGCTGGCACCCGAGCCGCAGCGGTCGCGCTCGACGATGACGATGGTTTTTTCCGGGTGCGCCTGTTTCAGGCGGATGGCCGACCACAGGCCAAGGAAGCCACCGCCGACGATGCACACGTCGGCTTGAATCGAGTCCTGCAGGGCAGGGGCCAGGTCGTTGTCCAGGTCAAGCGCCTGGGCATACCAGAATCCACGGTACATGAGGGGTGCCTCTGAGCATGTTTGTCTTGTGCCTGCATGATGCTCAGCCGGGCGAGTGCGCTGATATTACAGCCATGACAATTGATAGAACGGCGCCGCCTTTTGTCACGCATTTCCTATTTGTGGGGATGCATATGATATGACGGACGCAGGGCGCGCTTTAGAATGGCGCCATTATGGATGTCACGAGGCCAGCGTTCATGTTTGCCGAACAACAAGAAGAACCGGTAAAAGCCCCCGTCATCACTGCGCAGGTCAAGCCAGAACTGCGGGTAGGCTTCGTGCTGATGAACCACTTCACCCTGGTGCCGGTGGCGGGCTTGGTGGACTCGCTGCGCTTTGCTGCGGACAAGTCATTCCGCAGCCAGCAGGTGTTCTGCCAGTGGGACTGGATGACGCTGGACGACCAGCCGATCACCGCCAGTTGCGGCATGCCCATTTCGCCGACCAAGCCGCTTAACCTGTTTGCCCAGTACGACTATGTGGTGCTGGCCGGTGGCCTGCTGGACGAAACCCGCAACCCGCCGGCCTGGCTGCTGGATGCGCTGCGTGAGGTGCATGCGGCGAATATCCCGATCATCGCCTTGTGCTCGGGGTCGTTCGTGCTTGGCAAAGCCGGGCTGCTCGATGGCCGGCGCTGTGCGCTGCATTTCACCTTGCGTGACGAGTTCAAGGAGCGTTTTCCACTGGCCACGGCGGTGATCGACAAGAGCTACGTGGACGACCGCGGCATCATTACCTGCCCGGGCGGCACGGCCATTGACCTGGCGGCCAACCTGATCCGCCGGCATTGCGGCGCAGTGCGGGCGCAGAAGGGGCTGGAATACCTGCTGGTGGATGAGCGCGCCGAAGAGCAGGACAAGACGGCCAGCGAATGCGTGTACCAGAACGACCGCGTGCAGCGGGCGATCAGCTTCATGCGCGCCAACCTGGATGCCTCGATGACGCTCAAGGCCGTGGCTGAAGCGGTGGGCACCCACCCCCGGCAGTTGCACCGTGAATTTGTGGCTAATACTCAGGAGCCGCCGGCCAACTACTGGCGCAAGTTGCGCCTGGACCATGCCCGGCGGTTGCTGGTGAACACCAGCCAGAACATCACCACCATTGCGTTGGCGTGCGGGTTTTCCGATGCGTCGCACTTTATCTTGTGGTTTCGCAAGCAGTACGGTGAGACGCCGTATAGCTTCCGCAAGCGCAGGCATGAAGTGGAGCGGTTTGACTGGCATGGCGACAAGGTAGGGCTGGACCCGGAGCTCTAGCAGACTGCACTAATTCTCGCTGTGGATCGCGGACACTGTGGGAGCGGGTTCACCCGCGAACACCGGCGAAGCCGGTGCCATCCATCGCGCTGGATTCTTCGCGGGTGAACCCGCTCCCACAGTGATCGCGCCAGCTTTCAGATCTTGAGCAAAAAAGTTGCCTCCGCAAAGGGAGCGCGCGATGGGGAGTTAGAGCTGGCAGAAGGCCTGGATCTCGATGCGGTACTCAGGGGCAGCCAGGGCGGCACCTACACAGGCCCGCACCGGTGGCTGATCTCCCACCCAGGCGTCATACACCTCATTCATCGCCGCAAACTCACCCATATCCGCTAGCCAGATCTGCATGCGGGTGAGGTTGCCCTTGCCCGCACCGATCTGCGCCAGCCACTGCTCCAGCTGCGTCAGCACGCAGCGGGTTTGCGCAGCGATGTCGCCTGGCTGCAGGGCCACAATGCCGGCGGTTTCGATACGGCCATCCACCAGCACCATCTGGCTGGCCCGTTTGCCAGGGTTGATACGTTCGATCATCGGCTCGTTCCTTAGAACAGCACGTAAGTCTTGCGCAGGGTTTCGCGAATGTCCCAGACACCCTCGCAGTTCTCCGGGAACAGCACTGCGTCGCCGGCGCGCAGCTCCACCGGCTCGCCACCGTCGGGGGTGAAGGTGCACCAGCCGCTGACAATGTGGCTGAACTCACGGTTTTTCAGGTGCCGGCGGAACACACCCGGGCTGCTTTCCCATACGCCGATGCTGGCGCCGACGGCTTCGTCGGTCTGGTTCTGGGCGGTGGCTGCCTGGGCGACGGGTTCACCGATCGGCAGGCGGGCCGGGGCAGGGGCACCCAGCGACGCGAGAGGGGCATTGCGCACGACAGTCAGTACTTGGTTCACGAAAAGGCTCCTTCAGGCTTTACGAACAGCGGGTTTGGCAGCGGTAGAGGTGCGGGTGGGGTTACCAAGCGCCGCGGCTTGCTGCAGGTCGAGCTTGCTGGTCTCGGGGGCGAGCCACCACGAAATCAGGGCGCCGAACAGCGAGATCAGGGCGGCAGCGAACATGGTGTTGGCAATGCCGTAGGAGGCCAGGGATATCGGCACCAGGTACGTGCCCACGGCCGCGCCGATGCGTGACAACGAAGTGGCCAGGCCCACCGCCGACGCACGGATTTCGGTCGGGAACAACTCGTTGGGGTAGACGTATTCAAGCACCTGGGCGCCGCCGATCAGTACGGCATAGGCCCCGAACAGCACCAGTACGGTCGTTGGCGAGGCATCCGGGAACACCCCCAGCAGCACCAGCGACATACCCGACCAGAGGAAGCTGTGGATCAGCATGTTGCGCCGGCCCAGGCGGTTGATCAGTTTGGTGGCCACCAGGCAGCCCAGGGTGAACAGCAAGGTGATGGCGATGGAGCCAAAGGCCGCCCAGTCGCCTGTCAGTTGCAGTGCCTGCAGCACTTTGGGGGCGAACGAGTAGATGGCGAACAGCGGCACGATCGCGCAGGTCCAGAACAGGGTGACAAAGGCCATGCGCTTGCCGTATCCGGAGTGGAACAGCGACCACACCGACACCGGTTTGTCGCTGGTCTGCTCTGGCAGGTCGGCAATGGAGTAGTCTGGCCCGTAGACTTTCTTGATCACGGCGTCGGCTTCGGCGGTTCGGCCTTTGCTTAGCAGCCAGCGTGGCGATTCCGGTGTGCCACTGCGGGCAATCAGGAACAGCGCACCCGGTATCAGGGCGCTGGCCAATACATAGCGCCAACCGTCTTCACCGCCCACACGCAGCAGCAGTTCGCCGACCATGTAGGCCACGGCGGCACCGGCAAACCACATCAGCACCATGGCCGCCAGCAACGGCCCACGTTGCTTGCGTGGCAGGAACTCGGCCAGCAACGACGTGGCGATCGGGTAGTCGGCACCGACCGCGATACCGATCAGCAACCGCCAGGCGAACAGGGCCCAGGCCGACTCGACCCAGAACTGCGCCACTGAAAAACCGACGATGGCGACCAGGTCGATCAGGTACAGGACCTTGCGCCCGTACTTGTCAGTGAACCAGCCACCGAGAAAACCACCCAGGAAGACACCAATCAATGCTGACGCGGCGATCAGCCCTTCCCACAGGGCCGACAGCTGCAAGGCATTGGTAATTTGCAGCATGGCGACGCCGATGATGCTCAGCACGTAGCCATCGAGAAAAGGCCCGCCAGCGGAATAGACCGTCAGTTTGCGGTGGAACCCGTTGAGCGGCGCATCTTCTACGGAGCGTTTGGAAACGGACATACGGCTTACCTCTTGTTGTTATGTGGTGCACTAACGTGGCGGCACTATGGCACCGGCCTGCGCGGACGCCCTATAACGGCTCGGACGAGTCATGGGATGGGATGACCGGGTGTGCCGAGGACTGGCGGATACCACTGGCCTACCGGCACCAGGCGGAATTGAGGCATTTCGAGGAGGATACGGCACGCGTCTGTCGGCAGCTGTAGTGGGGGAGCTAAGTCATGGGCTGTTATTTTTGCCAGTAGATCTTGTAATTGATCGAGATCATCCTCCAGCTCAGAGGACTAGCGAAGTGAGGTGAGCCGTGAGCGATGTGACACCGTTACGAACCCAGGCATATGACCCTTATGGTTTTTCTCCATTGGGCTTGGAACAGGGGGCGCTCGGTTTTAACGGGTGGTCCAAGCAGTCCATTGCTGGGCTGTATTTGCTAGGTAATGGATACAGAGCATACAACCCGGCCCTCAGGCGCTTTCTATCACCAGACAGTTGGAGCCCATTTGGCCGAGGTGACATCAATAGTTATGTTTACTGCAAGTGCGATCCTGTCAATTTTCAAGATGACTCTGGACATATGCCTGGCAGGGCGCGGGGGCGGCCGGTTGCTCGAAACACTCACAGGCGTCTCAATTCTACAGGCTCATCTTCGTCGGACAGCACGTCAAGATCCAGGTCACCCATTAATCTAGGTCATTACTCGACATATCCTATAGTGAGACAAAGAGGGGGCAGTCCCGTGAATAATGCGGGCCAGTCCCCGTCACCTCATCGGCCCTCGTCTTCGTCTGCAGTGATAGATATGACCCCCCGGAGGCTTTGCAGCGAGTTGCTGTGGATATTGGGAGCTTGAGTGATTTTACTGACGTTTTTTCCAGAGAGTCGCTCGACGGTGCTGGAGGTAATTTAAGTATGCAGCGTCCTGAAAGCGCCCATTTAAATAGTATGATTAACGCCGGTTTGGGATTGGATGAGGAGCTGTTTCTAAGGAATACTGATATTCGTACGACTGCAGGTATACAAGGGGGGGAAAGCTTGTCGAGTCAAACCCTTGAAAGTATTAATCGAGAGCGTATGGACCAAATCAAAAGAAAAACGGGCTCGCAATAATTAAAAATCTATCAAGGCGAACCATGCAGTTATCGTTCACGACAGTAGTGGGCAGTTTATCCCTCTGCCTGCCCTGAGCGTGTCAACAACCCGTCCAGCACCACTTCGCATGCCGCACCCCAGGTAGCGCTTACCGGCTGATGCATCAGCACCGCCAAACCATCAGCGGTGAAAGTGCCCGGCGTGGCAATGGCCTGGCCCAAGGCCTTCAGCGTGTACGCCGGCTGCTGCCCGGCACTGGCCACGCAGTCTTGCAGGTTACCCAGCACCAGCGCACGTGCTTCGGCTGCGGGCAGGCCTTTGTCCATCAGCCACTGTTGCAGGTCGTGCAGCAGGAAGTAGAACCAGCCATTCATACACGCCGCCACGGTGGCCAGTTCGAATTCTGGCTCGCCGTGCAGCACCACCAGTTTGCCCAGTGGCCCCAGGTACTGGGTGGTGAGCGCATCGGGTGGGCAAACCACTACCGTGGACTGGTTGTACTGCGCCGCATACGACAGCATCGCACGCACACAGAGGGCGCCAGGGAACGCAGTGGACAGCTGTGCAAGGTTGACCCCGGCGGCGAGCGAAACCAGGCGCTGGCCGGGGCGCAGGTGTAGCTCATCTGCCAGTTCGGCGAGCGAATGCGGGCGCACGCCAAGGATCACCAGATCTGCCTGGTCGACCACTGCCTGGTTGCTCGGCAACACCTGGCAACCATGCTCCTGGGCCAGCAGGGCTGCCCGTTGCGCATTGCGGGGTGACAGCAGGATGGGGCCCTCGAAACCGCTGCGACGCAGGCCGATGACCACTTTTTCGGTGAGTTCGCCCACCCCGAGAATGCCAAGGCTATGCATGGTGCCTCCTTGTCAGCTTTCCAGGCCGGCACGGCGCTGGCCCCAGTGCAGGTTGAGGTTGACGCCCGCGCTCAGCAGCGGCTCCGGCGGGTTGCGGTTGGGGCCTGCGGAGCCCAGCAGGAAGTCGATCAGCTCGTCGTGTTCGCCGCTCAGCCAGTCAGCCAGCAGGGTGCCGGTAGCGGTGCCACGGGTGATGCCAAGGCCGTTGCAGCACAGCGCCGCGTGCACGTTGGGTGCGAGGGTGCCGAAGTGCGACAGGTGGTTGCGCGACAGGCACATCGAGCCACCCCAGGTGTATTCGAACGCCATGCCCGACAGCATCGGGAAGCGCCGCTCGAACGAATCGCGATGCTGGCGCCCGGCACGGGCGATGTGGCGTGGGTTGGCGCGGCCGTCGGCATTGAAGCTGAAGCTGTTGCGCACCAGCAGGCGCTGGTCCGGGGTGCGCCGCAGGGTGCTGCCGAACGGGTCTGCCGGGATGATGCCCCAGGTGTTCTTGCCGCCCAGGCGGGCTTGTTCGTCCTCGGTCAGCGGGCGGGTCATGCTGGCGTAAGTGAAAATCGGCAGCAGGCGGCCAGGCAGGAAGCCGAAGTACGAGGCGAAGGCATTGTTGGTCAGCAACAGCTGGTCAGCGACGACCTCACCATTGGCGTGCTTGAGGGTGATGCGCCGGCCCTGCTCGATGTGGGTGATGGTGGTGCGTTCGTACAGGGTCACGTTGCCCGGCAGGCTGTCGGCCAGGCCTTTGGCCAGGGCCGCCGGTTGCAGCAACTGGGTGCCCGGGGTGTACAGCGCCTTGCGGTAGAAGGTGGTGCCGAAGTGCTCGGGCAGGTCGCGGGCATCGATCATCTGGTAAGGCTGGCCGAGTTTTTCCAGGCCGCTGCGGTAGGCTTCGAGCACCGCAAGGCCTTTGTCTTCGACGGCCGCCTGGTACTTGCCGTCCGGGCGGATCTGGCAGTCGATGCCGTGCTGGTTGATCAATTCGCGCAAGATCGCCTGCGCGCGCAGGTTGAGTTTGAGGTTCATCCGCGCCGTGGGCAGGTCGCCGATGTAGTCGGCGGCGCCAATGTCGTGGGGCAGGTCGATGGCAAACCCGGAGTTGCGCCCCGAGGCGCCGAAGCCGACTTCCTGGGCGTCGACCAGGATCACTTCGTCGTCAGGGTGATGCAAGGCCAGTTGCCGCGCGGCGGCCAGGCCGGTGAAGCCCGCGCCAAGCACCACCCAGCGCGCCTCGCTCCGCCCCTGGTGCGCGGCGCGTGGCTGGCGCGGCGGGCTGAGGTGGAACCAGCCGCAACCGTTGTCGTCCGCGGGGGTAGAGGTGTTTCTGTACATGGTTTTTATCCGTGTTGTTTTCTCCACTATGGCATTGGCGGTTGGGCGGGGACTATGACGGGAGGGACGGGGAATGGGATGTTTTGGCTGAGGGCATTGACCGTTCCGGGCCGGGCGTGATCTGCTCGGGCTACATGATCATTCAAAGGAAATTGAAGGTCCCACCATGCCCGACTACAAGCTGCATTGCTTCGCCGAATCCGGCAACGCCTACAAGGCTGCGCTGATGCTTGAACTCACGGGCCAGGACTGGCAGCCGGTGTTCGTCGACTTCTTTCATGGCCAGACCCGGGAGCAAACCTGGCGTGACGAGGTGAACGAGCAGGGCGAAGTGCCCGTGCTGGAGCACGCCGGCAAGACCTTCACCCAGTCTGCGCTGATCCTGGAATACCTTGCCGAACAGACCGGCCAGTTCGGCCCGCGTGACGATGACGAAAAGCGCGAGATCTGGCGCTGGATGCTGTTCGACAACCACAAGTTCACCAGCTATTACGCCGCGTTGCGCTTCCTGTTCTGCCTGAAGAACACCGGCGAAACGGACGTGACCCGGTTCCTGCGGGAGCGTGCCACGGCGGCTTACCGCATTGTCGACGCGCACCTGGCGAAGACGCCGTTCATGGTCGGCGGCCGGCTGACCATCGCCGACCTGTCGTTGGCAGGGTACGTGTTCATGCCGGAGGACACTGGCATTGCGTTGGCAGACTTCACCCATATAGAGGCGTGGAAGGCGCGGATCCAGGCGCTGCCAGGGTGGAAGCACCCGTATGAGCTGATGCCGCGCACGGCATCCTGACCCATTCGCGGGCACGCCCGCTCCCACAGTTACTGCATAAGCTTCAAGCTTGCGCTGTCCCTGTGGGAGCGGCTTTAGCCGCGAAAGGGCCGGCTCAGGCACTACAAGCCTCAGATCGACAACCGCACCACCCGGTTATCCAGCACCTGCTGCTCCTGCCCGCGCCGCTTGTTCACCACCAGCTCGCCAATCGCAATCAGCCGCGTGCGCGTGATGTTGCGTGACAACCCCAGCAACTGCGCGGTATGCACCTGGTTGTAATGGCAGAACCGATAGGCCGAGCGCAGCAGGGCGTTTTCCACTTTCTCGTAGAGGCCGCCCGACTGCTCCTCGTACAACCGGCTGAACGCCCGCTGCAGCAAATCCTCCACCCCATTGCATGTCGGCTCCTCTTCTTGCCGCTCGATGCGCAGGTTGGACAAACGCAGGTCCTGTGTCTGTATCGTACCTTCGCCACAGGTCAGCAAGCTGTGGTGAATCACGTTTTCCAGCTCGCGGATATTGCCCGGCCAACTGTATTCCACCAGCTTGGCCTGGGCTTTGGGGCTCAGTTCCACCGGCCCGTAGCCCAGCCGGTCGCTGTAACTGCGGATGAAGTGCCGGGCCAGCGGCAGGATGTCACCCGGGCGGTCGCGCAACGGGTGCAACTGCAAGGTCACCACGTTCAGCCGGTAGTACAGGTCCTCACGGAAATGCCCGGCGTTGATGGCCTTTTCCAGCTGCACGTTGGTCGCGGCCAATACCCGAACGTTGATCGGGATGCTCTTGCGCGACCCGAGCCGCACCACCTCGCGCTCCTGCAGCACGCGCAGCAGCTTGACCTGGATCGGCAGCGGCAGGTCGCCGATCTCGTCGAGGAACAGCGTGCCGCCGTTAGCCTCCTCGAACCAGCCGGCCTTGGCCGACAGGGCGCCGGTGAAGGCACCTTTTTCATGGCCGAACAGTTCGGCTTCCACCAGCGATTCAGAGAACGCGCCACAGTTGACCGCAACGAACGGCCCGTTGCGCCGGCCGCTGAGGTTGTGGATGTGCCGTGCGACCAGCTCCTTGCCCGTGCCGGTTTCGCCGATGATCAGGACGCTGGCCTCGCTGGGGGCGACCTGTTGCAAATGGGCGAGCAGCGCCTGCGACCTGGGGTCTTCGAAGACCTGTGCGGTCGCCCTGATCGAGGTAGCCAGTGTCGGTGACGGGGGGAGGGTCAGCAGTTGCATGGGCAGTCCTCAGGAGTAGAAGGATGGGGCAGGGCGTTTGTCGTTGAGGGCCCACTCGCCGAGTTCGTGAATGCGGTAGTCCACCGGGTCGTGCAGGGTTTGCGTGCGCAGGTTGCGCCAGTGCCGGTCGAAGCGCAGCGAGGCATGGGTGGCACGGGCACCGGTGACTTCGAACAGGCGGTTGCAGATGTCCAGGCCGTGGCGGCTGGCGGCGACCTTGGCGGTGCCGATGGCCAGCGCCAGGTCGCCGCGCTCCTCGGCGGTGAGCGCGTGTTCCTTGGCCCAGGCGGCGTCCAGTTGGCGCGCGGCCCGTTCGATCAGCAGGCGCACGCTTTCCAGGCCGACCCAGAACTCGCCGTAATGGCGCAGCACGTAAGGGTCTTCGGCACTGCTGGTGGCGCTGGAGCGGAACCACGGTCGGCTTTCCTTCAGCGTGTACTGGCGGGCTTCGTCGAAGGCGCCCTCGGCAATGCCGAGGAACAGGTTGGCGAAGTGCAGTTGGGCAATCAGCGGCCGCAGGGCAGCAAACGGCGTGCTCAGGGGGCCTGGGTCGAGCAGCAGTTCATTGTGCTCGACCCGCACCCGTTCGAACGTGGCGCTGCCGCTGTCAGTCTGGCGCTGGCCGATGTTGCTCCAGTCGCTGTGCAGGCTGATGCCGGTGCGGCCGCTGGGTATGGCGGCGATCAGCAGTTTGCCGCCGGCACGTTCGTCCACCGCCGAGGCGATGAGCATTTCCGAGTCGCCGGCGCCGGAGCAGAAGCTTTTCTTGCCAGAAAACTCGCACCAGCCGTCGAAGTGCTTGACCACCGTGCGCGTGTCCAGCGGGTTCAGGGCATTACCCCAGAACCACTGTTTGCGGGCGGTCTGTTCAAACCACGGCTGCCACTGGTCCGGGCGTGAGAACAGGCGCACGGTCGCCAGCATCAGGTGGTGAAAGCCGAATACATGGGCGATGGAGCTGTCGACCCGGGCGAACTCGCGCACCACCGCGAAGGTGTCGTGCCAGTTGGCGCCCTGGCCGCCCAAGACCTGCGGGATTGCCAGCGACAGCAGGCCGCTGCCACGCAGGGCATCGCGCTCGGCTTTTGGCGTGCCGCCGCGCTCGTCGCGCTCGACGGCGGTCTGGGCAAACTGCCCGGCCAGTTCTCGGGCGATGGCCAGGGCCGGGCGCAGGGGGGCATTTACCGGTGCATTCATGGCCGCTCCTCAGGCGCTTTTACGCAATGCGTGGTGGGCGCCGAACAGCGGTACGGCTCGTTCGGCGGCCAGGCGGATACGGGCGGCGAGGGCATCGCTGGAAACCCGGTAGTCGGCCAGTTCCGCCTGGCTGGCGAACACGCCGATGGGCAGGGTCAGGGCCTGCAGGAAGCTGAACAGCGGACGCAGTTGGTGGTCGAGCACCAGTGCATGACGTTCACTGCCACCGGTGGCGGCAAGCAGTACCGGTGTGTCGACCAGGGCGTCTTGGCCGATCAGGTCGAACAGGTGCTTGAAGTGGCCGGTGAAGCTGCCGCGGTACACGGGGGTGGTCACCACCAGCAGGTCGGCCTTTTCCACCAGGCGCAGCTGCTGTTCGACGGTTTCGGGCAGTTCGCTACGCCACAGAGCACTGCCGAGCGGGCGGGCCATGTCGCCCAGTTCGATCAGGTGCGGCTTGATGTGCAGGTGCTCGCCCAGTTCGGCGACGATCGCCTCGGTCAGGGCCAGGGTGCGCGAAGGGCGGGAAGTACCGCCGGACAGGGCTACGACGTTCAGTGGGGTGCTCATGGGCAGGTCTCCGGTTCTGGTTGAGCGGGACTTTGCTTGAGCAATCGTCGTGCCTGGTTCTAATGTTGTGTGGGATCAACGAGTTAGCGCGAGTTCGTGTCTGCGCGGGTGTTGCCGTGCGGGCGTTCTCTGTTGATCGGGTGTTGCGCTGCAGACAGTTGGCCGGGTGTTGGCTGCTGTACAGTTGGGAAGGTTATAAAGGATTACTCTTCTCAAAAAAAAGAATAAGAATTCATATTCTTATGTGATTATTTTATTTTTGGCGCCTGTCTGTTCAACGCAGAACGGGTAGGAGCGGCCTTGTGCCGCGATGGGGCGCGAAGCGGCCCCCGGCAATCTCAAGTGTGCGGCACCCCCCGAGCAGGCACCCCGCCCGCATACTCCGGCTTCAAGTGCCCTTGCTCATCCAGCAGGTAAGCATCCATCACCTCGCGCACCACCGGCCCCGCCACCCGGCCCCCAGCCTCACCGTTCTCGATCATCACCGCCACCACCACACTCGGGTGGTCGGCCGGTGCAAAGCCGACAAACAGGGCGTTGTCGCGGTGGCGCTCCAGGGTCTTGTTGCGGTTGTAACGCTCACCCTGCTTGATCGCCACCACCTGCGCGGTACCACTCTTGCCGGCGATCCGGTACTGCGCGCCTGCCGCAGCGGCGCGGGCAATACCGCGCGGGTCGTGCATGACCATCTGCATGCCCTGGCTGACCTGGTCCCAGGCATGCTTGTCGTGCAGCACGATGTTGGGCATCGGGTTGGGGTCCACCGGCGCATCGCCACCCACGGTCATGGCCAGGTGCGGGCGATGCCACACGCCCTTGCTCGCCAGCAGGCTGGTGGCCTGGGCCAGCTGCAGCGGGGTGACCTGCATGTAGCCCTGGCCGATACCCAGGATAAGGGTTTCGCCCGGGAACCATGCCTGGCGCCGGGTGGCGCGCTTCCACTGGGCCGACGGCATCAGCCCGGAGGCCTCTTCGAACATGTCCAGCGACACCTTCTGGCCCAGGCCGAATTCGGCCATGTAGTCATGCAGGCGGTCGATGCCCAGCTTGTGCGCCAGGTCGTAGAAGTAGGTGTCGTTGGACCGCATGATGGCGGTGTACATGTCCACCCAGCCGTCGCCGCTGCGGTTCCAGTTGCGGTACTTGTGGTCGTAGTTGGGCAGCTCGTAGTAGCCCGGGTCGAACACCCGGCTGCCCGGGGTGATCACGCCGCTGTCGAGGCCGGCGATGGCCACTTCCGGCTTCACCGTCGAGCCCGGGGCATACAGGCCGCGCAGCACGCGGTTGAACAGCGGGCGGTCGATGGAATCGCGCAGTTCGGCGTACTGCTTGAAGCTGATGCCCTTGACGAACAGGTTGGGGTCGAAGCTGGGGTTGCTGACCATTGCCAGCACATCGCCGTTGGCCGGGTCCAGTACCACCACCGAGCCACGCCGGTCGCCCAGCGCCTTTTCTGCGGCCACCTGCAAGTGGGCGTCCAGGGTCAGGACAATGTCCTGGCCCGGGGTCGGGGCCTTGTGGTTGAGCACGCGCATCACCCGGCCCTGGGCGTTGGTCTCGACTTCCTCGTAGCCCACGTGGCCATGCAGCTGGCTTTCGTAGAAGTGCTCGATACCGGTCTTGCCGATTGACTGGGTGCCACGGTACTCGGTGCTGTCCAGGACCTTGGCTTCTTTCTCGTTGATGCGGCCCACGTAGCCTACCGAGTGGGCGAAATGCCCAGCCAGCGGGTATTCGCGGATGAACTGCGGTTCCACCTCCAGGCCCGGCAGGCGGAACTGGTTCACCGCCACCAGGGCGATCTGCTCTTCACTCAGGCCCACCATCAGGGTCACCGGTTCGAACGGCTTGCGGCCACGGCGCAGGTCTTTGTCGAACTGCTTACGGTCGTCTTCGGTCAGGCCTAGCACCTGGGTGAGGGTGTCGAGCACCTTGGCCGAGTCGCCGCCGGCCCGCTCACGGGTCATGGTCAGGTCGAAGCTGGGTTTGTTGTCGGCCAGCACCACGCCGTTGCGGTCGTAGATCAGCCCGCGTTCGGGGGCGATGGGCAGCACGTGCACACGGTTGTTTTCCGACACGGCGGTCTGCTGGTCGTGCTGCAGCACCTGCAAGACATACAGCCGCCCCACCAGCACGGCGACCAGGCTGAAGACCAGGGTGGCGCAGGCCAGGAGCCGGCGATTGACCAGGTGCTTTTCCTTTTCGTGGTCCTTGAGGGGGATGGGTTGTGGCATCAGTAGCTCTTTTCAGCAGGTATCGCGGTGGCTGTGCGGGCGCGCGATCGGGCCGGGGATGCTACGCAACAGCCACCGTGCCCTCAAGGCGAGCGGCGGCTGGCGCTGGGTGGATAACGGCTGTTCGCCCCGCAATCAGGGCGCTGGCGGGGAACATGAAGATTTGTTCATGGCAGCTCAGTCCTTAAGGGGCAGATATGGATTTTTAGTGTTTTATGGATCCATAGATATGTAGTGTTCGGTAAACGAACGAAAATTGGGCTAGGCGTTAAATTATTAAACTACTGATAAACAAGAATAAAATGTACTGCATGTCAATTTTAAACCTTGGTCATGAGAGATTTTCTGGGAGTGATCGCATACGGCCTGTTGTTTGTGGATCCATTATCTGGTTGATTAGCGCCTGACAACGGCCGGAGCCCTCCTGCCGTATGCAATAACAATTACAAAAAGGGTTCAGTCATGAATGGCTATCCAGCGGCCCGGAACTGTCAGGGTTCCCTCCGTCTTGCCTGCGCGTGCGCATCTGTCCTCCCGCCTGTGGCCAACCGGCAGGTGACTCCATGAATACCGATCTCAAGCAACGCCTGGACAACGACCCGATGGGCCGCTTCCAGTACCTGGCCATTGGTATTTGCATCGTCCTCAACATGATCGATGGCTTTGACGTACTGGTCATGGCCTTCACTGCGTCGTCGGTGTCTGCCGAGTGGAACCTGAACGGCGCACAGGTCGGGCTGCTGCTCAGCGCCGGCCTGTTCGGCATGGCGGCCGGTTCGTTGTTCCTCGCACCGTGGGCCGACCGCTTTGGCCGGCGCCCGCTGATCCTGCTGTGCCTGGCGCTTTCCGGCATCGGCATGCTGCTCTCGGCAATGAGCCAGAGCCCGTTGCAACTGGCGCTGCTGCGTGGCCTGACCGGGCTGGGCATCGGTGGCATCCTGGCCAGCAGCAACGTGATTGCCAGCGAATACGCCAGCAAACGCTGGCGCGGCCTGGCAGTGAGTTTGCAGTCAACCGGTTATGCCCTGGGGGCGACGCTGGGTGGTTTGCTGGCGGTATGGCTGCTGGGGCATTGGGGCTGGCGCTCGGTGTTCCTGTTTGGCGGCATTGTCACCGTGCTGGTGATCCCGCTGGTGCTGTTGTGGCTGCCGGAGTCGCTGGACTTTCTGCTGGCGCGTCGCCCGGCCAATGCCCTGGCACGGGTCAACCGCCTGGCCGCGCGCCTTGGCCAGCCGGCGCTGGCACAACTGCCAACAGCCATGGCAAGGGAGCAGGGCGCCGCCCGCGGCTTCCGGCAGCTACTGACACCTGCCATGCGCCGCACCACGCTGGTGATCTGGTTGCTGTTTTTCCTGGTCATGTTCGGCTTCTACTTCGTCATGAGCTGGACCCCGAAACTGCTGGTCGCCGCCGGCCTGTCGGCACAGCAGGGCATCACCGGCGGGGTGCTGTTGAGTGTTGGCGGCATCCTTGGCGCGGCGCTGATCGGTGGCCTGGCTTCGCGCTGGCCACTCACCCGCGTGCTGGCCCTGTTCATGCTGATCACGGCGGCGCTGCTGGTGCTGTTCGTGGTCAATGGCGCGTCGGTCAGTGCCGCCTTGGCGCTGGGGTTGCTGATCGGGCTGTTCTCCAATGGCTGCGTGGCCGGCCTGTATGCCCTGTCGCCGGTGGTTTATGACGCTTCGGTGCGCGCTACCGGCGTGGGCTGGGGCATCGGCATTGGCCGCATGGGCGCAATTCTGTCGCCGACCGTGGCCGGTATGTTGCTCGATGGCGGCTGGCAACCGCTGCACCTGTACGGGGTGTTTGCCAGCGTCTTCGTGCTTGCCGCCGGTTGCCTGCTGTTGCTGTGCCCCGCGGCCAGCACGGCGCGGCCAGTGCTGGCCGACGCCTAAGCCTGGCCATCGATGATCGCCTGGGCGACCGTGGCGTAGAACCATTGCAGGGCGGCGGAGTTGTCGCTGTTGGGGTGCCAGTTCAGCGACACGTTGAACTCGGCAACCTGGAACGGCAGCTCAAGCATTTTCAAACCTCCGTCCTGCATGAACAGCCGGGCGATCTGTGCCGGCAGCACGGCGAGCAGGTCGGTACCGGGGATGATCTTCGGCAGCACCGAGAAGTGCGGCACCTGCAGGCTGATGCGCCGCTGCAACTGCATGCTGGTGAGCACGTCTTCGACACTGCCGTGGCCGGTGGTACGGGTAACGCTGATATGGCGCTCGGCAATGAACTGCTCAAGGCTCAGTTCATTGCCGATGCGAGGGTGGTCGCAGCTGAGCAGGCATACATAACGTTCGCGCATCAGTACCTGGCTGCGCGTGCCCGGCACCGGCGGGCGGCAGATGGCGGCGTCGATCTTGCCGCTGGCCAGCCAGTCGCCCACCTGGTCGACCTGCAGTGGCAGCACCTCGACTTCAGCCTGCGGGGCATCGCGGTTCAGGCGCGCCAGAATCAGCGGCAAGAAGCCCATTTCGCCAAGGTCGGAAAGGGCGATGCGAAACCTGCGTTCGGTGGTCGCGGGGTCGAACTGGCGGGTGCTCTGCACAGCACCTTCGATGCGCGTCAGTGCGTCACGCAGGGTGCCGTACAGCTGCTCGGCAACAAAGGTCGGCTGAATGCCGTCACGCGTGCGGCTGAACAGGGCGTCGTCAAACAGTTCGCGCAGGCGGGCCAGGCCATAGCTGACCGAGGGCTGGGTGACGAACAGGCGCTCGGCGGCAAGGGTGACGCTGCGGGCCTCGTACAGGGTGACGAAAGTGCGGATCAGGTTCAGGTCGATGTGGCTCATGGGGCGCTGACTTCACATAGATAGGTTTTATTTTTAGTAAAGATAGTATCAATTTGATCAATCTGGCCGTGGCTGCAAAAGTAACCCGAATTCCAAAAACAAGCTGCAAGGGGCTTTATGAAAACTGTTCACGGCGCCACTTACGACATTCTTCGCCAGCATGGCCTGACCACCATCTTCGGCAACCCCGGCTCCAACGAGCTGCCGTTTCTCAAGGGCTTCCCGGAGGATTTCCGCTACATCCTCGGCCTGCACGAAGGCGCCGTGGTCGGCATGGCCGATGGCTATGCACTGGCCAGCGGCCAGCCCACCTTCGTCAACCTGCACGCGGCTGCCGGTACCGGCAATGGTATGGGCGCCCTCACCAATGCCTGGTACTCGCACAGCCCGCTGGTGATTACCGCCGGCCAGCAGGTGCGCTCGATGATCGGGGTGGAAGCGATGCTGGCCAATGTCGATGCCGCACAGCTGCCCAAGCCACTGGTCAAGTGGAGCCACGAGCCCGCTACCGCGCAGGACGTGCCGCGCGCCCTGAGCCAGGCGATCCACACCGCCAACTTGCCACCACGCGGGCCGGTGTACGTGTCGATCCCCTATGACGACTGGGCGTGCGAAGCGCCAAGCGGTGTCGAGCACCTGGCACGGCGCCAGGTGAGCAGTGCCGGGCTGCCGTCGCCGGCGCAGCTGCAGCACCTGTGCGAACGCCTGGCAGCGGCGCGCAACCCGGTGCTGGTGCTGGGCCCGGATGTCGATGGCAGCGCTGCCAATGGCCTGGCTGTGCAGTTGGCCGAGAAGCTGCGCATGCCGGCCTGGGTCGCGCCTTCGGCGTCGCGCTGCCCGTTCCCCACTCGGCATGCGTGCTTCCGCGGGGTATTGCCGGCAGCCATTGCCGGCATCAGCCACAATTTGGCCGGGCACGACCTGATCCTTGTGGTGGGGGCTCCGGTGTTCCGCTACCACCAGTTCGCCCCAGGCAACTACCTGCCGGCCGGCTGCGAGCTGCTGCACCTGACCTGTGACCCGGGCGAAGCGGCGCGCGCGCCCATGGGCGACGCCCTGGTCGGCGACATTGCGCTTACCCTCGAAGCCGTGCTGGACGGCGTGCCGCAGAGCGTGCGGCAGATGCCCACCGCTTTGCCTGCTGCTGAACCGGTGGCGGATGACGGTGGCCTGTTGCGCCCTGAAACCGTGTTCGACCTGCTCAACGCCCTGGCGCCCAAGGACGCCATCTACGTCAAGGAGTCCACCTCTACCGTGGGGGCGTTCTGGCGCCGCGTGGAAATGCGTGAGCCGGGCAGTTATTTCTTCCCTGCAGCCGGTGGCCTGGGCTTTGGCCTGCCAGCAGCAGTTGGCGTGCAGCTGGCATCGCCTGGCCGGCGGGTGATCGGCGTGATCGGCGACGGCTCGGCCAACTATGGCATCACCGCGTTGTGGACCGCCGCGCAATACAACATCCCGGTGGTGTTCATCATCCTCAAGAACGGCACTTACGGCGCGTTGCGCTGGTTCGCTGATGTGCTGGACGTCACTGATGCGCCCGGGCTGGACGTGCCTGGCCTGGACTTCTGCGCCATCGCCCGTGGCTATGGCGTGCAGGCGGTGCATGCGGCCACTGCCAGCGCCTTCGCCCAGGCCTTGCGTGAAGCGCTGGAGAGCGACCGGCCAGTGCTGATCGAAGTGCCGACCCAGACCATCGAGCCCTGAACCCGACACACACGCACACCACGCGACACCCACAAAAACAAGAACCGAGGTGGCTATGAAGACGACTTCCGTAAGTGAAGTGATCGATGCTGCACCCTTCAATCGCACGCACCTGCTGATACTGCTGTGGGGCTGTTTCATCATGCTGTTCGACGGCTATGACATGGTGATTTACGGCTCGGTGGTGCCACGCCTGATGCAGGAATGGCAACTTAGCGCCATCGAAGCCGGCACGCTCGGCAGCTGTGCGCTGTTCGGCATGCTGTTCGGCGGTACTTTGCTGGCGCCACTGGCCGACCGTTTCGGCCGGCGCAAACTGATCATCCTCACCACACTGCTGGCCAGCCTGGCGGCGTTCATGACCGGGCATGCAGAAACCCCGCTGGCGCTCGGTGCCTGCCGCCTAGTGACCGGGCTGGCCCTGGGCGCGCTGGTACCCAGCGCCGTGAACCTGATCAGCGAGTTCGCCCCGCAAGGGCGGCGCAGCACCATGATCACCGTGATGTCCAGCTTCTATTCGGTGGGCGCAGTGCTGTCGGCTTTGCTGGCAATCGCGGTGATCCCGCAGTGGGGGTGGCAAGCTGTGTTCTATGTGGCTGTG
This sequence comes from Pseudomonas sp. BN505, assembly GCF_029873175.1. Classification (NCBI taxonomy): domain Bacteria; kingdom Pseudomonadati; phylum Pseudomonadota; class Gammaproteobacteria; order Pseudomonadales; family Pseudomonadaceae; genus Pseudomonas; species Pseudomonas sp. BN505. Next base: position 102,543 of record NZ_SSOI01000063.1, read on the forward strand.
CTGCCGGTGCTGGCCGTGCCGTTCATGCTGCGCTACCTGCCGGAGTCGGCGGCGTTTCTTGAGCTCAAGGGGCGCCGTGCCGAGCTTGAACGGTTGCTGGCGAAGGTCGACCCGGCGTTTCGCCCGGGCACCGAGCTACATTTGGCGGGCAGCGACCAACCGGTAGACAAGGCGCGCCTGGCGCAGTTGTTCGGCCCTGGTCAGGCCCTGGCCACCTTGTTGCTATGGGTGGCGTTCGCCATGTGCATGCTGATGAGCTATGGCCTCAATACCTGGTTGCCCAAGCTGATGGCGCAGGGCGGCTACCCCTTGGGCTCGAGCCTGGCGTTTCTGGTGACGCTGAACATTGGCGCCACGGTGGGTGCATTGTTTGGTGGCTGGCTCGCCGACCGCCTGGGGGTGCAGCGCACGCTGGCGCTGTTCTTCGTGCTGGCAGCGCTGTCGCTGGCGGCGCTGGGGCTCAACCCGGGCCCGCTGTTGCTCAACCTGCTGTTGCTGGTCGCCGGCGCTACCACCATCGGCACTCTGGCAGTAATCCATGCCTATGCCTCTATCGCCTACCCGGCGCACATCCGCTCCACCGGGGTGGGCTGGGCTGCCGGTATCGGCCGCCTCGGCGCCATCGCCGGGCCCATGCTGGGTGGCAGCCTGCTGTCGATGCAACTGCCGATCCAGCAAAACTTCCTCGCCTTCGCCCTGCCTGGGGTGATCGGTGCGCTTGCCATCGCCTTCATCCAGGTGCGTGCGCCACAACAGGCCAGTGAGCCTGAAGCTGCCAACAAACCTACGTGCTGACCAAGGAGCCTTGAATGTCTGCCCATTGCCCTCGTTATCAAGACCTTCAACTGCTGCCGATTGCCGGCGAGTGGCGCGCCGGCAGTGCCGGCAAGCCCCTGAATGTGTACAACCCATACAACGGCGACTTGTTGCTTGAGGTCCAACAGGCCAGTCGTGCCGACCTGGATGCCGCCTATCTGGAGGCAGCCCGGGCACAGTCAAAATGGGCGGCACTGGGCCCCGCCGCACGCGCGGCGGTGCTGTACGAAGTGGTGGCGATATTTGATCGTCGCCGCGACGAGATCATCGACTGGATCATCCGCGAATCCGGCAGTACCCGGCTCAAGGCGCAGCTGGAATGGGGCGCGGCGCGGGCGATTGCGCTAGAGTCGGCATCGTTCCCGTCGCGGGTGCATGGGCGCATCGTCGAGTCCAACGTGCCGGGCAAGGAAAGCCGCGTGTACCGCAGCGCCCAGGGTGTGGTCGGGGTCATCAGCCCGTGGAATTTCCCGCTGCACCTGACCCAGCGCTCGATTGCCCCGGCGCTGGCGCTGGGCAATGCCGTGGTGGTCAAGCCTGCCAGCGACACCCCGGTGTGCGGCGGCCTGCTGCTGGCACGCATTTTCGAAGAGGCCGGGTTGCCAGCCGGCGTACTCAGCGTGGTGGTCGGCGCGGGCGGCGATATCGGTGATGCCTTTGTCGAGCACCCGGTGCCGGCGCTGATCACCTTCACTGGCTCCACTCCGGTGGGGCGTGGCATTGGCCGTATTGCGAGCGGTGGCGAACACCTCAAGCACGTTGCCCTGGAGCTGGGCGGCAACAGCCCGTTCGTGGTGTTGGACGATGCCGACCTTGAACAGGCGGTGAATGCTGCCGTGTTTGGCAAGTTCCTGCATCAGGGGCAGATCTGCATGGCGGTGAACCGGATCATCGTCGACGACAGCCTCTACGACGCTTTTGCGCAGCGCTTCGTCGAGCGTGTCAGGGCGCTGGTGGTAGGCGATCCGGACTCGTCAGCTACGGTGATCGGGCCGGTAATCAATGCCCGGCAACTGCAGGGCCTTCAGGACAAGATCAGCCTGGCACGCGGCGAAGGTGCCGAGCCGCTGTACGAGGGCGGGGTCGACGGCAACTTGCTGGCGCCGCATGTGTATGGCGAGGTCACCGTCGACATGGACCTCGCGCGTAACGAAATCTTCGGCCCCTTGGTGGGCTTGCTGCGCGCGCGTGACGAAGCGCATGCCCTGGAGCTGGCCAATGCCAGCGAATTCGGCCTTTCCAGCGCGGTGTTCAGCCGCAACCTGGAGCGTGCCGTGCGCTTTGCCCGCCAGGTGCGTGCAGGCATGAGCCACATCAACGACATCCCGGTGAACGACGAGGCCAACGCGCCGTTCGGCGGTGAGAAGAACTCGGGGCTTGGCCGTTTCAACGGGGACTGGGCCATCGACGAGTTTACCCGCGATCACTGGGTAAGCGTGCAGCACGTGCCGCGCCAGTATCCGTTCTGATGCATTGAGCCACTGAGTAGCGCCCGGCCCAGGCCGGGCATTCATGCAGCCATTCGACCACGGGCTCTGGGCAGCCTGCGGGGGGTGGCTGCGCCCAAGTAACGCGGAGAACAATAATAATGATGCACACACACTGCACCCTTGCCCGTTCGGCCCTGGCGGTTTCGCTGGCGCTTGGCCTGGGTTTGCCGGCCTGGGCCGGGGAGGGGGGCTTCCTTGAAGATGCCAAGGCCGGGCTGACGCTGCGCAACTACTACTTCAACCGCGATTTCCGTGACCCGGGGGCGGCCAAGAGCAAAGTCGAAGAATGGGCCCAGGGCTTCATCTTCAAGTTCAGCTCCGGCTACACCCCGGGGCTGATCGGTGTGGGCCTGGACGGCATCGCCATGTTTGGCATGAAGCTGGACAGTGGCCGCGGTACCAGCGGTTCCGAACTGCTGCCGGTGCACGACGACGGGCGTGCGGCCGACAACTATGGCCGCGCAGGGCTGGCGGCCAAGCTGCGTATTTCATCGACCGAGCTGAAGGTGGGTGAACTGCTGCCGGATATCCCGCTGCTGCGCTACGACGATGGCCGCCTGCTGCCGCAGACCTTCCGTGGCGCCATGTTCGACTCGCGGGAAATCGAAGGCCTGAGCCTGCAAGCCGGCCAGTACCGCGAGGTCAGCCTGCGCAACTCGTCCGATATGCAGGACCTCTCTGCCTGGGCCGCGCCCGGGGTCACCTCGGACGGCTTCAACTACGCCGGCGCCGAGTACCGCTTCAACCAGCAGCGCACCCTGATCGGCGCGTGGCATTCGCAGTTGGAAGACATATACCAGCAAAGCTACTTCAACCTGCTGCACAGCCAGCGAGTGGGCGAGTGGACGCTGGGGGCCAACCTGGGTTACTTCATCGACCGTGATGACGGCCAGGCGCGCATCGGCGATATCCAGAGCCGCACGGGCTACGCCTTGCTGTCAGCTTCGCACAGTGGTCACACGCTGTACGTGGGGTTGCAGAAAGTGAGTGGCGACAGCCAGTGGATGTCGGTGTACGGCAGCAGCGGGCGCACCTTGGGCAACGACATGTTCAACGGCAACTTCAGCAACGCCGACGAGCGCTCGTGGCAAGTGCGCTACGACTACAACTTTGCCGCGCTGGGTGTGCCTGGGCTATTGGCCATGGTGCGTTACGGGCATGGCGAAAATGCCACCACGGCGGCGGGCAGCAATGGCAAGGAGTGGGAGCGTGATACCGAGGTGAACTACACGTTCCAGAGCGGGGCGTTGAAGAACCTCAACATCCGCCTGAACAACGCCACCAACCGGCGCAGCTTCAACAGCGATTTCGACCAGACGCGCCTGATCGTCAGCTACCCGCTGACGCTGTAAGCAGCAATATGCCCGGTGAGCACGGTCCTACAGGTTCGCGCAGGCTTCAGGCTTATGCAATACCTGTCGGGGCAACTGTCTTGCACAACACCTGAAAGCCAGTGCAATCACTGTGGGAGCGGGCATGCCCGCGAACACCGGCGGAGCCGGTGCCATCCACCGCGCTGGATTCTTCGCGGGTAAACCCGCTCCCACAGGTATCGCGCAGGCTTCAGGTTTATGCAGTACCTGTCGGGGCAACTGCCTTGCATAGCACCTAAGCGCTAGTGCGATCACTGTGGGAGCGGCTTTAGCCGCGAACACCGGCGAAGCCGGTGCCAGGCGCAGCGTTGCCTGCTTCGCGGGTGAACCCGCAAACACATCTTTCTCAGCCTTGTGGGGTGCACTCCGAACAGGCCTGCAGCAACCCCTCGGCTTGCGCTAAGATGCCCGCTCATGCCCCTGGAAGTAGCCTGGATGAGCAAACCCGGTCAAATGGTGCTGGTTGCGTTGCGCAAGATGATCGCCTCGGGCGAGCTGGCGGCCGGCGAGCGCCTGATGGAAGTTCCTACCGCCGAACTGTTCGGCGTCTCACGCATGCCGGTGCGCATGGCGTTTCGTACCCTTGAGCAGGAAGGCCTGCTGGTGCGCTTTGGCGGCCGGGGGTTTCAGGTGCGCTCGGTCAGCGCCGATGATATCGCTGGCGCGGTCGAGGTACGCGGCGTGCTGGAGGGGTTGGCCGCTCGCCAAGCCGCAGAGCGTGGCTTGTCAGCGTCAGCACGTGCGGCGCTGCAACAGTGTCTGGTCGATGGCGATCAGCTATTCGACAAGGGCTTCGTGACCGAAGACGACCTGCAGGCCTACCACGACCTGAACATGCGCTTTCACCAGGTGATCATCGAAGCCAGCAACAACCCGGCCATCGCCGATGCCCTGGCGCGCAACGACCACCTGCCGTTCGCGTCGGTCACCGCACTGGCGGTGGACCGCCATGACCTGGCCCGCGAATACCGGCGCTTCAACTTCGCCCACATGCAGCACCACGCGGTGTTCGACGCCCTGAGCAACCGCCAGGGTGCCCGCGCCGAAGCGATCATGCGCGAGCACGCCAATGCCACCCTGCGCTACGCCGAGACCTTTGGCGGGGCAACGGCAGACGCGCGCATGAAGGTTATCCTGCCCTCGTCGTAAACCGGCTCAGATATCCAGCACCAGCAACGGCGTTTTCGAGCGCGAGCAGCAGGGCGTGAACTGATCGTTCAGCGCCTGCTCCTCTTCGGTGAGGAACATGTCGCGGTGGTCCGGCGTGCCCTGCAGCACGCGGGTCAGGCAGGTGCCGCAAATACCCTGCTCGCACGACATTGCAATCTCGATACCGTGCTGTTCCAGCACCTGGGCCACGGTCTGGTCGGCTGGCACCTCAAATACTTGCCCCGTGCTGCCCACCTGCACCGAGAAACTGCCATCGTTGCTGGCATCCACTGGCGCCGCGGCAAAGTACTCGCGGTGCAGGTTGGCCTCCTGCCAGCCCAGCCCCTTGGCGCTGTCCAGCACATGCTGCATGAACCCGCCGGGCCCGCAAACATACAGGTGCACATCCTCTTGCGGGTTGCCCAGCACCTGGGCGATATCCAGTGCGGTCTCCGGTTGCTCGTCAAAGTGCACGAACAGGCGGTCAGCGAACGGTGCGTTGCGAATGCGCTCGACAAAGGCCGCACGCTCGCTGGAGCGGGCACAGTAGTGCAGCTCGAAATCATGGCCGCTGTGGGACAACTGCTCGGCCATGCACAGGATCGGGGTAATGCCGATGCCACCGGCAAACAGCAGGCTGCGCTGCGCGCCCTCGGCCAGCGGGAACAAGTTGCGCGGCGCGCTGATGCGCAGCCGTGCGCCGGCCTGCACCTGCTCATGCAGGCTGCGTGAGCCGCCCCGCGAAGCCGGGTCGTTGAGCACGCCAATCAGGTAGCGGTGGCGCTCTTCGGGGTGATTGCACAGCGAATACTGGCGCACCAGCCCATCGGGCAAGTGCACGTCGATATGCGCGCCAGCGCTGAACGCCGGCAGCAGGCTGCCATCCGCCGCCGCCAGCTCGAAGCTGCAAATACCTTGCGCTTCATCGTTACGGGATACCACAACGGCATCGATCATGTCGGCTGTTCCTTAGGCAGGGGTGGCGCTGGTAGCGATCAGTTGCGGCTGCGGCGCACGTTCTTTGGTGATGATCCGCTCCAGCACCTTGCGCGACTGCACCCCGCCAGCATCGATGTTCAGCTTCAGCAGATTGCGCTCGGGGTATGCCAGCAAGTTCTGTTGCTGGCGTTCGAGCATCTCCAGGTCTTCGCTGAAAATCTTGCCCTGGCCTTCACGAATGTTGTCGGTCAGGGTCTGGTCGTGCGCGGCGAAGTTGCGCGCCATGCCCCAGAAGTACCAGATCGAGGTGTCGGTTTCCGGGGTGATGAAATCCACCACGATGCTCGACGCCTTGTGCTGGGCCTCGGCGTGGTAGCCGCCCTTTCCGGCATGGGCTACGCCCACTTCGATCAGCACATGGCTGGGCGGAGTGAAGCGGCAGATCTGCCAGCGATCCACTGGCACATCGTCGGCCAGGCCGTTGCCACGCAGGGCCATGCGCCAGAAGGGCGGGGCCATGATGTTCTCCATGTGCCGGGAGGTAACCACCTCGTCGCCGGTGACGGTGGTGACTGGCGGCGCCTCGTCGATTTCCTTCTGGCCGATGCTGGAGGCATGCACGTAGGTTTCGTGGGTGAGGTCCATCAGGTTGTCGATCATCAGCCGGTAGTCACAACCAATGTGGAACAGCCCGCCGCCGTATGCCCACTCATCATTCACCGCCCATTCAAGGTGCGGGATCAGCGCGGGGTCGGCCTGTGCCTGGTCGCCGGGCCAGACCCAGATGAAGCCATAGCGTTCGACGGCCGCAAAGGTCTTGTTGCAGGGAAAGCCACGCACCCGCTGGCCCGGCATCGATACGGTCTTGCCGTCGCAACCCATCACCAGGCCGTGGTAGCCACACACCAGGTTGCCGTCCTCGACATAGCCCAACGACAACGGCGCGCCACGGTGGGGGCAGAAGTCCTCGACGGCGGCCACTTTGTTCTCTTGGGCGCGGTAGAACACGATCTTCTCGCCGCAGATCTGCCGGCCAAGGGGCTTGGCGGCTATCTCGTCGGGGGTGCAGGCGACGTACCAGGTGTTTTTGGGGTACATGGGGGCTCTCCAGGGTTTTGTTTTTATTTAATGGATCCATTAGAGCTTTGGTGTTGGAGCGAGGTCAACACATTACGCATGAGAATTGCGAGTCATGTGCGGTTATCGAACGCGCCATGGATCCATTGTCGTCAATTCGTCAGGTCACTGTCGGTAGGAGATGGGGCGGTTTCAGCGGCAGGTCTTGAAGGCGGGTGGACGTGTGGCTTGGTCAAAAGGCAACGGCTGCCCCCCTCTGTAGGAGCAGGCTTGCCCGCGAACACGGGCGGCGCCTGTGTCATTTGGTTGCGAGTTATGTCGATGACACAAGTAACCTAAGCATTATTAGATTTCTTGTAGGCTAAAGGATCCTCCTAGTGTCAGATGATTCCTGCGTGATGACTCTCGTCACGCTTAGTTGCAATACACGCCATTGACAGTGCCATCAAGCGGCTTATTGAATGAAGTGCTCGCAAACATAATAGGTGTAAGCGAAGTGAGGCTCGCTGAATACAATAAAGGGGTGTTGAAGTGGATGTGTTGATGGGCTTGGTGGCAGCCATATGTTGGGGGGGTACAGATTATTTGGTGAGCGTAAATGGCAGGTCGCTTGGTATCAGGCGTTCAGTGCTCTACAGTCAAGTATTGGGGCTGGTGGTTCTGAGTATTTTTGCTTTGCAATCGAGCAGCCTCAATTCGATTGTCGCAATCAGTACAGAAACCATGATCCTCTGTCTTGTCGCGGCGGTGTTCACGCTACTCGGCGCTCTCTCACTGGCCAAAGCGTTAACTGAGGGACGCACCGCAATTGTTGCGCCAGTGGTCACGTCCTACGGTGTCGTCACAACAATCTTGGCTTGGGCAGGGGGCGAACGCTTGACTGCCTATCAGTTTATTGGGATCGCCATCTGCGCATTTGGTGTGATGGCTGTGGGCCTGGGGCACAGCAATCCCGCGTCTCGCTTAAACCGACGCGAGGGGCAGGCAATTATTTTTGCGCTGCTGGCCGCTGGTTTTTACGGCGTCAGTTTCTGGGTCCAAGGTAAATATGCGCTGCCCGCTGTAGGCCCAATCAACATGCTCTGGTTGAACTACTGCGTGGGCGCTCTGTTTCTGTTGCTTATGTATCGTAATTTTCGAGGGGGTAACAATTTGACCTTAAAAGATTATGGCGCCTTGAGCGGTGCCAGTCTTTTTAATTTGGGTGGTTTCGCAGCGTTTTCATTTGGGGTGCTTGAGGGTTCGATTGCCGTTGTAACTGTTATTAGTACGCTTTCTGGTGGGGTGGCGGCCATGCTTGGCTATGTGTTCTATAAAGAGCGGTTGACGGCAGGGCAGTTGTTGGGCGTGAGTTTCGTTTTGCTAGGCGCGGTGGTTCTGCATCTGCTGTAGGCGCTACGTCAGCCCAGGATGAATCATGGAGGGAAGAAAACAGAACTGCGGCTGGGGTGACTGTGCGCCCCTGCGGTTCGGACCTGCTATTACTAAGCAGACGCACACCATAAAGGCCCGTCGATGCTCGCCATCGAACAGCTCCACAAATCATTCCCCACCCCCCAAGGCCCGCTCCCTGTCCTGCAGGGCGTGGACCTGCGCCTGGCACGCGGTAGCAGCCTGGCGCTGATGGGCGAATCGGGCAGCGGCAAGAGCACGTTGCTGCACCTTATTGCCGGCCTGGACCGTGCCGACAGCGGCCGTATCCTGATCGATGGCGTCCCGCTCGACGGCCGTTCGGAGGCGTCGCTGGCGCAGTGGCGGCGGGAGGGCATTGGCCTGGTGTTCCAGCAATACAACCTGATCAGCAGCCTGGACGTGGCGGCGAACCTGGCCTTTCAGGCCAGGCTGGCTGGCAGGCATGACCCACAATGGGTGGCTTACCTGGCAGAGCAGTTGGGCTTGGCAGGTTTGCTGGCGCGCTACCCTGAGCAGTTGTCCGGTGGCCAGCAGCAACGGGTCGCCATCGGCCGCGCCTTGGCTGGGCGCCCGGCCTGGCTGCTGGCCGACGAACCCACCGGCAGCCTTGACGAAGCCAGCAGTGATGAGGTGCTGAGCCTGTTGCTGCAACTGGTCGCCGAGGCCGGCAGCGGTGTGTTGATGGTGACCCACAGCCCCCGGCTGGCGGCACGCTTGCAGCGGCGTTGCCAGCTGCAGGCCGGTCGCGTTCAGCCAGAGTTTGGGTGATGAGGCTTTTGTCGCTGGCCCTGTTGGCGTTGTTCAGCCATTGGCGGCGTCATCGTGTGCAGTTTTCCAGCATCTTCACCGGGCTGTGGCTGGCCACGGCGCTGTGGACGGGCGTGCAGGCGCTGAACAGCCAGGCACGCAGCGACTACGCCCGGGCCAGTGCCGTGCTGGCCGGGCCGCTGCAGGCGCAGCTAGTGCCGCGCAACGGTGAGCGCTTCGACCAAGGGCTTTACGTGCAATTGCGCAAGCAGGGTTGGCCAGTAACGCCCGTGCTGGAAGGGCGCTTGCGCTTGCCTGGGGAGCCCGCGCGCAGCGTGCGCCTGCTGGGCATCGACCCTTTGAGCCTGCCGCCGGCCAGCAGCATTGCCGGTGTGCAGCCGCAAGCATTCGATGTGCAGGCGTTCATCGGCACGCCCGGGCAAGCGTGGGCCGGGCCAGACACCTTGCGGCAACTGGGCGCAGAGCTTGGGGCCGCGGTGCGCGACAGCGAAGGGCAACTGCTCCCACCCATGATCCTGCAGCCTGCCTTGGCGCCCGGCGTGATCGTGGTCGATATCGGCCATGCCCAGCAGTTGCTGCACGCGCCTGGGCAGTTGTCGCGATTGCTGGTGGCCGGCAAGCCAGGGCCGCTGCCTGCTGATATTGCGGTTTACCTCGAACTGCAACCGCAACAGGACGACGGCGGGTTGCAGCGGCTGACTGAGAGCTTTCACCTCAACCTGACTGCTCTCGGCCTGCTGGCGTTCGTCGTAGGCCTGTTTATCGCCCATGCCGCAATCGGTCTGGCGCTAGAACAGCGGCGTGGATTGATCCGCAATCTGCGCGCCTGTGGCGTCAGCTTGAACACCCTGCTGTGTGCCCTGATGCTAGAGCTGGGTCTGTTCGCCGTCCTGGGCGGGCTGGCCGGCGTTGCCAGCGGGTATGTGCTGGCCGCGTGGTTGTTGCCCGATGTGGCAGCCAGTTTGCGCGGCCTGTACGGCGCCCAAGTTGCCGGTACCCTGAGCCTGCCGGCGTGGTGGTGGCTGGTGGGGGTGCTTGTGAGTGTGTTGGGGGCATTGCTGGCAGGGCTGGGCAGCGTGTTGCGTGCAGCCCGGTTGCCATTGCTGGCGTTGGCGCAGCCTCAGGCTTGGCGGCTGGCGCAGGGGCCATGGTTGAGGCGCCAGGCTTGCATAGCGGGCGTCCTGTTGCTGCTGGCCTTGGGCTGTGGCGTGCTGGGTAACCGCCTGGCCAGCGCGTTTGCCATGCTGGCTGGGCTGTTGCTGGCGGCGGCGCTGTTGTTGCCGGCCTTGCTCGACCGGGCTCTGGCCTTGCTGACGCGGTATTGCCGGCGGCCTTTGGCGCAATGGTTCGTCGCCGATAGCCGCCAGCAACTGCCGGCACTGAGTTTGGCGCTGATGGCACTGTTGCTGGCGCTGGCTGCCAGTGTCGGCGTGGGCAGCATGACCGAAGGCTTTCGCAAGACCTTTGTCGGCTGGCTGGACCTGCGCCTGTCTGCCGACCTGTACGTCAGCCCTCGGGATACAGCCCAAGGTCTGGAAATTGCGCAATGGCTAGGGCAGCAATCGGCAGCCAGTGTGGTGCTGCCCGGCTGGCGCGTAGAAACGCAGTTGCAGGGCTGGCCGGTGCAGCTTCAGGGGATCGTCGATCACCCGGGCTACCTGAAGCGTTGGCCGTTGCTGCAGGAGCAGCCTCACGCCTGGGAAGCGTTGGCCGGCGGGCATGCGGTGATGCTCAGCGAACAGCTGGCCAGGCGCCTGAGGGTGCAACTGGGCGACCGCCTGGCGCTGCCTTCAGAGGCGATGACAGTGGTGGGGATCTATGCCGATTACGGTAACCCCAAGGGGCACGTGCTGGTCAATGCCAGCTGGTTGCGCAAGCAATGGCCACAGGCCACGCTGACCGGGTTGAGCGTTGATCTGCCCGCTGAACAATTGCCCGTCATCAAGGCTGCGTTGCAGCAGCACTTCGCCTTGGACGAGAGCCGCGTAGTGGAGCAGGCGCGCCTGAAACGCTGGTCTACCGAGGTGTTCAACCGCACCTTTGCCGCCACTGCCGCGCTCAACAGCCTCACGCTTGGCGTGGCCGGCGTGGCGCTGTTCATCAACCTGCTGACGCTGGGCCAGACGCGGCTGAGCCAGCTGGCGCCCCTGTGGGCGTTGGGTGTGCAGCGCAGGCAACTGGTGTGGCTGAGCTTGGGGCAGACACTGATGCTGAGCAGTTTCACGGTACTGCTGGCAATCCCGTTGGGGGTGTTGCTGGCATGGTGCCTGGTGGCGGTGGTCAACGTGCAGGCGTTCGGCTGGCGCCTGCCGCTTTACGTATTCCCCGTGCAGCTGCTGCAACTGGCCGCCTTGGGGTTGTTCACCAGTCTGTTGGCCTGCGCCTGGCCGCTGTGGCAACTGGCGCGCCGCCAGCCCCGCGAACTGTTGAGGCCGTTTGCCGATGAAGCGTAACGCCTTGCTGTTGCTATGCGCCCTGCTATGCGCTTGTGATCCGCCGGCGCCGCAAGGCTATGCCGGGCTGGGGCAGCAGGCAGACGGTTTCAGCCAGGTGGCCCGCGCGCATCGCCTGGCATTCCCGCGTGACCACGGCGCGCACGATGGCTTTCGCATCGAATGGTGGTACATCACCGCCAACCTCAAGGACGCCCAAGGGCGTGACTGGGGCGCGCAGTGGACCCTGTTCCGCTCGGCCCTGCGCCCCGGCCGTGAAACCACCGACTGGAACAGCCCCAACCTGTGGATGGGGCACGCGGCCCTGACCGGGCCGGGTGGTCACCAGTCTGGCGAAACCCTGGCGCGCGGCGGTATTGGCCAGGCCGGTGTGCAGGCCCAGCCTTTCCGGGCGTGGATCAATGATTGGTCGTTGCAGGGCAGGGGGGGTATCGAAAGCCTGCAAATGGTCGCCGGGGGTGAAGGTTTTCGCTACGACTTGCGTTTGGACAGTGATCGGCCCCTGGTGCTGCACGGCGATCAGGGTTACAGCGAGAAATCCGGCAAGGGGCAGGCCTCTTACTATTACAGCCAGCCGTTTTACAGTGTGCGCGGGGAAGTGGAACGTGATGGCATGTGCATCGCGGTCACCGGCCAGGCCTGGCTGGACCGGGAATGGAGCAGCCAGCCGCTGGCGGCCGGGCAAACCGGGTGGGACTGGTTTTCGCTGCACCTGGACAGTGGTGCCAAGCTGATGGTGTTCCAGGTGCGTCAGGCTGAGGGCGATGCCTACCGCGCCGGCACGTGGGTTGGCCCGCAAGGTGAAGTGTTAGCGCTACAAGGCGCGCAGGTGCAGTTGCAGGCCCTGGCCTGGGCCGAGCAGAAGAATGGCAAGCAGGTACCGACGCGCTGGCGGGTGCAGGTGCCGGCGCATGGGGTGAATGTGCAGGTCCAGGCGGTGGAACCACGGGCCTGGATGGATACGCGGTTCCCGTACTGGGAAGGGCCGGTGCGGTTGAGCGGGAGTGCGGGTGGGCGCGGGTATCTGGAGATGACTGGCTACTAGGGCCTATAGCCGTCATCACGCGACCCTTGTAGGAGCGGCCTTGCGTCGCGAACGGGCCGCAAAGCGGCCCCGGCGATTCTGAGGCGAGGCGCAGATCCTGGGGGCGCTTCGCACCCCTTTCGCGACGCAAGGCCGCTCCTACAGGGGGCGCGCCAGACCATTTAATCTTTGATCAGCCGCCGTAACACGGCGCGTGCTTCTTCGGTGCGCAAGCACTCGATAAACAACTGGCTTTCCCGCGCCACCGTGGCCTTCAGCTCTGCCCGCTGGCTGTCCTTCATCAGCCGCTTGCTGATGCGCAGCGCCGCCTGCGGGTAGGTTTGCAGCTGCCGCGCCAGCTTGCGCGCTGCGGCCAGGCACTGTTCGCCATCTTCATGCAGCTCATTGGCCAGGCCCCAGGCCACCGCCTGTTCGCCATCCAGCAACACGTTACCCAGCAGCAGGCCAGCGGCGCGGGCCTGGCCAAGCAAGCGTGGCAGCAACAGGCTGGAGCCAAATTCCGGGCACACCCCCAACGGTGCGAAAGGCATGCGCAACTTGGTCGAGCGGCTGACCAGCACCTGGTCACAATGCAGCAGCAAGGTGGCGCCAATGCCGATTGCGGCGCCACTGACTGCCGCAATCAGCGGCTTGTCCAGGCCCATGACCACCCGCATCAGGCGGAACACGGGGCTATCCAGGTTGGTGGGCGGGTTGTCCAGAAAGTCGCGCAGGTCATTGCCAGCGCTGAAGCAGTGGGGGCCACCGGTGATGATGATGGCATCGACACCGGGGTCTTCGCCCGCCGCCAGCAACAAGTCGCCCAGTTGCTGGTACATGGCAGTGTTCAGGGCATTGAGCTTGTCGGGGCGGTTGAAGGCCAGGGTCAGCAGGCCTTGGTCCAGCTCGCGTGTGATCAGGTCGTTCATGGCAGCCGTTTTTGTTGTTGTGGGTAAGTGTGCCAAGGGTTTATCACGCAGTCCGGCTTGTTGTACAGTCGTTCAGTCCAGCCCCTGAACCGAGAACCCTTGATGAGCCAGGAAGCCCGCTACCACCGCATGCTGCCGGAATTGCGCAAGGCCAACCTGGTCGAAGCGACCTTGGTGTGCCTCAAACGCCACGGATTCCAAGGGGCTTCGATCCGCAAGATTTCGGCCGAGGCCGGGGTCTCGGTCGGGCTGATCAGCCACCACTACGCCGGCAAGGATGAACTGGTGGCCGAAGCCTACCTGGCCGTCACCGGCCGGGTGATGGGGCTGCTGCGTGACGCCATGGCGCAGGCTGCGCCCAATGCCCGGGAGCGGCTGTCGGCGTTTTTCCGCGCCTCGTTTTGCGCAGAGTTGCTCGACCCGCAGCTGCTCGACGCCTGGCTGGCCTTCTGGGGCGCGGTCAAGACGGCCGATGCGATCAACCAGGTGCATGATCATTCCTATGGCGAGTACCGCAAGGAGCTGAGCCGGTTGCTGGCCGAGTTGGCCACGCAGGAGGGCTGGCAGGGCTTCGATGCCGACCTCGCGGCCATCAGCCTCAGTGCCCTGCTCGATGGCCTGTGGCTGGAGTCGGGGCTCAACCCCGGCACCTTCACCCCCGAGCAGGGCGTGATTATCTGCGAGGCCTGGGTCGATGGCCTGCAGGCCGGTGGTCGGCGGCGCTTCAGCCTGCCCGAGGGCTGTTGATCGTCTGTTCAGTAACGAGTACGCTGCTGGCGCGAGTGTGTAGAACAACACCAATAAAAAGAGACAACACGCAATGACGCCTCGGGTATTGATCGTCGATGACGATCCGCTTATTCGTGACTTGCTGCAGGCCTATCTGTCCCAGGAAGGCTACGACGTGCACTGTGCCGACACGGCAGAAAAGGCCGAAGCCCTGCTTGGCAGCCAGGATGTCGACCTGGTGCTGCTGGACATCCGCTTGCCTGGCAAGGACGGCCTCACCCTGACCCGCGAGCTGCGGGTGCGCTCGGAGGTGGGCATCATCCTCATCACCCGCCGCAACGACGACATCGACCGCATTGTCGGCCTGGAATGCGGCGCCGACGACTACGTGATCAAACCGCTCAACCCCCGCGAGCTGGTATCACGCGCCAAAAACCTGATCCGCCGCGTGCGCCATGCCCGCGAAGTGCACCCGCCACCGGCCTGCGCGCAGTCGCTGAAGCAGTTTGCCGACTGGGCGCTGGACACCGACCGCCGTCGCCTGATCGACCCACGCGGCGGGCAAACCCTGCTGACCCACGGTGAGTTCCAGTTGCTTAGCGTGTTCCTGCGCAACAGCGGCCATACCCTGAGCCGCGACCAGCTGATGGACCAGATTCGCAACCGCGAGTGGGTGCCCAACGACCGCTCCATCGACGTGCTGGTCGGTCGCCTGCGGCGCAAGCTGCACGATGACCCGGCCGAGCCGCAACTGATCATCACCATTCACGGCACCGGCTACCTGTTCACTGCCAGCGTGGCCGCATGACCCACCGCGCCCGCCGTGCCTGGGGGATGGCGCTGGCGTTGCTCAGTGTGCCGGCCGGTGCGGCACAGACGGTGCGCTATTGCGATTACCCGGTGTACCCGCCGATGTCCTGGAGCGACGGCCACCAGGTGCGTGGCCTGGCGCCAACCGTGGTGCGCGAACTGTTCGCACGCATGGGCTACGACGTGCAGACCGTGGTGCTGGGCAACTGGAAGCGCTGCCTGATGGACGCTGCCGCCGGGCGGGTAGACGTGGTGCTGGCCTACAACAGCGACCAACGGGACCAGCGCATGCATTTTTCCACGGAGCCGGTAGTGCGCGAGGAAGTGGCTGTGTTCTACAACCGCAAACGGCCAGTGCAGTTTCAGCAGCTAGAGGACCTGGCCGGTTACCGCGGCGGCCTGTTGTACGGCGAAAGCTACGGCGCCGAATTCGACCGTTTCGTCGCCCGGCATCAGAACATCGAGCGGGTGTCTTCCAGCCAGCAGAACTTCGGCAAGCTGATCCGCGGGCGCATCGACTACGTGATCCAGGAGCGGCGCACCGGTCAACTGTTCATCGAGCACCTGCCAGGCGCGCAGGACATCCGCGTATTGCCCAGCGCGCTGAGCGTGGACTACCTGCGCGTTGCCGTGTCGCGGCAATCACCCCTGAGCCAGCACATGGATGAAATCGACGCGCAGTTGCGGCGCATGAACCAGGCTGGCGAGATCACGCGCTGGCTGGAGCAGAGCGAGGTCACCTACCGCGACATGATCAACCTGCCGGCGGATGCCCGATGATTCGCCTGCACACCGATGGCCTGCTGCGCCGCCTGCTTCGGTTCATCCTGTTGTTCAGCCTGTGCTTTACCGTTCTGGCCAGTAGCGTGCAGCTGTATTTCGAATACCGCCGCGAGATGCGCGACATCGAGGCACGCATGGCGTTGATCCGCGCCGGCTACCTCGCCAGCCTGGAGCGCAGCCTGTGGGACCTCGACGAGGCGCAGCTCGATACCCAATTGCGCGGCCTGGTGGATTTTTCCGACGTGGCCCGGGTGCGTTTGGTTAGCGACGATTTTCAACTGCTGCGAGGGGAGGCCGAACCCAAGGGGCCGCTGCGCATCGAGCGCTTCCCCCTGGATTTTCAGCCCCCCTCGGGCCCCGCCAGGCACCTGGGTGAGCTGGAAGTGAGTATCGACCTGGGGGCGGTGCACCATCGGTTGTATGCCACCGGCCTTGCCAGCCTGCTGTGGATGGGGGTGTTCCTGTGCGGCCTTGCAGTGGCGCTGTCGGGGCTGTTCTATCGCCTGGTCACCCGCCATCTGCAAGTGATGGCCGAGTTCGCCCGGCGTATTGGCGCCGGCCAGTGGCAGGAACCGTTGCGCCTGGGGCGCCGCCGTTCATCGCGCCCTGACGAAATCGACACGGTGGCCAATGCCCTGGACGATATGCGCCGCGCCATTCTCAGCGACATTGAACGCCGCGAGCGCGACCGCCTGGCGTTGCAAGACAAGCGCGACGAACTGCAGGCCATGGTCGAACGACGTACCGCCAGCCTGGCCCGGGCCAAGGATGACGCAGAGGCCGCAAACCTGGCCAAGTCGCGCTTTCTGGCGACCATGAGCCACGAGCTGCGCACCCCGCTCAACGGTATCCTGGGCATGGCCGAGCTGCTACGCGGGGGCCGGCTGGATGCGGCCGACCGTCAGCGCCTGGAAGCCTTGTACAAGGCCGGCGAGGGGCTGTTGGCAATTCTCAACGAAGTGCTGTACTTCGCCCGGCTCGAAGAAGGGGAGAGCCGCGCCGAGCTGGTCGGCTTTTCGCTGCGCCAATTGTGCCAGGAAGTGCTGGCGCTGCTCGAACCCATGGCTGCGGACAACGGCGACACACTGCATCTGGAGGTTGATGAGCAGTTGGCCGGTTACCAGCACGGCGCCGAGCAGTACCTGCGTCAGGTGCTCAGCAACCTGTTGGCCAATGCCATCAAATTCACCGAGCACGGCCAGGTGCGGCTCAAGGTACAGGTGCTGGCCAGCGATGCGACCACGCAGCGCCTGCGGCTGTCTGTCAGTGACAATGGCATCGGCATCGAGCCGGCTGTACAGGCAAAAATCTTCGACCGCTTCGTCCAGGCCAGCGAAGCCGTGGCCCGCCGCTACGGCGGCACCGGTCTGGGCCTGGCGATCTGCAAGCACCTGGTGGAAAAGCTGGGGGGCTGCATTGGCCTGGACAGTGTGCAAGGGCAGGGCAGCTGCTTCTGGTTCGTACTCGACATCGCCCTTGGGCAGCCCGTTGCGGCCAATACCCCGGCCCACTCGGTCAGCGCCAGCCTGGATATCCTGGTGGTGGAGGACGTCGCGCTGAACCGTGAGGTGGCGGGCAGCCTGCTGGTGCGCGATGGCCACCGGGTGAGCTTTGCCGAGGATGCCGGGCAGGCCCTGCAGCTGTGCGCTCAGCGGCGCTTCGACCTGATCCTGCTCGACGTTCACCTGCCCGGCATGAGCGGGGTGGAGCTTTGCCGGCAGCTTCGCGCCACCCCCGGGCCAAACCACCACAGCCGGATAGTGGCGCTGACTGCTGGCGTGCAACCGGGGCAAGTGTCGGGTTACCTGGAAGCCGGCATGCAAGGTGTGCTGGCCAAGCCTCTGCGGCTGGCCAACCTGCGCCAGGCGCTGGCTGACGCGAAGCCGACTGAAGAGGCCGGTATTGACGCGAACATGGACTGGTCGCTGCTGGCCACCCACCGCTCGCTGCTGGGCGAGCAGAAGCTGCAAGGCCTGCTGAAGGTGTTGCGCCAGTCACTGGAGCAGCACGCCACGGGGTTGGCCGAGGCGCTGCCGGCCCAGGACTTTACCGAAGTGCTGCACCTGGCCCATCGCCTGGCCGGCAGTTGCGATTCCCTGGGTTTTTCTGGCCTTGCTGCGCTGTTGCGACGCCTGGAAGACGCAGCGCGCCAGCATGACGGGCAGGCGCTGAACGCACTTGCCGAGCCACTGGCAAACCAGCTCGGCCAGGCCCGTGCGACCCTGGAACAGTTGATCCAGAGCTGACGTACAAAAATCTTACGACTTTTTACATCTTCGATCCGTTCGTACAACGGCACCTTACATCCGTTTCCAATAATCCATGGCAACCGTGTTGCACGCGGTCCATGAGGCTTATTGGAGACAAGAATAATGACATGCCGTAGCGCTCAGCCCCTCTTTCGTACCGCCCCCCGCACCTGCCGCAATGGCGAGGTGCGCCATGACTGACAACCACGAAAAAATCCAGCTCACCCGCGCCCTGAAAAGCCGGCACATCTTCATGCTGTCGCTGGGCGGGGTGATCGGCACCGGCCTGTTCATGGGTTCGGGCGTGACCATCAACCAGGGCGGGCCGGTGGGCGCGATCCTGGCGTACCTGGTGGCCGGCTTGCTGATGTACCTGGTGATGGTCTGCCTGGGAGAACTGTCGGTGCAGATGCCGGTGTCCGGCTCGTTCCAGGCCCACGCCACGAAGTTCATCGGCCCGGCCACCGGCTTCATGATCGGCTGGGTGTACTGGATGAGCTGGGCCACTACCGTGGGCCTGGAGTTCACCGCTGCCGGCATGCTGATGACCCGCTGGTTCCCCGAGGTGCCGATCTGGTACTGGTCGGCACTGTTCGTGGTCGTGCTGTTCGGCCTCAACGCCCTGGCCACTCGCGCTTTTGGCGAGGCCGAGTACTGGTTCTCGGGGATCAAGGTGGCGACCATCCTTGGTTTTATCATCATTGGCCTGCTGGTGATTTTTGGCGCCATCCCGCTGAGCAGCGGGGCACCGGCGCCGATGCTGGACAACCTGGTGGGCGAGTCGCTGTTCCCCCATGGCCTGTCGGCGGTGTTCGCGGTGATGATGACCGTGGTCTATGCGTTCCAGGGCTGTGAAATCATGGGCGTGGCGGCCGGTGAAACCGAGCACCCGGAAAAGAGCATCCCGCGGGCGGTGCGCAATGTGGTGTTCCGTGTGCTGATTTTCTACGTGCTGGCGATTGCCGTGCTGTCGGCCATTGTGCCGTTCGAGCAGGCCGGCCTGATGGAAAGCCCCTTCGTGCAGGTGTTCGACATGGTCGGCATTCCCTTTGCTGCCGACGTGATGAACTTCGTCATCCTCACCGCCATCCTGTCGGTGGGCAACTCTGGGCTGTATGCGTCTACGCGCATTCTGTGGGCGATGTCCAAGAGCGGCATGGCGCCGAAAAGCCTGGCGCCGCTGAGCAAGCGCGGCGTACCGCTGCGGGCGCTGAGCATCACCCTGTGCTTTGCCTTGGTGTCGCTTATGACCAGCTTCATTGCCGCCGACACCCTGTTCATGGTGCTGATGGCGGTGAGCGGCATGTCCGGCACCATGACCTGGATCGTCATCGCCCTGGCGCAGTACCGCTTCCGCAAGGCCTACCTGCGTGAAGGTGGGCAACTGCAGGACCTGAAGTACAGGGCGCCGCTGTACCCACTGGTGCCGCTGCTGTGCATCACCCTGTGCAGCTCGCTGTTTGTGTTCCTGGCACTGGATGAAACCCAGCGACCGTCGCTGTACTGGGGCTTTGGCTTTATTGCCCTGTGCTACGCGGCGTACTTCTTCGTCAATCGCCGTCGGCAGGGTGCCTTTGAGCCGAGCGCGCCTGGCGTTTGATGCCGTGGGTCGTTGGTTGTAAGTGTTCGTGAAGCATTTTTATTGTCTGTGAGATCGAGCGCCGCGCGGGCGGCGCTCGATCTCACAGGCAACGAAAATGCAATGCCAAAAGAAACCCGCGTAACAGCAAAAACCGAGTTGTGCGAAGTTGTAACAGCCCATCCCGCCTTGTTGAACACTCGTTTAGTATCTCCCTCATCAAGCCCTCCCAAAACCATCACAACAACACCGAGGCCCCCCATGACCACCCCGTCGTCGTCACTGTTGAGCAAAGTCGAAGCCGGCGTTGCCTGGATCACCCTCAACCGCCCCGAGCAACGCAACGCGCTGGACATTCCCACCCTCAAGCAACTGCACGCCTTGCTCGAAAGCCACAACAGCGACCTGGCCGTACGCGTGGTGGTGATTACCGGCAGCGGCCGCAGCTTCTGCGCAGGCGCCGACCTGGCCGAATGGGCTGCCGCCGAAGCCGCGGGCACCCTGGAAAGCTACGGCTGGACCGAAACCGCCCACGCCCTGATGTTGCGCCTGCACAGCCTCGACAAGCCCACCCTCGCCGCCATCAACGGCACCGCCGTGGGCGGGGGCATGGACCTCAGCCTGTGCTGCGACCTGCGTATCGCCGCCGCTTCTGCGCGCTTCAAGGCTGGTTACACCAGCATGGGCTACAGCCCCGATGCCGGCGCCAGCTGGCACTTGCCACGGCTGATCGGCAGCGAGCAGGCCAAGCGCTTGTTGTTCCTCGATGAACTGTGGGGCGCCGAGCGTGCCTTGGCGGCCGGGCTGGTCAGCGAAGTCTGCGCCGACGAGCAACTGCCCGCCGTGGCGGCCGAGCTGGCCGGGCGCCTGGCCAATGGCCCGACGTTCGCCTATGCGCAGACCAAGCAGCTGATCCGCGACGGCGCCCGCCGCACCTTGGCCGAGCAGCTGGAGGCCGAGCGCCACGCCGGCCTGCTGTGCGGCCGCAGCCAGGATGGCGCCGAGGCGCTGCAAGCCTCGGTTGAACGCCGCGCCCCCCGTTTCACCGGCCAGTAACCCGATACCGACCCTGACCAGGACCTTCGCAGATGAATTTCCAACTGACCCAAGAACAAGAAATGTTGGTGGAAGCGGTACGCAGCTTTGTTGCCAAAGAGTTGCTGCCCCATGAGGAAGCGGTGGACCGCGCCGATGCCGTGTCGCCAGAGCTGGCTGCGCACATCCGTGGCAAGGCCATCGCCGCCGGGTTCTATGCCTTCAACATGCCTGAGGAAGTCGGCGGCGGTGGCCTGGACTACCTGTCCCAGGCGCTGATCGAACGTGAGCTGTCCAAGGTGTCCTGGGCGCTGCACGTGTTTGTCGCACGCCCGTCGAAAATCCTCATGGCCTGCAAGGACGAGCAGATCAACGACTACCTGCTGCCTTGTGTGCAGGGCGAGAAAACCGACTGCTTCGCCCTCACCGAACCGGGTGCCGGTTCCGATGCCAACGCCATCAAGACTCGCGCCGTGCGCCAGGGCGATGACTTTGTCATCAACGGCAGCAAGCACTTCATCAGCCACGCCGGCCACGCCGATTTCGCGATTGTCTTCGCGGTCACCGACACTTACGAGCACAACGGGCGCAAGCGCAATGCGGTCACGGCGCTGCTGGTGGACCGCGGCACACCGGGCATGACCATCCGCCGTGGCCCCAAGTGCGTGAGCAACCGTGGCTACCACACCTACGAGCTGTTCTTCGACGACTGCCGGGTGCCGGCCAGCAAGGTGCTGGGCGAAGTCGGCAAGGGCTGGGAAGTGGCCAACGCCTGGCTTACCGCCGGCCGGGTGATGGTCGCCGCCAACTGCGTGGGCCAGGCCCAGCGCGCCCTCGACCTGTCGCTGCAGTGGGCCGCCGACCGCAAGCAGTTCGGCCAGGCCATCGGCAGCTACCAGGGCGTGTCGTTCAAGCTGGCCGACATGGCCACACAGATTCGCGCCGCCGAAATGCTCACGCTGCACACGGCCTGGAAGATGGACCAGGGCAGCATGACCGACGGTGAAGCCGGCATGGCCAAGCTGTTTGCCAGCGAAGTGCTGGGCAAGGTGGCCGACGAAGCCGTGCAGATCTTCGGCGGCATGGGCCTGATGGACGAAGGGCCGGTCGAGCGCATCTGGCGCAACGCGCGTATCGAGCGTATCTGGGAGGGCACCTCGGAAATCCAGCGGCACATCATCGCCCGCGAACTGCTGCGCCCGCTGCTGCGCTGAGCGCCAGGAGAACACCCATGTCGCAATCGATTCGTGACAACCTCAAGCGCCTGCTGGCGCCCCGGCACCTGGCCTTTGTTGGCGGGCGCAGCATGGCGCGGGCGCTCAAGCGCTGCGCCGAAGGTGGCTTTGGCGGCGAGCTGTGGCTGGTCAACCCGCAGCATGAAAGCCTGGAAGGTATCCCTTGCGTTGCCCGCGTGGCCGACTTGCCTTACGCCCCGGACGCGGTGTTCATCGCCACCAACCGTGAGCTGACCTTGCAGTGCGTTGCCGAGCTGGCCGCGTGTGGCGCCGGTGGTGCCATCTGCTATGCCTCCGGCTTTGCCGAAAGCGGCGAAGAGGGCCGCCAGTTGCAGCAGCGCCTGCTCGCTGCGGCCGGCAACATGGCCCTGCTCGGCCCCAACTGCTATGGCCTGCTCGATTACCTGCACGGTGCCGCCCTGTGGCCGGTGGCCCATGGCGGCAAGCGGGTGGAGAAGGGCGTGGCGATCCTGACCCAGAGCGGCAACTTCGCCTACAACCTGTCCATGAGCGACCGCTCGCTGCCGGTGGCCTATATGGCCTCGGTCGGCAACCAGGCGCAATTGGGCGTGGCCGAGCTGATGGACGTGCTGCTCGACGACCCACGGGTAACGGCCATCGGGCTGCACCTGGAAGGCTTGAAGAACGTGCCGGGCTTTGCACGCGCAGCCTACAAGGCATTGCAGCAGGGTACACCGGTCATTGCCCTGAAGACGGGCGTTTCGCAGATCGGCGCTGAACTGGCGCTGAGCCACACCAGCTCGTTGTCCGGCTCCGATGCCTTGTACGACAGCCTGTTCCAGCGCCTGGGCGTGATCCGCGTCAGCGGCCCGGTGAGCTTTGTCGAAACGCTCAAGGCCGCCGCTTGCGGGCGCTTGCCGGCAAATGGGGAACTGATCGCGCTGGCCTGCTCAGGCGGCGATGCTGGCCTGATCGCCGACTATGCCGAACGCAACCAGTTGAGTCTGCCGAAACTGGGACAAGGGCAGGTGGCGCAGTTGGCCGAAGTGCTGCCGGCCTATGCCAACCTGGTCAACCCGCTGGATTTCACTACTGCCATCTGGGGCGATGAAGCGGCCCTGCAACGCATGCTTGACAGCACCCTGAGCGGGGCAGCTGATGCCGCCATGCTGGTGCTGGACTACCCGGCGGCCTTCACTGGCGAACGCAAGGAGTGCGACCTGCTGCTGGCGCTGTACTGCGACGCGCTGGAGCGTCACGGCAAGATCGGTTTTGTCACCTCCGCCTTCCCGGAGCTGCTGCCCGCCAGTGCGCGTGAGCGCCTGCATGCCCGGGGCATTGCTGCGCTGCAGGGCGTGGAAGACGGCCTGGCGGCCTGGGGCCGCATTGTCGCCTACCAGCGCAACCGCCGGCGGTTGCTGGAGCAAGGCGAGGCCGCACGGGTACCGCTGTGCCCCCAAGCCCTCACGGGCGAAAGCCGGTTGCTGGACGAATGGCAAGCCAAGCACGCCCTGCGCGCCTTCGGTTTGCCGGTGCCAGCGGGCGTGCTGAGTACGCCCGAGCGCGCCGTGGCAGACGCCGCCTGCGTGGGTTACCCGCTGGTACTGAAGGCGGTCAGCGAACAGCTGCCGCACAAGACCGAGGCCGGTGCGGTGGCGTTGAACCTGCGTGATGCTGCCGCCCTGGAGGCCGCACTGGTGCAGATGCGCCAGCGCATCGCTGCCTACGCCCCGCACGTCGAATTTGACCAGGTACTGCTCGAACCCATGGCCGAGCCCCCGCTGGCCGAGCTGATAGTGGGCATCAAACGTGAACACGACTTTGCCCTGGCCTTGGTGATCGGTGCCGGCGGCGTGCTGGTCGAACTGCTCAAGGACAGTGTCAGCCTGTTGTTGCCCACCACCGACAGCGCCATCCGCGCCGCACTGCTGAACCTGCGCAGTGCCAGCCTGCTGCAAGGCTTCCGTGGCAGCCCGGCCGCCGACCTCGACGCCCTGGTCGCAGCTATCCGTGCGGTGGCCGATTACGCCTGCGAAAACGCCGGGCAGCTGTTGGAGCTGGATGTGAACCCATTGATGGTCGGTGCCCATGGCACCACCGCGGTCGACGCGCTGATCCGCCTCGGCCAGGCGCAAGGAGAACGACATGAATGACCTTACCCTGACTGCCGGCCAGGCGCTGGTGCGCCTGTTGGCCAACTACGGCGTGCAGACTGTGTTCGGCATCCCCGGGGTGCACACCCTGGAGCTGTACCGCGGCCTGCCGGGGAGTGGTATCCGCCATGTGCTGACCCGCCACGAGCAGGGCGCAGGCTTCATGGCTGACGGCTATGCGCGGGTGAGCGGCAAGCCGGGGGTGTGCTTTGTCATCACCGGCCCGGGGGTGACAAACGCCGCCACCGCCATCGGCCAGGCCTATGCTGACTCCATCCCGATGCTGGTGATTTCCAGCGTCAACCATACCGCCAGCCTGGGCAAAGGCTGGGGCTGCCTGCATGAAACCCAGGACCAGCGCGCCATGACTGCGCCGATCACCGCGTTTTCGGCCGTTGCGTTGCGCGGCGATGACCTGCCCGAGCTGATCGCCCGTGCCTGGGCCGTGTTCGACAGTGAACGGCCGCGCCCGGTGCACATTTCGGTGCCGCTGGACGTGCTGGCCGCACCCGTCAGCCGTGACTGGAGCGATGAGGTGGCGCGCCGCCCCGAACGTGGCCAGCCGTGCCGCGAAACCCTCGACCAGGCTGCCCTGAAGCTGGCAGCGGCCAAGCGGCCGATGATCATCGCGGGTGGCGGTGCGCTGCACGCGGCCGAGCAACTGGCGCAGTTGAGCACCCGGCTGGCGGCACCGGTGTTCACCAGCGTGGCAGGCAAGGGCCTGCTGGCACCGCAAGCGCCATTGAATGCGGGTTCCAGCCTGTGCGTGGAGCCTGGCTGGCAGTTGATCAGCCAGGCCGATGTGGTGCTGGCCGTGGGCACCGAAATGGCCGACACCGACTTCTGGCGCGAGCGCCTGCCGATCACTGGCGAGCTGCTGCGCGTGGACATCGACCCGCGCAAGTTCAACGACTTCTACCCCTGTGCCATTGCCTTGCAGGGTGATGCCCGGCAAACCCTGGCCGGCTTGCTCGAGCACCTGCCAGCACTTGACCGAGACCCGGCCCAGGCCAGCGAAGCGGTGAGCAACCTGCGCCAGGCCATTCGTAATGGGCATACACCGTTGCAGGCCACCCATCAGGCGATTCTGGACCGCATTGCCGCCGTGCTGCCCGACAATGCGTTCATCAGCAGCGACATGACCCAACTGGCCTACACCGGCAACTACGCCTTCGCCAGCCGGGCGCCGCGTAGCTGGCTGCATCCTACCGGCTACGGCACACTCGGCTACGGCCTGCCGGCCGGTGTCGGCGGCATGCTTGCCACCGACCATCGTCCAGGCCTGGTGCTGGTAGGCGACGGCGGTTTCCTTTATACCGCCCAGGAGCTGGCCACGGCTGTAGAGGAACTGGACCGGCCGTTGGTGGTGCTGCTGTGGAACAACGACGCCCTCGGGCAGATCCGCGATGACATGCTCGGCCTGAACATCGAGCCCGTCGGCGTGCTGCCGCGTAACCCGGACTTCATCGGCCTGGCCCGTGCCTTTGGTTGCGCGGTGCGCCAGCCGCGTGACCTGGACGCGCTGCAGGCCGACCTGGCCAGCGGTTTCGCCACACCCGGCGTGACCTTCATCGAACTCAAACACACCTGCGTCTGTTAAGGCGCGCACAAACCAAAAGAACAAGAGAAACCTACATGCCATTTCGCCGTACACTTCTGGCCGCATCCCTGGCCCTGCTGATCACCGGCCAAGCCCCACTGTATGCCGCCCCCCCGCTGTCGATGGACAACGGTACAAACGCCCTGACCGTGCAAAACAGCAACGCCTGGGTCGAAGTCAGCGCCAGCGCCCTGCAGCACAACATCCGCACCCTGCAGGCTGAGCTGGCCGGCAAGTCCAAGCTGTGCGCCGTGCTCAAGGCCGATGCCTATGGCCACGGTATCGGCTTGGTAATGCCATCGATCATCGCCCAGGGCGTGCCCTGCGTGGCGGTGGCCAGCAACGAGGAGGCCCGCGTGGTCCGCGCCAGTGGCTTCACCGGGCAACTGGTGCGGGTACGCCTGGCCAGCCTCAGCGAGCTGGAAGATGCCTTGCAGTACGACATGGAAGAGCTGGTGGGCAGCGCCGAATTTGCCCGCCAGGTCGATGCCGTCGCCGCGCGCCATGGCAAGACCTTGCGCATTCACATGGCGCTCAACTCCAGCGGCATGAGCCGCAACGGGGTGGAGATGGCCACCTGGTCCGGCCGTGGCGAAGCGCTGCAGATCACCGACCAGAAGCACCTCAAACTGGTCGCGCTGATGACCCACTTCGCCGTGGAAGACAAGGACGATGTGCGCAAGGGCCTGGCGGCCTTCAACGAGCAGACCGACTGGTTGATCAAGCACGCGAAGCTCGACCGCAGCAAGCTCACCCTGCACGCCGCCAACTCGTTCGCTACGCTGGAGGTGCCGGAGGCGCGCCTGGACATGGTACGCACCGGTGGCGCGCTGTTCGGTGACACCGTACCGGCGCGCACCGAGTACCAACGCGCCATGCAGTTCAAGTCGCACGTGGCGGCGGTGCACAGTTACCCGGCCGGCAACACCGTCGGCTACGACCGCACCTTCACCCTGGCCCGTGATTCGCGCCTGGCCAACATCACCGTCGGCTATTCCGATGGCTATCGCCGGGTGTTCACCAACAAGGGCCATGTGCTGATCAACGGCCACCGCATACCGGTGGTGGGCAAGGTGTCGATGAACACGCTGATGGTCGATGTCACCGACTTCCCGGACGTGAAGGGTGGCAACGAAGTGGTGCTGTTCGGCAAGCAGGCCGGGGGCGAAATCACCCAGGCCGAGATGGAAGAAATCAACGGCGCGCTGCTGGCCGACCTGTACACCGTGTGGGGCAGTTCCAACCCGAAGATCCTCGTCGACTGAAACCGTCAAAGAAGGGAGATTGCCATGCGCTACGCCAAGCTTACCCAACGCATTGCCGGCGACGGTGCTGCGGCCTGGGACATCCACTACCGCGCCCTGGCGCTGCAGGCCGAGGGCAAGGACATCCTGCTGCTGTCGGTGGGGGACCCGGACTTCGACACCCCCGCGCCGATTGTCGAGGCGGCCATCGACAGCCTGCGGGCGGGTCACACCCATTACGCCGATGTACGCGGCAAGCTGGCCCTGCGCCAGGCCATCGCAAGGCGCCACCAGCAGCGTAGCGGCCAGGCCGTCGACGCCGACCAGGTGACGGTGCTGGCAGGGGCCCAGTGCGCGCTGTACTGCGTGGCCCAGTGCGTACTGGACCCAGGCGACGAGGTGCTTGTCGCCGAACCGATGTATGTGACCTATGAGGCGGTGTTCGGTGCCTGTGGTGCCAAGGTGGTGCCGGTGCCGGTCAAGCCGGAAAACGGCTTTCGGGTATGCCCGCAAGACGTGGCCGAGCGCATCACCCCGCGCACCCGCGCGCTGGCCTTGAACAGCCCGCACAACCCGTCGGGGGCAAGCCTGCCTCGTACTACCTGGGAAGCACTGGCCGAACTGTGCATCGCCCACGACCTGTGGCTGATCTCTGACGAGGTGTACAGCGAATTGCTGTACGAGGGCGAGCATGTCAGCCCTGCCAGCCTGCCGGGCATGGCCGAGCGCACCGCCACCCTCAACAGCTTGTCGAAGTCCCATGCCATGACCGGCTGGCGGGTGGGCTGGGTAGTGGGTTCGGCCGAGCTGGCCGCCCACCTGGAAAACCTCGCCCTGTGCATGTTGTATGGCTCGCCCGATTTCATTCAGGACGCCGCCGTGGTGGCGCTGGAGCAGCCGTTGCCCGAGCTGGCCGCCATGCGCGAGGCCTACCGCCAGCGCCGTGACCTGGTGTGCGAACAGCTGGCCGGCTGCCCGGGCCTGAAGGCACTGAAGCCCGATGGTGGCATGTTCGTGATGGTTGATATCCGTGAGACCGGCGTAAGTGCCCAGGCCTTTGCCGACCGCCTGCTGGACCGCCAGGGCGTGTCGGTGCTCGCCGGCGAAGCGTTCGGCCCCAGCGCTGCCGGGCATATCCGCCTGGGCCTGGTGCTGGGCGATGCGGCGCTGGTCGATGCCTGCCAGCGCATTGCCCGCTGTGCCGACGAGCTGAAACGGGAGTACGGCCATGCGTGAGTATGCGCGGCTGTACATCGATGGCGCCTGGCAGGTGCCGAGCGGACAGGGCATGGCTGAAGTGATCGACCCGGCCACCGAACAGGCCACTGGCCGGGTACCCTTGGGCGCCGAGGCCGATGTCGAGCGGGCGGTGATGGCGGCGCGGCGGGCCTTCGATGGCTGGTCGCGCACGCCGTCCAGCGTGCGCGCCGGGTACATCCGGGCATTGGCCGCACAGCTGAAAAACCGTGCGGCGCAAATGGCTGAGGTCATTACCGACGAGCTGGGCATGCCGGTGCAGTGGTGCCAGGCGGTGCAGGTCGAAGGCCCGATTGTGGGCCTTGCGCAGTACGCCGAACTGGCCGGGCTGATGGATGAGGTGCGCGAAATCGGCAATTCGCTGGTGTACCGCGAGGCCGTTGGCGTGTGCGCATTCATCAACCCGTGGAACTACCCGCTGCACCAGATGATCGGCAAGCTGGCGCCGGCCCTGGCTGCCGGGTGCACGGTGGTGGTCAAACCCAGCCAGGAAACGCCGCTGCACGCTTTTATGCTGGCCGAGATGATCGACGCCATCGGCCTGCCGGCAGGGGTGTTCAACCTGGTCAGCGGCCCAGGTGCCAAAGTCGGTGAAGCCCTCGCCCGGCACCCGCAGGTGGACATGGTGTCGTTCACCGGCTCAACCGGTGCCGGGGTGCGGGTGGCACAAGCGGCCGCGCCGACGGTGAAGCGGGTGTGCCTGGAGCTGGGTGGCAAATCACCGTTGCTGATTACCGCCGATGCCGACCTGCACGCTGCGGTGCGCCACGGCGTGCAGGACGTGATGATCAACTCGGGGCAGACCTGCACGGCACTGACCCGCATGCTGTTGCCGGCCAGCCGCTACGCCGAGGCGCTGGAAATCGCCGAGGCCGAAACCCGCGCGCTGGTCATGGGCGACCCGCGTGACCCGGCCAGTTTCCTCGGGCCGATGTGTTCGGCAGGCCAGCGGCGCACGGTGCTCGACTACATTCGCCAGGGCCAGGAGGAGGGCGCGCGCTTGGTGTGCGGTGGCGATCACGGCGGCTTGGAGCGCGGGTTCTACGTGGCGCCCACGTTGTTCGCCGACGTCGACAACCGCATGCGCATTGCCCAGGAAGAAATCTTCGGCCCGGTGCTGTGCCTGATCCCCTACGCCGACGAGGCCCAGGCGCTGGCGCTGGCCAATGACTCGCCGTTCGGCCTGTCCAGCGCAGTGTGGGCGGGCAGCCGCGAGCATGGCCTTGCGCTGGCGCGGCAGATACGGGCCGGGCAGTGCTTCATCAACGGTGGCGGGTTCAACTACCAGGCACCGTTCGGTGGCTACAAGCAGTCGGGCAACGGCCGCGAGTGGGGCGAAGAGGGCCTGGCGGAGTTCGTCGAGGTGAAAGCCGTACAGTGCTGAGCCACCGCTGCAAGACAACCTGTTTTGTGTAAGGAGAATGTTTGTGAATGTACTGATCGTCCACGCTCACCCCGAGCCGCAATCGTTCACCGCTGCCCTGCGGGACCAGGCCGTGGAAACCTTCCGCGCCCAGGGCCACCAGGTGCAGGTCAGCGACCTGTACGCCATGGGCTGGAACCCGGTGGCCAGCGCCGATGATTTTACCCAGCGTGAGAACCCCGAGTACCTGGTGTATGCCCTGGAGCAGCGCCAGGGGGTCAAGCGTGGTGCCATTGCCGCGGACATCCAGCAGGAGCTGGACAAGCTGTTGTGGGCCGATCTGCTGGTGTTGAACTTCCCGATCTTCTGGTTCTCGGCCCCGGCCATGCTCAAGGGCTGGATCGACCGGGTGCTGGTGTCGGGGGTGTGCTATGGCGGCAAGCGTTTCTACGACCAGGGCGGGTTGGCGGGCAAGAAGGCGCTGGTGACCGTGACCTTGGGCGGGCGTGAGCACATGTTTGGCGAGGGGGCGATTCATGGCCCGCTGGAAGACATGCTGCGGCCGATACTGCGGGGTACGCTCGCCTATGTGGGTTTCGAGGTGCTGCCGCCGTTTGTGGCCTGGCACGTGCCTTACATCAGCGCCGAGGCGCGGCAAGATTTTTTGCAGCAATACCGGCAGCGCCTGGAGCAGCTTGCGGACGACCAGCCATTGGTGTTCCCCCGCCTGACCCAGTTCGATGAGGCGCTTTACCCTCTATCTTGATTCGTGCGCAGCCCCCTGTAGGAGCGGCCTTGTGTCGCGATGGGCTGCGTCGCAGCCCCAGGATCTGCGCCCCAGTACAAATTGTCGGGGCTGCTGTCGCAGCCCATCGCGACACAAGGCCGCTCCTACAAAAAAGCGCGCACTCAGCGAAGCACTAAAAACGACCACCCACACATTCGGGGTATGTTGCCCCTCGGCAAATCCCTCGATAGTGAACCCATCGGCTCGATCTCGGAGCACTCACACGATGGAGTTGCCATGCGCAAGGTACTGAAGGTGATTGGTGGTCTGCTGCTGGCGTCTGGTGCCAGCCTGGCCCAGGCGGCAGAGGTGGACAGCGGGAACACGTTACGGTTGTACAACTGGACCGACTACATCGGTGAAACCACCCTGGCCGACTTCGAGAAGGCCACCGGTATCAAGGTCATCTACGACACCTTTGATGGCTACGAAACCGTGCAGACCAAACTGCTCACCGGCCGTTCCGGCTACGACCTGGTCATGCTCAACGCCTCGCTTGTCCCCCCGCTGATCAGCGCCGGCGTGTTCCAGGCACTGGACAAGCAGCAACTGCCCAGCTGGCAAAACCTCGATCAGCAGGTGGTCAACAACCTGCAGGGCTACGACCCTGGCCTGAAGTACTCGGCGCCCTATACCTGGGGCAGCTCGGGGGTCACCTACAACGTCGACAAGATCACCGCGCGCATGCCCGACGCGCCGATCGGTTCGCTGGCCATGCTGTTCGACCCCAAGATAGTCTCGCGCTTCGCCGACTGCGGCGTCACCCTGATGGACGCGCCCACCGAGGTCATCCCGCTGGCCCTGCAGTACCTGGGCAAGGACCCGCGCAGCGCGTCGGCCGCCGACCTCAAGGCAGCCGAACAACTGCTGCTGGGCATCCGCCCCTACATTCGCAAGTTCGACTCGGTCAACTACCTCACCAGCCTGCCCAACGGCGATGTCTGCCTGGCGCTGACCTGGTCCGGTGACTACGCCACCGCCCAGGCCCGTGCGGTGGAAGCGAAGAAGGACATCAAGCTGTCGTTCTTCATCCCCCAGGAAGGTTCGCTGATCTGGTTCGACAACCTGTACATCCCCAAGGATGCGCCGCACGCGGCCAACGCCCACCGCTTCATCGAGTTTCTGCTGCAGCCGCAGACCATGGCCAAGGTCACTGACTACATCCACTACGCCAACAGCAACGCCGCCGCCACCGCGCTGGTGCGTGACGATATCCGCCAGGACCCGGCCATCTACCCCGACGCACAAACCCGTGAGCGCCTGTTCGCGCAGAAAACCCAGAGCCCCAAGGACATGCGCGCCATCACCCGGGTCTGGAGCACCGTCAAGACCGGTTTCTGAACACTGCCCAAAATTCTCGCCAAGGAGCTGCCCATGGCCACCCCAAGCAAAGCATTCGCTATCGCCCACGACCCGCTGGTGGAGGCCGACAAGGCCCACTACATGCACGGCTACCATGTGTTCGACGAGCACCGCGAGCAAGGCGCGCTGAACATCGTGGCCGGCGAGGGCGCCTACATTCGTGACACCCACGGCAACCGCTTCCTCGATGCCGTCGGCGGCATGTGGTGCACCAACATCGGCCTGGGCCGCGAGGAAATGGCCCTGGCCATCGCAGACCAGGTGCGCCAGCTGGCGTATTCCAACCCGTTCTCCGACATGGCCAACGACGTGGCCATCGAACTGTGCCAGAAGCTTGCGCAGCTGGCGCCGGGCGACCTGAACCATGTGTTCCTCACCACCGGCGGCTCGACCGCTGTCGACACCGCCTACCGGCTGATCCAGTACTACCAGAACTGCCGCGGCAAGCCACACAAGAAGCACATCATTGCCCGCTACAACGCCTACCACGGCTCCACCACCCTGACCATGTCGATCGGCAACAAGGCCGCCGACCGGGTGCCGGAGTTCGACTATCACCACGACCTGATCCACCACGTCTCCAACCCCAACCCGTACCGTGCCCCGCACGACATGGACGAGGCCGAATTCCTCGACTACCTGGTGGCCGAGTTCGAGGACAGGATCCTGTCGCTGGGTGCCGACAATGTGGCGGCGTTCTTCGCCGAGCCGATCATGGGCTCGGGCGGGGTGATCATTCCGCCCGAGGGCTACTTCCAGCGCATGTGGCAGCTGTGCCAGACCTACGACATCCTGTTCGTCGCCGACGAAGTGGTGACCTCGTTCGGGCGCCTGGGCACCTTCTTCGCCAGCGAAGAACTGTTTGGCGTTACCCCCGACATCATCACCACCGCCAAGGGCCTGACCTCGGCCTACCTGCCGCTGGGCGCGTGTATCTTCTCCGAGCGTATCTGGGAAGTGATTGCCGAGCCGGGCAAGGGCCGCTGCTTCACCCATGGCTTTACCTACAGTGGTCACCCGGTGTGCTGTACAGCGGCGCTGAAGAACATCGAGATCATCGAGCGCGAGCAACTGCTCGATCACGTCAAGGAAGTGGGTGGCTACCTGGAGCAGCGCCTGCAAAGCCTGCGCGAGTTGCCGCTGGTGGGTGATGTGCGTTGCATGAAGCTGATGGCCTGCGTTGAGTTCGTGGCCGACAAGGCCAGCAAGGCGCTGTTCCCGGATGAGGTGAACATCGGTGAGCGCATCCACAGCAAGGCCCAGGCCCGCGGATTGCTGGTGCGCCCGATAATGCACCTGAACGTGATGTCGCCACCGCTGATCGTCACCCATGCGCAGGTGGACGAGATCGTCGAGACCTTGCGCCAGTGCATCCTCGAAACCGCGCGCGAACTGACTGCGCTTGGCCTGTACCAAGGCCGATGAACCTGGCGCAAAGGGCTGTGCGGGGGCGTGCCTGGCAGGCTAGACTGCCGGGCATGACCCAGGCCACTCCCGACACCCCGCTTACCCTGACAATGGGCGCGCTGCAGCAATGGCATGCGGCGCTGCAGCGTGCGTTGGCCAATAGCGATACGCCCGAGGCGCTGGAGTATGTGGCCGCTGCCATCGGCCAACTGGTGCAGGTTGAATCGATGATGATCAGCCTTGAGTGCCAGGGGCGGGCGCCGCAGCTGCTGTACCAGCAAGGCATTCCCGAGCTGCACCGTGCCGCGGTGCTTGAGCGTTATTTCAGTGCTGGCTACCTGCTCGACCCATTCTGCCTGGCCGTGCAAAGCGGCTTGGCCGAAGGCTTTTACCACCTGCAGGAAATCGCCCCCGACAACTTCTTCGACAGCGACTACTACAAGGCCTATTACCTGGGCACCGGTTGCAGCGAAGACAGCTATTACATCGTCGACCTCAGCGCTGGCCGCAAGTTGTCGCTGAGCCTGTTCCAGGGTTGCAGCGGCACGCCTCTGAGTGCCGGGCAGGTCGACCTGCTGCGGGCGCTGGAGCCCATGGTGCGGGAACTGTTGGGGCGTTATGCCCGGCATAACCTGGAGCCCGGCGCAGCATCGGCCGAACACGGCAGCCTGCAGGCAGCGTTCGACAGCTTTGGTTGCCAGGTGCTGACCGACCGTGAGCGGGAGGTGGCACACATGATCCTGCGCGGGCACTCGGTGAAGTCGACCGCGCTGGAGCTGGGCATCTCGCCGGAGACGGTGCGCATGCACCGCAAGAACCTGTACCTGAAGCTGGAGATCAACTCGCAGTCCGAGTTGTTTGCACGGTTTATCGACTGGCTGCGCGGCGATCAGCTGAAAATCTAGAAGTTTTTGCGGTCCCTGTGGGAGCGGGCATGCCCGCTCCCACAGGAATCGCGTCAGTTTTGAAATTTCGGGTAGTTCACGAAGCCGCCAGGCGGGCTTCCAGGGCGGCAATGTGCGCCTGTAGCCGTTCATGCTCCTGGCGCTCGGCGCTGATGTCTTCGAACACGCTGATCAGGTGTTCCGGTTCGCCGTTGTCCCGGCGCTGCAGCGAGGTGCGGGCGCGTACCCAGATGTACTCGCCGTTCTTGTGGCGCACGCGTTTTTCCACTTCGTAGCGCTCGGTTTCGCCGGCCAGCATGCGTTGCAGCAGCTGCAGGTTCTGCGCCAGGTCGTCGGCGTGGGTGATCTGCTGGAAGGTCATGCCGTAGAGTTCATCGGCGCTGTAGCCCAGCAACTCGCACAGGCTGTTGTTCACCCGCTGCCAGGTGCCGTCCGGGTCGATGTAGGCCAGGGCACCCCAGGCCAGCTCGAAGATCGCCCGGAAGCGCTCCTCGCTCTGGCTAAGCGCCTGCTGGGCCACCTGGCGTTCGGTGTTGTCCATGCTGATGCCAACCATCTTTACCGAGCGCCCGGCGCTGTCGCGCACCACTGTGGCGCGGGAAGAAATCCAGCGGACTTCACCGTCCGGGCGGGTGATGCGGAAGTCGCATTCACAGCCACTGCCGTCGGCCACCGCGTCGGCGTACATCACCTGCATGCGCTGCACGTCTTCGTTGGGCAGGTGCTTCCAGAAGTCTTCGTTGTGGTGGACCGGCCAGCCATAGACCTGCTCGACGTTGGGCGAGTAGGTGACTTCGTCGCTGATCAGGTTCCATTCCCAGGTGACGATGCGCGCGCCTTCCTGGGCCAGCTTCATGCGCGTTTCGCTTTCCATGATCTCCGCGGTCAGGCGCCGGCGCACGTCGGTCATCGGCAGCTCGACCACCTGCGGTTGCTGGATGTTCTGCAGTGCTTCGTCGCCATAGCGCAGCCAGATCCAGTTGACCTTGAGAAAGTCGGCCAGCTTGCGCAGGTTGTCGTAGTCGATCTCGCCGCCGCGGGTCCACTTGTGCACGGCGGTGCGCGAAATGCCCAACGCCGTGCCCACGGCTTGCAGGGTCAGCTTGTGATGCTCGAGCAGTTCCTTGAGGCGGAAGGCGAAGCTGTTTTCCAACATCGGCAGGGTGTCCTGATCTGGGCCAAGAGCCTGCCAGTATACCCAAGCTGTCAACTTTTGGTTGACGGGGCCTCACGCTGCCTCTTCTGGGGGAATGACCTTGTGTTGCCTGCACTGGCCTCATCGCCGGCAAGCCAGCTCCCACAGGTACAGGACAATGCGGTCCATGTGGGAGCTGGCTTGCCGGCGATGAGGCCAGTACAGGCAACATCAGCCGGGCGGTTGTTAAAGGTCCAGCACCAGCCGCGCCGCACGGGCGCGGGAAACGCACAGCATGATGCTCTGCTGCGCCGCTTTCTCTTCATCGCTCAGGTACTGGTCGTAATGCTCGGCTTCACCCTCAAGGATGGCCGTCTCGCACGTACCGCACACGCCTTCTCGGCACAGGCACTCGACCTTGGCAGCCTTGGACTTCTCGATGGCCTGCAGAATGGTCATGCCTTCTTCCACCTGCAGTTCCACGCCCGATTGCGCCAGCACTACGGTAAAGGCACTGCCGGTGACCGGGGTGGCGGCAAACTGTTCCCAATGCACGCGCTGCTCGGCAATGCCGGCCTTGGCGGCGCAGGCGATGACCGCGTCGATCAGCGGTTTGGGGCCGCACACGTACAAGTGCGCCTGCTCGTCCAGCCCCGCGCACAGGGCGGCCAGATCAAGCTTGCGGTCGAGGCTGTCGATGTAGAACCGCGTGTTGGCGGCGTGCGGGCCGTTGGCCAACTGGTCCTGGAACGCGCCGTGCTCAGGCGCGCGGAAGGCATAGTGCAGCTCGTAATCGGCGCTGCCATCTTCCAGCTCATGCAGTTGCGCCAGGAACGGGGTAATGCCGATGCCGCCGGCAATCAGGACGTGGCGGCCAGCCGAAGGGTCGAGGGCGAACAGGTTGTTGGGCGAGGAGATGGTCAGGCGGGTGCCGACTTCCACCTGCTGGTGCATGAACGCCGAACCACCCTTGGACTGCTCTTCCAGGCGTACGCCGATCTGGTAGCTGCGGGTGTCGCGCGGGTCGCTCATCAACGAATAGGCGTTGCTGAACTGGCTGCCGTCAGCGCCTTGCATCTGCACGATGACGTGGCTGCCGCCGGTGAAGGCGGGCATCGCCGCGCCGTCTTCGCGGGCCAGGGTAAAGCGCTTGATCAGCGGCGTGGCGTGTTCCACGTCGGTTACGCGTACGCTGAACATTTCATAAGTGTTGGCCATGGTTCACCTCGACTGCCTGGGTGCACGGCAGGCCCTGCCGCGCACCTTTACGTGCAAATAAACGTGGAGCGGTTGCCATCAATCGTCGAGGTGGGCCACGGCGATCAGGTTGTGGAAGTGGGCAATGCCGTGTTCGCTCATGCCACTGCGCTCGCGGTCGGCCATGATCCGGCCCTGGCCACGGTAACCACGCGACTTCAGGCCCTTCTGCACGCTCTCGACCAGGCGCAGGTCTTCTGGGCGGAACACTTCGCGGTACCAGTCGATCAGCTTCTGCTGCTCCTCGGTGATGTCCTTGTTGAGGAAGTAGATGTCGTAGTGCTGCAGGGTGGTTTCGGCATCGACCGGGAACTCGTAGATCACGGTCATGAAGTTGGCCCCTGGCGGCACGTTGAACATGGTGCACGGCCAGGCCCAGAAACCGGCGAACGACGGGTCTTTCACGTTTTCGTCGAACTTGAACGACTGCTCCGAAGGCTTGGCCAGACCATATTGCAGGGTCCAGTTACCGTGCATGGTGTGGCTGTACTGGCCGACGTCGACCGAGTCGGAGAAGCCTGGGTGGGCCGGGGCGCAGTGGTAGCACTCCAGGTAGTTGTCGACGATCGACTTCCAGTTGGCCGGGGTGTCGCTGACGAAGCGCGCCGCCAGGTGCAGGTCGTCGATTACCGCGCAGGCTTCGCGCATGCGTGCTTGCATGCCTGGCAGCTGGTCTTCGACGGAGCCCGCATCCATGTCCATGTTGATGAAGATGAAGCCGGCGTATTCCTCGACGCGCAGCTGCACCAGGGTGGAGTTCTCTTTATCGAAATTGACCACGTTGTCGCAGTTGCGGGCGTGGGCCAGTTCGCCGTCGAGCTTGAAGGTCCAGGCGTGGTACGGGCAGGTGATGACGTTCTTGGCTTTGCCGCTGCCGCTGAGCAGCTGGTGGCCACGGTGCGGGCAGACGTTGTAGAACGCACGCAGCACGCTGTCACGGCCACGGACGACGATGATGCTTTCGCCAATCACGTCGCGGGTGATGTAGGCATTGTTGTCTGCCACTTCGCTGCGGTGGCCCACGCAGATCCAGCTGCGGGCGAAGATGGCTTCTTTCTCGTGTTCGAACACCGCGGCCTTGGTGTAGAAATTGGCCGGGATGGTGAAGGCCTCGTCGGCGTTCGCACAGAAATCGGCGGGCAGGCGTTTGAAGTCGTTCATGACAGGTTTCTCACAAGCTCGGTTTATAGTTGTTGGTTAACGCGTACCTGTTGGTTAACAGGTCAGGCAAAAAAATTTGCAGCCTTTCAGAGGGGCCGCAGTACGGCCCCTCTGATTGAATCAATGCACGGCAGCAGCGCTGCGCGGGGCATGGTCGGCAGGTTGCTCACCGGCCATCCGTGCAGCCTCTTCTTCGATGACGTGGGCCGGTACCTGGCCGTAGTCGGCGATCATCCACTTGAAAAAGCCATAGATCTTCACCAGCAGAATCACCATGAACGGGATTGCGGTGAGCACCACGGCGGTCTTCATGGTCGACAGCGAGGCCTTGGCGAACAGCATGGCCAGTGGCACCAGGGTCAGCACCACGCACCAGAACAGGCGGTGGGTGGGTGTCGGGTCGTCACCTTCACGCAGGTTGCGGGTGCTGGTGGCAGCCACCGCATAAGCCGCAGCGTCCATGTGCGAAGCACAGAAGATGGCCATGATGAACAGGTACACACCGAGGAACACCTGGCCCCACGGCAAGGCCAGCAGCAGGTGTGTCACGGCCGATTCGCCGCCTTGTTCGGCGAGCATTTTCGGCACATCCACGGCGCCGGTGATGAACTGGTGCATGCTGTAGCTTTCCAGCGCGCCGAAGAAGAACCAGCAACCGAAGCTGCCCCCCAGCAGCAGGGCCAGGACCACTTCCTTGATCTGCCGGCCGCGCGAAACGCGGGTGACGAACATGGCCACGCCCGGGGCGTACGACACCCACCACAGCCAGTAGAACACCGTCCAGTTGCGGGTAAAGGCACCGTCGCCCGCCGGGTCGGTGAACAGGCTCATGTGCACGTAGTTCTGGATCATCAGGCCAATCGAGTTGGCAGTGTTGTTGAGGGTGAACTGGGTCGGGCCCACCAACAGCACAACCGCGGCAAACACCAGCGCGCCGATGCACACCATCTTGCTCAGGCGCTGCAGGCCACCATCGATTCCGATGTAGGAGCTGAGCGAGAACATCACCGCCACGCCGCCGATCACCATCAATTGCACGGTGAACGTATCCGGGGTGCCGGTCAGGTCATGCAGGCCGCGCGTCAGGGTAGAGGCGGTGAGGGCCAGCGACACGGTCAGTGCGCCCATCATGGTCAGCAGGAAGATCAGGTCGACGGTACGGCCCACCGGCCCGGTGGCCTTGAAACCTGTCACCGCTTCGATAACCGAAGCCAGGTTCAGGCCGCTCTTCTTGCGTACATGGAAGTGGTAGGCCATGGCCAGCGAGGCCAGGGCGTAGATCGACCAGGCGCTGATACCCCAATGGAAGAACGAGTAGCCCACGCTGTACTCGAGTGCCTTGGGGGTGGCCGCGGCGATGTTCAGGCCCGGGGTTTGGTAGTAGTAAGCCCATTCCATCACGCCCCAGTAGAGGGTCGACGAACCCATGCCTGCGCAGATGAACATGAACACCCAGGTGGCGGTGGCGTATTCAGGCTTGCCACTGCCCAGGCGGATGTTGCCGTACTTGCTGAAGGCCAGGTACAGCACGGCCAGGGTACTGCCAAACACCAGCATCTGCACGCTGGTACCGAAGGTGCGGGTGGACAGCTCGAACAACTGGTTGGCGGCGCTTTCAGCCTGGGCGGGGAAGGCTGCAAGGCCGATCACGGTGAGCAATACGGCGATCAGGCTCACGGTAATCAGGAACACATCAATCTTTTTATTCTTGTGCGACATCATCGTCTCCTGGACGTTGGCGTACTTGTTATACCCGGCAGGCATCCGGGGTGTTGCGGTACCACTCCTTCCTTGGCTGTTAACCATAAGTTAACTAATATCTAATGGTTAACAGATTTTGCATACAATCCACGCCGCTCGCAAGAGGCAAAGGGCCGATTGTCAGACACTTCTGACAATCGGCCCCGGGTACATCAGGCTTCGATCAGCGCGGTGATGGCCTGGCCCACTTGCTGGGTAGACTGCTGGCCACCCATGTCGCGGGTTACGTCACCGGCGGCGATGACCTGCTCGATGGCTTTGAGGATGTCATCATGGGCAGCGCGGTAGCGTGGGTCGGTGCCTTCGTTGCCGAGGAAATCGAGCATCAGCGCACCGGACCAGATCATCGCGATCGGGTTGGCGATGTTCTTGCCGTAGATGTCCGGGGCCGAGCCGTGCACCGGCTCGAACAGCGACGGGAACTTGCGCTCGGGGTTCAGGTTGGCCGATGGCGCGATGCCGATGGTGCCGGCGCAGGCCGGGCCGAGGTCGGACAGGATGTCGCCGAACAGGTTCGAGGCCACGACCACATCGAAGCGGTCTGGTTGCAGTACGAAGCGGGCGCAGAGGATATCAATGTGCTGCTTGTCCCAGCTGATTTCCGGATAATTGGCTGCCATTGCGGCGGTGCGTTCGTCCCAGTACGGCATGCTCACGGCCATGCCGTTGGACTTGGTGGCCGAGGTGACGTGCTTGCGCTCGCGGGTCTGGGCCACTTCGAAGGCGTACTTGAGAATGCGGTCGACGCCACGGCGGGTGAACACCGATTCCTGCAACACGAACTCGTTCTCGGTGCCTTCGAACATGCGCCCGCCCAGCGACGAGTACTCGCCTTCGGTGTTTTCGCGGATGACCACGAAGTCGATGTCGCCGGGTTCACGACCAGCCAGCGGGCAGGGTACGCCGGGGAACAGGCGCACCGGGCGAATGTTCACGTACTGGTCGAAGTCGCGGCGGAACTTGAGCAGCGAACCCCACAGCGAGATGTGGTCCGGCACTTTGTCTGGCCAGCCCACGGCACCAAAGTACAGGGCGTCGAAACCTTTGAGCTGTTCGAACCAGTCGTCCGGCATCATCTTGCCGTGGGCCAGGTAGTAGTCGCAGCTGGCCCACTCGAAGAACTCGAAGCTGATGTCCAGGCCATGCTTGCGCGCAGCGGCCTCGACCACCCGAATGCCTTCAGGCAGTACTTCGTTGCCGATGCCGTCGCCTGGGATTGCCGCGATTCTGAAGGTCTTGCTCATGGGGTGCACTCGTTGTCTAGGGAACAGGTGCTGGCCATGCTATAAGGGCTTGGCCTGGAGATAATCTGGCCAATCATTGATTCTTGGAACACGATACGTGAACAATCTGCCCAGCCTCGACGACCTCAATATCTTCCTGCAAGTGGCCAAGCGCGCCAGCTTCGCGGCCGTTGCCGACGAGCTGGGCATGTCGGCGGCGTACATCAGCAAGCGCATTCGCGTGCTTGAGCAAACCCTGGAAGTGCGCCTGTTGCACCGCACCACCCGGCGGGTGACGGTGAGCGAGGAGGGCGAGCGGGTGTATCAATGGGCCTTGCAGATATTCGACGCCGTGCAGCGCATGGGCGATGACATCAGTGCCCAGCACCGCGAGCCGGCCGGGCAGTTGCGCATTGCCAGCAGCCTGGGGCTGGGCCGGCGCTTCGTGGCGCC
The DNA here is from genome assembly GCF_029873175.1 of Pseudomonas sp. BN505. Taxonomy (NCBI): domain Bacteria; kingdom Pseudomonadati; phylum Pseudomonadota; class Gammaproteobacteria; order Pseudomonadales; family Pseudomonadaceae; genus Pseudomonas; species Pseudomonas sp. BN505. Next base: position 143,423 of record NZ_SSOI01000063.1, read on the forward strand.
GGCTCTGTCGGAGTTGGCCGAGCGCTACCCGCGGCTGGACATTCGCCTGGATGTGCACGACCGCCTGGTGGACCTGATTGCCGAAGGTGTCGACCTGGACATCCGCGTGGGCAACGCCATTGCCCCCAACCTGATCGCCAAGCCGCTGGCCCGCAACCGCCGGGTACTGTGCGCCGCCCCGGCGTACCTGGCGCGGCGCGGCACGCCCAAGGTGCTGGGCGACCTGGGCAGCCACGACTGCCTGGTGATCAAGGAACGCGACCACCCGTTCGGCGTGTGGCAACTGATGGGGCCGCTGGGTGAAGAAAGCGTGCGGGTGACCGGCGGCCTGTCGACCAACCATGGCGAAGTGGCGCACCAGTGGTGCCTGGACGGGCGCGGGATACTACTGCGTTCATGGTGGGACGTGCACGACAGCTTGCAGGACGGGCGCCTGGTGCAGGTGTTGGAGGCTTATCACCAGCCGGCGGACATCTGGGCGGTGTACACCTCGCCGCTGGCCAGCTCGGCCAAGGTGCGGGTGGCGGTGGACTTTTTCCGCCAGTACTTTGCCGAGCGGTACAGCTTGCCGGAGTAGGCCGCTCCCACAAAAGTCAAAAGCAGGTTGGGTAAAGGCCTTCAGGGCACAGGTATTCGGGAAACCGCCTTCACTTCGCGCAGCGCCAGGCTCGACTGGATCGAGGCAATGCCTGGCTGACGACGCAACACCTCTTCCACGAATCGCCCATAACTCTCCAGGTCATTTGCCAACACCGTCAGCACATAGTCAGCCTCGCCGGTCACCTTGTGGCAGGACAGCACCTGCGGCAGCTTCAGGATCACCTGCTCGAACTCATCCGGTGCGTTGGCCGAATGGTTGCCAAAGCGCACCTGGGCAAACGCCATCACGTCGTAGCCCAGCTTCCTGCGGTCGAGGTTGGCCTGGTAATCCTTGATGATGCCCAGCTCCTCCAGCCGTTTGCGCCTGCGCCAGCAGGGCGTCACGGTCATCGACAAACGCTCGCCCAGCGCAGCGCTCGACAGGGTGCCGTCCTCCTGCAGAAGGCGCAGCAGCTCGCGGTCGGTGTCGTCCAGTTGTTCAATAGCAAAGGCTTTGCTCATAGGTAACCAAACTTGTGAATACTTTGCTCAAGCATCCGGTTTGATTGAGCATAAAGCAAAGCATTTTCACCGCTGTGTCGCGAAAATTGGTTATCCGGTAACCCCTTGAAAAAGGACATTCGCTTGCTGACAGTCTTTAGCAACAACCACCGCTTGCACCATGGCTCGGAACTCAAGGACGGCGCCATTACGCCGTCGTTCGAAAATCCCCAGCGTGCCGACACCGTGCTGGCCCGGGTGCACAGCACCGGCCTTGGCGATGTCATTGCCGAACAGGCCTTCAACCGTGGCTGCTACGTGGCGGCGCACAGCGAGCGCTATGTAAGCTTCCTGGAAAATGCCTGGCAGGAATGGGCCGCCACCGGCAAGACCCACGATGCACTGCCACTGGTTTGGCCAGTGCGCGACCTGGCCATCGACCGTGAGCCCGGCTTCATCGACGGCAAGCTGGGCTTCTATGCCATGGACGCGGGGGCCCCGATCACCGCCGGCACCTGGGAGGCGGTGCGCAGCAGCGCCAACGTTGCCTTGACCGGCATGCAGCGCATCATCGACGGTGCCGACAGCGCCTTTGCCCTGTGCCGCCCACCGGGGCACCATGCAGCACGGGAATACATGGGCGGCTACTGCTACCTGAACAACGCCGCCATCGCAGCCGAGCGCTGCCTCAGTCAAGGCGCCAAACGCGTTGCCGTGCTGGATGTGGACTTCCACCACGGCAACGGCACACAGAACATCTTTTACGATCGCCCCGATGTCTTCTTCGCCTCCCTGCATGGCGACCCGCACGTGTCCTACCCGTACTTTTCCGGCTACGCCCATGAACAAGGCGCAGGCGCTGGCGAGGGTTTCAACGCCAACTACCCGATGGGCAAGGGCACACGCTGGGCCCAGTACAAGCCGGCTTTGCAGGATGCACTCAAGCGCATCGTCGCGCACAAGCCGCAGTTTCTGGTTGTGTCGCTGGGGGTCGACACCTTCGAGAATGACCCGATCAGCCACTTCAAGCTCACCAGCGAAGACTTCCTGCGCATGGGCGCCGAGATCGCCAGTGCGGGTATCCCGACCCTGTTCGTGATGGAAGGCGGCTACATGGTCGACGAAATCGGCATCAACGCCGTGAACACCCTGCAAGGGTTCGAAAGCGCGCGCTAACCCGCGTAACCAGCCATGGCGAAGCCTGTAAAGGGCTTTGCCACGGCACCGCGACATGTGACAGGCCAACAATAACAAGAGGTCGCCATGCAAGACATGCCCGCAAGCCTTGAGCAAAGCAAACCGGTAACGCCCGACCGTGAAGGGCACCTGCAACGCACGCTGGAAAACCGCCACATTCAGCTGATTTCCATAGGCGGCGCCATCGGCACCGGCCTGTTCATGGGCTCCGGCAAGGTGATAGCGCTGTCCGGCACCTCGATCCTGCTGGTGTACGCCATCCTCGGGTTCTTCGTGTTCTTCGTCATGCGCGCCATGGGCGAGCTGCTGTTGTCCGACCTGCGCTTCAAGTCGTTCGCCGACATCGTTGCCCATTACCTGGGGCCGCGCGCCGGCTTTGTGCTGAGCTGGTCGTACTGGTTGAGCTGGAGCGTGGCAGTGGTCGGCGACGTGGTCGTGGTGGCCGGGTTCTTCCAGTACTGGTACCCCGATGCACCGGCCTGGCTACCCGCGTTCTTCACCCTGTTCGTGCTGCTGGGGCTAAACATGCTGGCGGTGCGGATTTTTGGCGAGGTGGAGTTCTGGTTCGGCATCATCAAGATCGTCGCCATCGTGCTGTTGATCATCACGGCGGCGGTGATGATCGCCACCTCCTATACCTCACCCAATGGCGTGGTTGCTTCGCTGTCCAACGTGGTCGCGCCGGGCGCGGTGCTGCCCCATGGCATCAGCGGTTTCTTTGCGGGCTTCCAGATTGCCGTGTTTTCCTTTGCCGGCACCGAACTGATCGGCACCACCGCCGCCGAGGCAAAGAATCCGCATCGTTCGCTGCCCAAGGCCATAAACACCATCCCCTTGCGCATTCTGCTGTTCTACATCCTGGCGCTGGTGTGCATCATCAGCGTGGTGTCGTGGGCCGAGGTGCCGGCCAACCGCAGCCCCTTCGTCGAGCTGTTCCTGCTGGCCGGCTTCCCCGCGGCGGCCGGCATGATCAACTTCGTGGTGCTGACCTCGGCAGCCTCTTCGGCCAACAGTGGTGTCTACTCGGGCTGCCGGATGCTGTTCGGGCTGGCCGAGCGGCGTAACGCGCCGGCCCTGTTCGCCAGGCTTTCGGCACTGAGCGTGCCGGTGTACAGCCTGGTGTTTTCCGGCGTATGCATGCTGATCGGGTTGAGCCTGCTGTTCATCATCCCGGAGGTGATGACGGTGTTCACGCTGATTTCCACCGTGTCGGCAATCCTGGTGATCTTTACCTGGTCGATGATCCTTGCGGCGTACCTTGCCTATCGCAAACGCAACCCGCCTGCGCACGATGCCTCGGCGTTCAAGTTGCCGGGCGGGGTGCCGATGGCCATCACCACCCTGGGTTTTCTCGGCTTTGTGCTGGTGCTGCTGGCGCTGCAGCCGGATACCCGGTTGGCGCTGTGCGTGATGCCGTTGTGGTTCGTGTTCCTGCTGCTGGCCTACCGCCGCCGCGCAGCACACCCCTGAGCGGATGACATATCCCTGTGGGAGCGGGTTCACCCGCGAAGGCCCCAACGCGGTGCATGGCACCGGCTGCGCCGGTGTTCGCGGCTAAAGCCGCTCCCACAGGTCCCGCGTGGCTTCTGGTTTTACTCACCCGATCTGCTGGGCGATCAACCCCAGGCACCGCTGCACGATCGGGCTCACGTCACCCTTGCGCCGGCTAAGTATGATCGGGCTGACGGCGCTGCTATCAAGCAAGCCGACATACTCGATATCGGTGCGGTGCTGCTGTTGTACCGATGCTGGCACCAGGGTTACCCCCACGCCGACGGCCACCAGGCCGATGGCCGTCTGCAGTTCGTTGGCCCACTGGCTGACGCGGATGCTCATGCCGTGCTGGGCGAACAGCGCAAGCACGTGGTCGGCATAACTGGGCCGGGGGTTGGCCGGGTAGAGGATGAACGCCTCGCCAGCCAGCTGGGCGAGGCTGAGCGGGCTGCCCGCCAGCGGGTGGCCCTTGGGCAGCACGGCCACCAGCGGGTCTTCACGCAGGACCTGTTGCGCAATGGCCGCGTCCTCGATGCGAATGCGCCCGAAGGCGATGTCGATGCGCCCGCTCTTCAGCGCTTCCACCTGCTGCAGCGTGGTCATCTCGCTCAGCCCCAGTTCCAGCTCGCTGTCCTGGCGCAGCTCGCGGATCAGCTCTGGCAGCACGTTGTACAGGGTCGAGGGGGCAAAGCCGATGCCCAGCCACTGGCGCTGGCCCTGGCCAATGCGGCGGGTGTTGTCGCTGATGTTCTGCAGTTGCTGAAGCACGGTGCAGCTCTGCTCGTAGAAGAAGCGGCCGGCCTCGGTCAGCCGCAGCGGGCGTTCGCGCGCTACCAGCAAGGTGCCGAGCTCGTCCTCCAGCTGGCTGATCTGCCGGCTCAAGGGCGGTTGTGCAATGTGCAGCAGCTCGGCGGCGCGGGTGAAGTTCAGGGTCTCGGCCAAGACCTTGAAGTAACGCAGGTGGCGCAGCTCCATCAGACCTCCAGGGTATGGTGGGAGATTCATTTGATATTGGACGGTCATCAGGGTCTCGCGCAATCCTTGAACAATCAAGTAAATGCACCATTCGGGCCTGCAACTGGCAGCCCGACCTGACGGGACCTGGCAACAATGACAAGCGCGCTGATTGAACGTATTGATGCAATTATCGTCGACCTGCCGACCATTCGCCCGCACAAGCTGGCAATGCACACCATGCAGCAGCAGACCCTGGTGGTATTGCGTGTGCGTTGCAGCGATGGCGTGGAAGGTATCGGTGAGGCCACCACCATCGGTGGCCTGGCCTATGGCTACGAAAGCCCCGAGGGCATCAAGGCCAACATCGACGCGCACCTGGCCCCGGCGCTGATCGGCCTGGAGGCAGACAACATCAACGCCGCCATGCTCAAGCTGGACAAGCTGGCCAAGGGCAACACGTTTGCCAAGTCGGGTATCGAAAGCGCCTTGCTCGATGCCCAGGGCAAACGCCTGGGCCTGCCGGTCAGCGAACTGCTGGGCGGCCGTGTGCGCGACAGCCTGGAAGTGGCCTGGACCCTGGCCAGTGGCGACACCGCCCGTGATATCGCCGAAGCCCGGCACATGCTGGAAATTCGCCGTCACCGGGTGTTCAAGCTGAAGATTGGCGCCAACCCGGTGGAGCAGGACCTCAAACACGTGGTGACGATAAAACGCGAACTGGGCGACAGCGCCAGTGTGCGAGTGGACGTGAATCAGTACTGGGACGAATCCCAGGCCATCCGCGCTTGCCAGGTGCTTGGCGACAACGGTATCGACCTGATCGAGCAGCCGATTTCGCGTATCAACCGCGGTGGCCAGGTGCGCCTGAACCAGCGCAGCCCTGCACCGATCATGGCCGATGAGTCCATCGAAAGCGTCGAGGATGCCTTCAGCCTGGCCGCCGACGGCGCCGCCAGCATCTTTGCCCTGAAAATCGCCAAGAACGGCGGCCCGCGTGCTGTGCTGCGCACTGCGCAAATCGCCGAGGCCGCCGGTATCGGCCTGTATGGCGGCACCATGCTCGAGGGCTCGATCGGCACCTTGGCCTCGGCCCACGCCTTCCTTACCTTGCGCCAACTGACCTGGGGCACCGAGCTGTTCGGCCCGCTGCTGCTGACCGAAGAAATCGTCAACGAGCCGCCGCAATACCGCGACTTCCAGCTGCACATTCCCCGTACCCCAGGCCTGGGCCTGACCCTGGACGAACAGCGCCTGGCGCGCTTCGCCCGTCGCTGATCAGCAAACAAGGAGATAATCATGCTGTTCCACGTGAAGATGACCGTGAAACTGCCGGTGGACATGGACCCGGCCAAGGCTACCCAGCTCAAGGCCGATGAAAAGGAACTGGCCCAGCGCCTGCAACGTGAAGGGACTTGGCGCCACCTGTGGCGCATTGCCGGGCACTACGCAAACTACAGCGTGTTCGATGTGCCCAGCGTCGAGGCGTTGCACGACACCCTGATGCAACTGCCGTTGTTCCCGTACATGGACATCGAGGTCGACGGCCTGTGCCGGCATCCCTCGTCGATCCACAGCGACGACCGCTGATACGCACCTGTCTACCTGACAAGAACAATATGAGGTACGCCCGATGACCGTGAAAATTTCCCACACTGCCGACATTCAAGCCTTCTTCAACAAAGTGGCGGGCCTGGACCACGCCGAAGGCAACCCACGCTTCAAGCAGATCATCCTGCGTGTGCTGCAAGACACCGCGCGCCTGGTCGAAGACCTGGAAATCACCGAAGACGAGTTCTGGCACGCCATTGATTATCTCAACCGCCTGGGTGGCCGTAACGAAGCCGGCCTGCTGGCTGCAGGCCTGGGCATCGAGCACTTCCTCGACCTGCTGCAGGACGCCAAGGATGCCGAAGCCGGCCTGGGTGGCGGCACCCCGCGTACCATCGAAGGCCCGCTGTATGTCGCCGGGGCGCCGCTGGTACAAGGCGAAGCGCGCATGGACGACGGCACCGACCCAGGGGTGGTGATGTTCCTGAAAGGCCAGGTGTTCGACGCCGAAGGCAAGCCGCTGGCCGGCGCCACCGTCGACCTCTGGCACGCCAACACCCAAGGTACTTATTCGTACTTCGACTCGACCCAGTCCGAGTACAACCTGCGCCGCCGCATCATCACCGATGCCGAGGGCCGCTACCGTGCGCGCTCCATCGTGCCATCAGGGTATGGCTGCGACCCGCAGGGCCCGACCCAGGAATGCCTGGACTTGCTCGGGCGTCATGGCCAGCGCCCGGCGCATGTGCACTTCTTCATCTCGGCACCCGGGCACCGCCATCTGACCACGCAGATCAACTTCGAGGGTGACAAGTACCTGTGGGACGACTTTGCCTACGCCACCCGTGACGGGCTGATCGGCGAGCTGCGTTTTGTCGAGGATGCTGCGGCGGCGCGTGACCGCGGCGTTCAAGGCGCGCGTTTTGCCGAACTGGCGTTCGACTTCCACCTGCAGGGGGCCACGGCGGTGGAGGCCGAGGCACGCAGCCACCGGCCGCGTGCGTTGCAGGAAGGATAACGACCGATTGACGTAGCCCTTGTAGGAGCGGCCTTGTGTCGCGATAGGGCTGCGTAGCAGCCCCGGCAATTACAGCGGTGACGCCGAAAATCGGGGGCCGCTGTGCGGCCCTATCGCGACACAAGGCCGCTCCTACAGGAACCTTCATTTTTGCCTGGGCCTTTCCGTGCGGGGAGGGCCTGGGCTTTTTGCTGTTGGGCCCGGTGATCTAGAATCGACCTTTTCCCTGAGCCCCGCCCATGCTGCCCATCGCGCTGCTGCCAACCACCGCTGACCAGGCTCCGCTGATCCGCAACCTCTACCAGTTCTATTCCTACGAGTCCTCCGACTGGGAGCAGGAGGACGTCGAAGTGGACGGCCGCTTCTATATCCACGACGAGCACCTGCACCGCTACTGGCAGGACGACGGCTGGGGCGCCTACCTGGTGCTGGCGGACGGCTTCATCGCCGGCTTCGTACTGGTGGAACGCAGCGAATTGCCGGGCATCGACGCGCTGGAACTGGCTGACCTGTTCATCCTGAAAAAGTACCGCCGCCAGGGCATCGGCCAGGCGGTGGCGTTGCAGCTGCTGGGCGGTGAGGGCGACTGGTTGCTGCGGTGCTACGCACATGATGCCCCGGCCGTGGCGTTCTGCAAGGCCGTACTGGCGAACCTGTCGCGCCCGGCGCAGGCCATTGCCCTGGCTGATGAACCGGACCTGCTCAGTTTCCTGGTGAGCGGCGCCCGCCATTGAGGGTTTGCCAGCCTTCGTTCGTCCTTGAAGAGGAATAGCGACATTTTTGTGAGCTACTTCACAAAATCGTCATGAGCGGCATAATGCCATCAACGCTTTCAATAACCCGGCCACCTCTTGCCGGGGTCCCTTTTCATGCGCTTCGAAGGTTCAGGTAAAGTTCATGTCGTTAGTCGCAAGCCCCGACATCATGTACCGGCTATTGATTCAGAGTGTGGTGGACTATGCCATCTACATGCTCACCCCCGAAGGGGTCGTCGCCAACTGGAACCCCGGCGCTCAGCGTGCCAAGGGGTACCACGCCGAGGAAATCGTCGGCCAGCATTACTCGTTGTTCTACACCGATGCCGAGCGCGCCGCCGGGTTGCCCGCGCATAACCTGGAGCAGGCGCGCAGCACCGGGCGCTTTGAAGAGATCGGTTCACGCCTGCGCAAGGATGGCTCGGCCTTCCACGCCCATGTGGTAATCGATGCGGTGTACGACGATGCCGGCCAACTGGTGGGGTTTGCCAAGGTTACCCGCGACATTTCCGAACGCCGCCGTCAGGAGCTGGAGCTGCTGCAGGCCAAGGAACTGGCCGAGCAGTACAGCCAGGAAATGGCCAAGCTTTCGCAGTTCCTGGATTCGGTCATTGCCAATATCCCCGCCAGCGTCATCGTCCAGGACCTGGAAAGCCAGCGTATCCTGCTGGCCAACCAGCAGGCCGAGCGCCTGTTCGGCGGGCCAGAGCGCAGCATGATCGGCCAACTGCCTGGCGAGTGCCTGAGCCCGGCGGCTGCCGACTACCTTGAGCAGCAACTGGCCCGTGGTGCCCGTAGCACCAAGGGCCATGCTGCCGAGACCCGGGTCGACACCGCCCGTGGCCCGCGTACCCTGCGCAGCCGTACCTTGCTCAGCCAGAACCGCGAAGGCCAGGCTGATTACGTGCTGTTTGTTGCCGAAGATGCCACCGAGGAACTGGCCGCCCACGCGCAGATCCACCACATGGCGCACCATGACGCGCTCACCGGGCTGCCCAACCGCACGCTGTTCAACGAACGCCTGCGCCAGGCGCTGGTGCGTGGCAGCGAGAACGCCAAGCTGACCGCTGCACTGTGCCTGGACCTGGATAACTTCAAGAACATCAACGATTCCCTGGGCCATGCCTTCGGCGACAAGTTGTTGCGTGAGTTGGGTAAGCGCCTGCGCCGTGAGCTGCGTGAACACGACACCCTGGCCCGCCTGGGCGGTGACGAGTTTGCCGTGGTGCTGACCGGGCTTGATGGCCGCGATGCCGCGTGCAACACCGCGCAGCGCCTGATCAATGCCATTTGCCCGCCGTTCCAGATCGAAGGCCACCAGTTCACGGTGGGGGTGAGCATCGGCGTTGCCATTGCCCCCGATGACAATGACCAGGCCGAGCAGTTGCTCGGCTATGCCGACATGGCGCTGTACGAGGCCAAGCGCAACGGGCGAAACCGCTACGAGTGCTTCGAGGTGGAACTGGACGTTGCAGCCCGCCAGCGCCGCCTGGTGGAAACCGACCTGCGTACTGCGCTGCACCTGGGTCAGCTGCAACTGCACTACCAGCCGGTGGTCGACCAGCAGACCCATTGCATCACTGGCTACGAGGCTTTGCTGCGCTGGGAGCACCCGAGCCGTGGCATGGTGATGCCCATGGACTTCATCCCCATCGCCGAGGAAACCGGGTTGATTCATGAGCTGGGCACCCGGGCCTTGAACCTGGCCTGCCAGGAAGCGGCCAGCTGGGACAGCGAGCAGACGGTGTCGGTCAACCTGTCGCCGGTGCAGTTCAAGAATGCCAACCTGGTGCAGGTTGTGGCCTTGGCCCTGGCCGACTCGGGCCTGCCGGCGCAGCGCCTGGAACTGGAAATCACCGAGTCGGTGCTGCTGGGTAACAGCGAGGAAAACGTGCGCACCTTGCGCGCGCTGAAAGACCTGGGCGTGTCCATTTCGCTGGACGATTTCGGCACCGGCTATTCATCGCTCGGCTACCTGCGGTCGTTCCCGTTCGACCGCATCAAGATCGACAAGTCGTTCGTGCATGACATGTGCGAAAGCCGTGAGGCGATGTCGATCATCCGTGCCATTACCGACCTGTCCAACAGCCTGATGATCAAGACCACGGCCGAGGGGGTGGAGTCGGAAGAGCAGATGCGCCGGCTGGCGGCGGAAGGGTGCTCGCATTTCCAGGGCTACCTGTACGGGCGGCCGGCACCGGCGAGTGAGCGGTTGAAGCAGGTCATTACGCCAGGCTGACGGCTCACGCAGCCCATTGTGGGGGTAATTGTCTTGCTCAAATTTTAAGAGCTTGTGCAATCCTTGTGGGAGCGGGCATGCCCGCGAACACCGGCGCAGCCGGTGCCAGCCACCGAGTTGGCTTCTTCGCGGGCACGCCCGCTCCCACAAGGTCCGTGTCGCGCTTACGAATTTCAGCTATTCCAGTCTGGCGCAAACGCCGGGCTTACCACCCGCTGATCTTTCGGCAATTGGGCAATCGCCGCGCGATCCTCGTCGTCCAGTTGCACGTTCAATGCTGCCAGGTTGGCCAGCTGGTTCTCGCGGCTACTGGCCTTTGGGATCGCCGCCACACCGTCCTGGTCCAGCAACCACTTCAGCGCCACCTGGCTGGGCAGCACGCCGTGCTTGCGGGCAATCGCCTGGATCACTGGCTGCGCCGCCGCCTGGCCGCGGGCCAGCGGGGTGTAGGCGGTAAGCAACAGGTCATGGTGGCGGGCGTAGTCCAGCAGCGGTTGCTGGCCGAGCAGCACGTGGTATTCCACCTGGATCGCCGACAACGGCGCCCCCAGGGTTTCCACCACCTGGCGCAGCAGGCCCAGCGGGAAGTTGGCCACACCAATGTGGCGCGCCTTGCCCTCGTCACGCAGCGCTACCAAGGTGTCGATGCTGCGTGCCAGGTCCCAGTCCTTGCCGGGCCAGTGAATGTGGAACAGGTCGACCTGCTCGGTGCCCAGGGCGCGCAGGCTGTCTTCAAGCGACTGGCGCATGGCCTTGGGCTCCAGGCGGTCCCACCACACCTTGGTGGTGAGGTGGATCTGCTCGCGTGGCACGTCGCTGTCGCGCAGGGCCTGGCCAACGGCCGCTTCGTTTTCGTAGGCGGTGGCAGTGTCGATGTGCCGGTAACCCACGTCCAGCGCCTGGTGCACGGCCTGGGTACATTCGGTGCCGGTCATTGGCCAGGTGCCCAGGCCGATTGCTGGCAGGTCCAGACCGCTACGGGTGGTGAGCCTTTGCATGTAAATTCCTTGTAGGGTGTGCAGGGTTCGCACTCGATGGTGGGTGATCAGCGAGGCGCGGGCCATGCGTTCAAGGCACAAAGTGGTCGATCAGCGAACAGTAATTGCAGCCGGCGTGGACAAGCGGCAAATGAACTTCCTTATGCTGCGGCATCTCTTCTAGAATTCGAGCAGTCGCATCCGCCAGGCCACGCCTGTGCGGCCTTCCTTGGGCTTGCCTGCTGGCGCGCCGTCATCGAGAGAGCCATGAGTTCCAGTACACCGCTGTCCGGCGTCAACCAACCCCTGCGCGGCATCGCCTTGGTGGTGGTGGCGACGTTGCTGTTTGCCAGCCACGATGCCTTGTCCAAATTCCTCGGCGGCCTGTACCCGATCGTCATGGTGGTCTGGGCCCGGTACGTGGTGCATACGCTGCTGATGGCCGGCATCTTCCTGCCCAAGTCAGGCCTTAACGTGCTGCGTACGCGCCGCCCGGTGTTGCAGACGCTGCGGGCCTTGAGCCTGCTGAGCACCAGCCTGCTGTTTACCACTGGCCTGCAATACCTGCCGCTGGCCGAGGCCACTGCGGTCAACTTTCTTGCCCCGGTGCTGGTCACCGCGTTATCGGCACCTTTGTTGAAAGAACGGGTGACTGTGGGGCAGTGGGTGGCGGTGGTGATGGGCTTTATCGGCGTGCTGGTGGTGGTGCACCCGGGTGGAGCGATGTTCACCCCGGCAATCCTGTACCCGTTCGGCTCTGCGCTGGGCTTCTGCTTCTATCAGTTGCTGACGCGCATCCTCGCAGCCCATGACAGCCCGACCACCAGCAACTTCTATGCAGGGCTGTGCAACACCTTGGCGATGAGTGCGCTGGTGCCGTTCTTCTGGGAGACGCCGCGTTGGGACCATGCGCTGCTGATGCTGGCGCTGGGGGGCTTTGGCATGACTGCACACCTGCTGCTGACCCAGGCCTTCCGCCATGCAGCCCCGGCGTTGCTGGCGCCATTCAGCTATTGCCAGATCGTGTTTGCCGGGCTGCTGGGGGTAATCATCTACAGGCAGGTGCCGGATACCCTGAGCCTGGTGGGTATTTCGGTGATCTGCCTCAGTGGGCTGGGCGCGGCGTGGATGCAGCGCAAGAAGTAAGTGATTAGCTACCGGGCCATGAACTGCAGGATGCGTTCGCGTAGCCAGCGCTCGGCCGGGTCGTTGTCCTGGGCGCCGCTCCAGACCATCGACAGTTCTGCCTCGGTGATGTCGAACGGCGCCGGGTCGGCGCGCAGGCTACCGTCGTCGGCCAGGGCGCAGGCGGCGTAGTCCGGCACGGTGGCAATCAGCTCGGTGTTGCGCAGCAGGGCGCGCAGGCTGCCGAACTGCGGCACCGCCAGCACCACCTTGCGGCAACGGCCGATGCGCGCCAGGTCCAGGTCGATGTTGCCGCTCATGTCGCCGGAGAACGACACCATCACATGCGGGCGCGCGCAGTATTCATCGAGGGTAAGCGGGCCGGGGCGGTCGTCGGCGCGCAGCACGCGCACGCCGATGTCGCGCAGCTTGCGGCGTTTGGCCGTGGCCGGCAGGTCGGTGGTGTAGCTCACACCTACCGAGATTTCGCCGCTGGCCAGCAGGCCAGGCATCAGCAGGAAGTTGGCGCGCCGCACCACCACACTGATATCCGGGGCTTCTTCGCGCAGGGCCTGCAGCAAGGCCGGGAACAGGCCGAACTCGGCATCGTCCGACAGGCCCAGGCGGAACACATTGCAGCTGCTGGCCGGGTCGAATTCGCGGGCGCGGCTGATGGCGGCGGAAATCACGTCCATCGCTGGCGCCAGTTCGGCAAAGATCTGCAGGGCCCTTGGCGTGGGTTCCATGGCCCGGCCACTGCGTATCAGCAACGGGTCGTCGAACAGCTCGCGCAGGCGGGCGAGGGCGGCGCTGACGGTGGACTGGGTGATGAACAGCTTTTCACCGACGCGGGTCAGGTTGCGTTCGATCATCAAGGCTTCGAACAGCACCAGCAGGTTCATGTCAACGCGGCGCAGGTCGTTGCGGTTCATTGGGCTCAGGTTCCGGATATAGAGGGCTTGGCGGTGTATTGAAGCACGCCGCTGGCCTGCTTGCCTTGTATGAATGTGCCGGCCTCTTCGCGGGTGAACCCGCTCCCACAGGTAGGGCACAGGATTCAAGACTGGTGCAATACCTATAGGAGCGGGTTCACCCGCGAAGAGGCCAGCCTAAGCAAACCTGACAGAGCCAGCCTATCAACCCCTAACAGCCACTCTATTAGAACTCTGCCCAAGCTCGTCTAGTCTTTCCCGTGGCCCCGTGTAGACCTGATGAGGGGTAGCACGAGCCCACACGCTCGGCTGAAAGAACACCTGGCATAGACCGGAAATCTGGATAACCGACCCAAAGGTACCCGCAGATGTCGAACGAATCGAAATGCCCGTTCCATCAAACCGCAGGTGGCGGCACCACCAACCGTGACTGGTGGCCTGACCAGCTCAACCTTCGCATTCTTCACCAGCATTCGTCGAAATCCAGCCCCGATCCGGACTTCGATTATGCCAAGGCGTTCAAGAGCCTCGACTTCCAGGCCCTGAAGCAAGACCTGACCGCCTTGATGACCGACTCGCAGGACTGGTGGCCCGCCGACTTCGGCCACTACGGTCCGTTGTTCATCCGCATGGCCTGGCATAGCGCGGGCACCTACCGCATCGGTGATGGCCGCGGTGGCGCGGGTTCTGGCCAGCAACGTTTCGCCCCTTTGAACAGCTGGCCGGACAACGTCAGCCTCGACAAGGCCCGGCGCCTGCTGTGGCCGATCAAGCAGAAATACGGCAACAAGATTTCCTGGGCCGACCTGATCGTGCTCACGGGTAACGTTGCCCTCGAATCCATGGGCTTCAAGACCTTCGGTTTCTCTGGCGGGCGCGCCGATGTGTGGGAGCCGGACGAAGATGTGTATTGGGGCTCGGAAAAGGTCTGGCTGGGCGGCGATACCCGCTACGGCAAGGAACAGGTCAAGGCCCAGCCGCCAGGCCAGGGTGACCTGGTGGCCGAGCCGGCCAAGCACGGCGAAGAACAGAATCGTGACCTGTCGGCCGAGCGGAACCTGGAAAACCCGCTGGCCGCCGTGCAGATGGGCCTGATCTACGTGAACCCGGAAGGCCCGGAAGGTAACCCCGACCCGGTGGCCTCGGGCAAGGACATCCGTGAAACCTTTGGCCGCATGGCCATGAACGATGAAGAAACCGTGGCGCTGATCGCCGGCGGCCACGCCTTTGGCAAGACCCACGGTGCCGGCCCTGCGGACAACGTCGGCCCCGAGCCGGAAGCTGCGGGCCTTGAGCTGCAGGGCCTGGGTTGGCCCAACAAGTTTGGTACTGGCAAAGGGGGGGATACCATCACCAGCGGCTTGGAAGTGACCTGGACTTCAACCCCGACCAAGTGGAGCAACGAGTACCTCAACAACCTGTTCAACTTTGAGTGGGAATTGACCAAGAGCCCGGCCGGTGCGCACCAGTGGCGGCCGAAAGAGGGCAAAGGCGCAGGCACCGTGCCGGATGCCCACGATCCGGGCAAGAAACACGCACCGTCGATGCTGACTTCCGACCTGGCGCTGCGTTTCGACCCGATCTACGAGCCGATCGCCCGTCGCTTCAAGGACAACCCGGACCAGCTGGCGGATGCCTTTGCCCGTGCCTGGTACAAGCTGATCCACCGCGACATGGGCCCGCTGGCCCGTTACCTGGGCCCGGAAATGCCCAACGAAGAGTTGCTGTGGCAAGACCCGTTGCCCAAGGCAGATCCAGCCACGATCAGCGAGCAAGACATCGCAGATCTCAAGACCAAGATCCTGGCTTCGGGCTTGAGCGTGGGCGAACTGGTCTCCACCGCGTGGGCATCCGCGTCGACTTTCCGTGGCTCCGACAAGCGCGGTGGGGCCAATGGCGCCCGCCTGCGCCTGGCACCGCAGAGGGACTGGGCTGCAAACCAGGGTGTAGATAAGGTGCTGGCGGCGCTGGAAAAGATCCAGAGCGAGTTCAACAACGGCGGCAAGAAGGTTTCTCTGGCCGACCTAATCGTGCTGGCCGGTACCGCAGCCGTTGAAAAAGCCGCCAGGGACGCCGGTTACACGGGCAGCGTAGGGTTCCGCCCGGGCCGCGTCGATGCGTCTCAGGCGCAGACCGATGTCGAGTCGTTTGCCGTGCTGGAGCCGTTGGCCGATGGCTTCCGCAACTTCACCAAGGCCCGCTATAGCGTCAAGGCTGAGAAGCTGCTGCTGGACAAGGCCCAGTTGCTGACGCTGACGGCGCCGGAGCTGACCGTGCTGATTGGCGGCCTGCGCGTGCTGGGCGCCAACCATGGCGGCAGCAAGCAGGGCGTGTTCACCGACAAGCCCGGCACCCTGAGCAACGACTTCTTCCGCAACCTGCTGGACATGGGCGTGGAATGGAAGCCGACCTCGGCGGACAACGAGGCCTTCGAAGGCCGCGACCGCAAGACCGGGCAGGTGAAGTGGAGTGGTAGCCGGGTTGACCTGGTGTTTGGTTCGCATGCCCAGCTGCGGGCGTTGAGCGAGGTGTATGGCAGCAGTGATGGGGGTGACAAGTTCGTGCGGGACTTTGTGGCCGCCTGGCAGAAGGTCATGGAACTGGATCGTTTTGACCTGAAGTAACGGTGTTGCGGGGGGCGCGTTGCGCCCCATTCGCGGGCTTGCCCGCTCCCACAGGCACAGCGCAGCCTCTCAAGGCGGTAAAAATCCTGTGGGAGCGGGCAAGCCCGCGAATGGGCTGCAGAGCAGCCCCTTGGCCCTGGTGATCCCGCCAATTCCAGGTCGGATAGATACAAAAGCGTCCTCGTCGGTTCTGTTGCAATGCTTCTCAGGCGGCCGGCCTGAACAGCGTGCTCACAACGACAAGGAACCCCGACCATGCAAATGCCCAAGACCCTGAAAATCCGCAATGGCGACAAGGTGCAGCCGACCTTTTCGGCGCAGGAATATGCAGCCCGCCACGCCCGGCTGCGGGCCTACATGGCCGAGCAGGACATTGAAGCGGCGATCTTCACGTCGTATCACAACGTCAACTACTACAGCGACTTCCTCTACTGCTCGTTCGGCCGCCCGTATGCGCTGGTGATCACCCAGGACAAAGTCGTCTCGATCAGCGCCAATATCGATGGCGGGCAGCCCTGGCGGCGCACGGTCGGCACTGACAACATCGTCTACACCGACTGGCAACGCGACAACTACTTCGTTGCCATCCAGCAGGCGCTGCCGCTGGCCTCGCGCATCGGCGTCGAACACGACCATCTCAACCTGCAGAACCACGCCAAGCTGGCCGCCTGCTACCCCAAAGCCGAGTTGTTGGACATTGGCGCGCCGTGCATGCGCATGCGCATGATCAAGTCGGCTGAGGAGCAGGCGCTGATCCGCCACGGTGCGCAGGTGGCCGACATTGGCGGTGCGGCGGTGGTGGAGGCGCTGCGCGAGCAGGTGCCGGAGTATGAAGTGGCGCTGCATGCCACCCAGGCGATGGTCCGTGAAATTGCCAGGCGCTTCCCCGATGCGGAGCTGATGGACACCTGGACCTGGTTCCAGTCCGGGCTCAACACCGATGGCGCGCACAACCCGGTGACCAGCCGTCGCGTCGGCAAGGGTGAAATCCTTAGCCTCAACTGTTTCCCGATGATCGCTGGCTACTACACCGCGCTGGAGCGCACACTGTTCCTTGACCATTGCCCGGATGAATACCTGCGCCTTTGGCAGGCCAACGTGGAGGTGCACGAGGCTGGGTTGAAACTGGTACGCCCGGGCATGCGCTGCAGCGACATCGCCCGTGAACTGAACGAAATCTTCCTGCGCCACGACCTGCTGCAGTACCGCACCTTTGGCTATGGCCACTCGTTCGGCACCTTGAGCCACTACTACGGCCGCGAAGCGGGGCTGGAGCTGCGCGAAGACATCGACACGGTGCTGGAGCCTGGCATGGTGGTGTCGATCGAACCGATGATCATGCTGCCCGAAGGGCGACCGGGGGCGGGCGGGTACCGCGAGCATGACATCCTGATCGTCAATGACAACGGCGCCGAGAACATCACCAGGTTCCCGTATGGGCCGGAGCACAACATCATTCGCAAATAAAGACCGCAGCTGGCCTCATCGCCGGCAAGCCAGCGCCTGCAGATACTGCACAGCATGCAATGCCTGTGGAGTCCCGTGTGGGGGCTGGCTTGCCGGCGATGAGGCCAACCCGGACAACAAAAATATCACTGTATGACCACCAGACCCTGCCTCCAATTAAAAGAACCAGAGGGTACCCGTCATGTCCAGCACCACACTTGACCCATCCGCCGTCGCCGGTCCCGCACACAACGCCGAACGCCAGGCCCTGCGCAAGGCCGCCCGGGCCAGTTTCATGGGCAACTTCGTCGAGTGGTTCGACTACGCCGCTTACGGCTACCTGGCCACCATCATCGCCGCCATCTTCTTCTCGCAGACCGACAAGACCACCGGCCTGCTGGCAACCTTCGCCGTGTTTGCCCTGTCGTTCCTGGTCCGCCCGCTAGGCGGTATCGTCTGGGGGCACTTTGGCGACCGCCATGGTCGGCGCAACGCACTGTCGTGGTCGATCCTGATCATGTCGGTATCGACCTTCTGCATCGGCCTGCTGCCTGGTTATGCGCAAATCGGTTTGTGGGCGCCGGCGCTGCTGTTGCTGATCCGCCTGGTGCAGGGTTTTTCTGCGTCGGGCGAGTACGCCGGTGCTGCGGCGTTCCTGGCCGAATACGCGCCGCCCGGCCGGCGTGGCCTGTACACCAGTATCGTGCCGGCCAGCACGGCAGCGGGGTTGCTGTTTGGTGCGGCGTTCGTGGCCGTACTGCACGAACTGCTCAGCAGCGAAGCCCTGCATGAATGGGGCTGGCGCCTGCCGTTCCTGCTGGCGGCGCCGTTCGGCCTGGTGGGGCGCTATATCCGCATGAGCCTGCAGGACACGCCCAAGTTCCTGGAGATGGAGCAGCGCCTGGAACACAAGGCCGGCATGGGCCCGACGCCGCTGCGCGAGCTGCTGGGCCAGCACCGCCGCAGCCTGGCCATCGGCATTGGCGTTACTTGCCTGAACGCGGTGGCGTTCTACCTGCTGCTCAGCTACATGCCGACCTACCTGTCCAGTGAAATGGGCATGAGCGAGCGGGATTCATTCATTGCTTCGACAGTATCGCTCGCCACTTATATTGGCTTGATCTTCCTGATGGGGCGGCTGTCCGACCGGTTTGGCCGCAAGACCATGCTGGTGGTGGCTTCGCTGTTGTTCCTGGGGCTGACCGTGCCGTTGTTCCGCCTGCTTGACGGGCAACCGCTGCTGGTCATCCTGGCGATCCAGATTTGCTTCGGGGCGATACTGGCAATGAACGACGGAACCTTGCCGTGCCTGCTGGCCGAGATTTTCCCGACCCGGGTGCGCTTCAGTGGGTTTGCCCTCAGCTTCAATGTGGCCAACGCGCTGTTTGGCGGGACTGCACCGTTCATTGCTACTTGGCTGATTCAGGTGACTGGCAGCAAGCTGGCGCCGGCGGGGTATTTGCTGGCGGCAGCACTGGTGGCACTGGTGGCCATGCTGATGTGCCGGGAAACGGCGCACTCGGCACTGGAAGATTGATAAGCCTGTACTGGCCTCTTCGCGGGTGAACCCGCTCCCACAGGGGCCTCACAGGCCTGAGCATTGTGCAGTCCCTGTGGGAGCGGGTTTACCCGCGAAGAGGCCGGCAAAACTATTGCAATATCCGGATCAGTGCAAAGAGGCTTGCCGCCGCTCCCCCAGCGGCGACAAGCCAAAGAACCGGCTGTAACTCTTGGAAAAATGCGCCGGCGAGCTGAACCCGCAGGCCAGCGCCACCTCGCGCACCTGCACATCGCTGCGCAGCAGCAACTCCCGCGCCCGCGACAGCCGCAGCTCCAGGTAATACTGGCTGGGCGTGCGCTGCAGGTACTTGTGGAACAGCCGCTCCAGCTGGCGCACGGTCACCTCGTTGAGGCTGGCAAGCTCCTCGAGCCCCAGTGGTTCCTCCAGGTTGGCCTCCATGATCGCCACCACCTGGCTCAGCTTGGGTTGGGCGCTGCCAAGCAGGGTGCGCAGCGGTACCCGCTGGCGATCGCGCTCGCCCCGCACCCGGTCGCACAGCAACAGCTCTGCCGCCTTGGCGGCAATGTCCTGGCCCCCGGGTTCGCGGGCCACCAGTTGCAGCATCATGTCCATGGCTGCCACACCGCCCGAGCAGGTATAACGGTCGCGGTCCAGTTCGAACAGCTGGCTGGAAATGACAATGCCGGGGAAGTGCGCCTGCAATGTCGGCAGATCTTCCCAGTGGATGGTGCAGCGGTAGCCTTTGAGCAGTTCGGCCTTGGCCAGCAAGTAGCTACCGGTGCAGATACCGCCCAATGGCAGGTGCTGGCGGGCCAGCTTGCGCAACCAGTCAATCAGCGGGCGGCTGCTACGGCCACGGTCGATCGGGTTGGCGCCGACCACCAGCAACGTGTCCAGCTCCGGAGCGTTGGCGATGCTGTAGTCGGGCAGTACCCGCATGCCGTTGCTGGCGACCACGGGTGCCTCGTCTGCGGCAATCAGCACGCTGCGAAACAGAGGCTTGCGCGCGGCCAGGTTGGCCATGCGCAGGGTTTCCACCGCCGACGCCAGGCCGATGGTGGTGAAATTGGGCAAAATCAGAAAGCCGAAGGTCTTTACGGAACAACTCTTTACAATAGACGGCGACAGGTTTGTAGAAGCGGGGTGGACCATTGCGCTGTTCCTGTGCAAGCTGAGGCAGAGTTCGTCAGGGGCAGAAAGAAATACAGCCTCGCGTGGTTCTTGTTGTTATAGGTCGTTGCCGGGTTGATCTTACACCCCTGGCGCAGCGGCCAGGAATGGCCCCGCCGGCTGGCAGGGCCGACAGTGATTGCACAGAGAAGGTGATCGTTCGTGAACCCCGAATCCATGCTGGCGGCATTGCCAGGCTACGCCATATCGCCCGAGTCGATCCAGGTGCTGCCCGATGCCAAGGCATACCGCGCCTGCCTGCTCGAGCGCATCCGCACCGCGACCCGGCGCATCGTCATCGTCGCACTGTACCTGCAGGAAGACGAGGCCGGCCAGGAAGTGCTGGATGCCTTGTACCAGGCCAAGGCCGAGCGGCCAGGCCTGGAAATCACCATCGTGGTCGACTGGTTCCGTGCCCGCCGTGGTCTGCTGGGGGGCGGGCGTCAGCCGGGTAACGCTGCCTGGTATCAGGCCCAGCGCCAGTTGCGCGGGCTGGATATCGTCATTCACGGGGTACCGGTGCAGACCCGCGAGCTGTTCGGCGTGCTGCACTTGAAGGGCAGCATCATCGACGATTGCGTGATCTACACCGGCGCCAGCCTGAACAACGTCTACCTGCACCGCTTTGACCGCTATCGCCTGGACCGCTACCACCTGTTCCAGTCGCCGGGGCTTGCCGACGCCATGGTCGACCTGGTACAGCGCCTGTTGCACCACACCGCCACACCACGCCTCGACTTGCCTGCACAACCTGCCACCCGCAGCCTGCGCGGCGATATCCGGCGCTTGCGAGCGCGGTTGCGGCGCATGGCCTACGAGGCACCAGCCAGCGTGGCAGGGCAGGGGTTGCGGGTGATTCCGCTGCTGGGCGTGGGCCGTGGCAACCCGTTGAACCGGGCAATGTGCGCCCTGTTGGCGACGGCGCGCACGCAACTCATCATCAGTACGCCGTATTTCAACCCGCCGCGCGTGGTCATGCGCGAGCTTGACCATGCGCTGGAGCGGGGGGTGCACGTTGAGCTGATCGTCGGTGACCGCACGGCCAACGACTTCTATATCGCCCCGGGTGAGCCGTTCAGTGCCAGTGGCGCCTTGCCTTATCTGTACGAAGACAACCTGCGTGCCTTCGCCCGACGCCGCCATGCGGCGATTGCCAGCGGCCAGCTACAAGTGCGGATCTGGAACGATCCCGGGCATACCTTCCATGCCAAGGGCGTGTGGGTTGACCAGCGCTATTCGCTGCTGACCGGGAACAACCTGAACCCGCGCGGGTTCAACCTGGACCTGGAAAACGGCCTGCTGATCGATGACCCGCAAGGGCAATGGCTGGCGCCACGGGAAGCGGAGCTGACCGAGCTACGCCGGCATGCGCCGAAGATTGCCTCGGCAGAGGCCTTGGGGGTGAAGGCCGAACACCCCAAGGAAGTACGCAAGCTTCTGCGGCGGTTGCGTTTTAGCCGATTGGAGCCGTTGATCAAGCGGGTGCTCTGATGATTTGTCGGGTGCGCTCTTCGCAGGAGCGTCCCGGCAAGGCCGCTCCTTGTATGTTGTGCCTAGCCTGATGAGAGAGGTTATTCTCGTCAGGCTATAGAAGCACTTCCGGGGAGGCCGATCGCTCCTGAAGGCAGGGTTTGCCCCTGACCTTGTCTGTAGAGAGGCCCCCCGCCTCATTGCCCACTACGAAGAGTATCGAGAAGCCGACAAGTCGGACTTCGCATTACAAGGTTGCAGCGGCATGAAGTTCGAGGTCGGGGAACCGGAGGCCATTGTTACCTAACTCGCTTGGGAGTGGGAAGAATGAATGTCTGTGTGGGCCTGGATATTGGTTCTCGTACGTCGATCGTTGGGGTGCGTAAAGATGGGCGTCCCGCTGGACAGTGGGATATCGCTCAAACCCCTGCTGGTCGTAAGGCAGCGGTGAAAAAGCTGCAGGCGCTCAAGCCCAAGTCGATCGTGATGGAGGCGACCGGAATCTATTACCTGGACCTGGCCCTTGAGCTGCATGCTGCGGACCTTCCTGTTTCGGTGATCAACCCCAAGAGCTTCCATAATTTCGCCAAGCTGATGCTGGTGAACAGTAAAACTGACTCGATAGATGCTCAGTTGCTGTCCGAGTACGGTGAACGTATGACACCGCGCTTGTGGACACCGCCAAGCTCCGTACAGCTTGAGCTGAGGGCTCTTGGCCGGCACATCAATCGTCTGGTCGGGCACCGCACCAGGGCGAAGAATGAGCTGCATGCATTGCAGGCGACCGCTACGACCGTGTCGATGCTGATCGAAGATCAAGAGGAAGCGATTGCCACTTTGGACAATCGCATTGAGCGTTTCCGCAAAGCCGGACGTGAGTTGATCGCTCAGTGTCCGACGCTTAACCGGCAGTACAAGCAGTTACTAGCGGGCCCGGGAATGGGAGAAGTCTCGGCACTTGCTGCCTTGGCTGAGCTGACCACCCTTCCTCAAATGCTCAAGTCCTCTCAGGTCGCTCGTCATGCTGGTCTAGATGTTCGACAGACACAGTCGGGGACAAGCATTGATAAACCTGGTCGGCTCGGCAAAAGCGGGAATGCCTATTTACGGGCGGCCATGTACATGCCGGCGCTGACGGCGGTGCGCTGCGATCCTTACGCGAAGGCCTTTTATGAATCGCTGGTCAGCAGGGGGAAGAAAAAAATGCAAGCGATCGCCGCTGTCATGCGCAAGTACCTGACAGGCATATGGGCATGCATGCGCGGCGATGAACCATTTGATACGGCCAAGCTTTTCAGCTCTGAACACCTTAGAAAAGCTTGACCGCCAACAGAGTATCTACA
>NZ_SSOI01000064.1:0-75776 GCF_029873175.1 Pseudomonas sp. BN505
TCATCAGCCCTGCGCAAACGGCACATGCGCCAGCTGGACATGGCCGAACTGATCGCCGGCAATCAGGCGCCGTCCACCCAGCCCCATGTGTTGCCGGTCAGTGCCCTGCAAACCTGGGTCGAAGACTTCAAGCCAACCGAACGGCGCATGCCGCTGACCTGGAGCAGCGACCCGGTCACCGAAACCTTGCCTATCGGCAACCTGGTCGCCGTGGCGCGTCACTACCCCTGGACCCAACCGAAGGTACCGGTGGTGGTAGCACTCGCCGACGCCGAAGGCATGGCCCTGGACCTGAGCCTGTCGGTCTCGGCCTACCAACATCAAATGCGCGACCTGATGCCCGCCGAGCAACTGGCACACACAAAACCCGCGCAACCTCCCGAGCAGGAACGCGTGCCGGCGTGCTACCGCCTGGATGCCGAGCAACTGAGCGTGCAAAGCCGCGATTTCCACCATCGCAACCTGGTGGGCATGCTGCTGAACAAGACGCTGGAAAGCATGTACCCGGCCGATGCGCCTTCACCTGAACTGGCCGCCTTCAGGCTTGGCACGGAGCGGCGTGGCCCTGCGCTGTCTGCGGCCGAGTCACATTTCCAGGCCCTCACCCATCAGGATTACTCCCCCCACGGCGCGCGCCTGGCGCGGCGCATCGATAGCGCCAAATACCGGCATTTCCTCGCCGAGCGCGATGAACTGGAACGGCGTATTGCAGCCCTGCGCAACCTGGCCTTGCAAGCCAGCAATGATCATGACGCCTGGCTGGCCACTGCCGAATCGCAACATATCGACAACCCCTACAGCCTGGCAGCCGCGCTGGCGTGTTACGACCGCGACGAACGCACCTCCGCCCGCGGTCTGGAAATCTCGCTGGCTTTGCTGATTCACCCGATGGGCCAGCCGACACCCGGCACCGAAGAGCATGACCGACGCTTCAAACGCCTGGAGCAATGGCTGGACCAGCACGACAGCCCGCTGTACACCGCCTTGGCGCCGTTCAACCCGTTCAAGGACAAGGCGGATTCGACCGGCTCTTTGTTCGGCGCCAGCGACAACGTAATCGAAGGATTGGCGGGTCGCTTCCCGGCCATGGCCGACATCACCGACCTTACCGCCCAGGCGGTCAATACCGTAGTGCTCAAGCGCCTGCATGGCCAGACACGGTGGGATGCCAGTCATGGCCTGCGTCAGCAGGTGCTGTTGGCGGCACGGGAGGCGAATGCCGAGAAGGCGTTGGGGTTGTTGGCAGCGCGCTATCGAATCACCGAACAGGCCATCACGGAAAATCCATTTAGCCAGGAGGCACAGAAGTATTTGAAGAGCGGTATGGCGCAGGTTGAGGAAATGAAACAACTGCGCATCTCGGGTAGCCGGACAATATCGATAGAACTGACCACCACTGCGCGAGTGAAGCCCAACTTTCTCGGGTTGCTCACCTCGGGCGGTGGCGGTGGTTTGAACGCGGGGATGCTGTGGTTCAACATCTTATCGCTGAAGACGGCCTATAACAGCCTGCAAAAGAACGATGCACCGGAATACACCTTGGGCTTTGCTTCATCGATTTTCGGAGTGATCGGTGCAGCGGCGGCGACGATGGTCAGCGTGCGAGCAACGCAGAAGGCTGTAATGCTGAAATTGAGTCCGACCGCACCAGGCATGGCCTTTGGCAATGGGATCATGAAGTTTTTAAGCAGTAATCTCTACGCACGCTTAGTGGGATACCCCGCTATAATTAGCGGATTAACTTCTGACATATTCAAGTCGCAGCGGCAGCGCACTAATGGCGACCAAATTGCAGCCCGATACACAATGGCTGGCGGAGTAACGATGGCCGCTGGCTCAATCGTCGTACTTGAAGCCGGACTGTCAATTGCAGGTGTTACTTCGTTTGTACCGTTCGCCGGATGGGCCGCGGCTGCACTTGTCCTGGTGGGAGTAGCCATCATTGCAGGAGGGCTGTACCTTCACGCCAAGGCACATGAGCGGCAGCACAGCCCGATAGAGCTTTGGGCAGCACGTTGCGTGTTCGGCAATCGCATCAACGATGGAGAGATGCACGCTGGAATTAACTTGGACTACGAAAATAGACTTCCTGCTTTTGCTTCGCTAAAAACCGAAATCAAAGCTTGGTACAACGAACACTACGGCCCTAAACTACTCTCCGCCGAGCAGGCCCTGTCACTCGGTATAACTAAAGTCGATACCCGATGGCATCAAGATCATCTCTGGTCTCCGCCAAACTGGACCGCTATCACACATAACGAAGTAGCCACACCTCAACCAGGTGTCGAGTTCACAGTGCTACTGCCTGGCTTCAGGCTAGGCGTAAGCGAATGGTCAGGGAGCTTGAGCGCCCTCCGTGACGGCCAAGGAATGGACGTTTTCCCAATCGCCCCAACCGGCCACATCGTAGGTGCTGGTTTGGTTCTACATTTTGAGAACACGCTAACCAACCAAAATCATGTCTCACTGCATCTCGCCTACAGCGCCAATCAGGGGTTGGACGAAGACAATGAGACCCTGTCGATTTTTCGTTTGGAACGCTGATCATGACAACCATCTGGTTATTCAATTCAACGTCAGATTCAGGGCACAAAGCCGCTATTGGCGGTCAACTTTTAAAAGCATATAAAAACAACCTATGCTTAAGAAACCCGTGGGTGACAGATTCTGTTTTCATGGGGAAATTGTACTGCGCATCGATCCTGATAGTAATGACCGGCATCTACCCTTCCTCTTTCTTTTCAAGTGACGCCTGGAATCCGCACACATTTGACCCAATACTTACTATCGGATTCGCACTCACCCCTTTCATATTCCTCCCCTTCCTCATCTACCGGATATTTCTCATAAAGGGCTTATCTAACATCTACCTCAACCGATCAACACGAAAGATTTACTACCAACGACTGAACAGGGTATTGGTTTTTGATTGGGATAATATGGGCGGGGGTATTTTCAAGCGCGTTGAGTTTGGCGGCTCATCCTTCAGCACCAGCTACGCCCTCGCCTTCGCCCCTCGCCGAGCGGATGGCAGCCTCCACCAAAAAGACTGCCTCTGGGTCGACAGCAACGAACCCACCGAGCCCGGGGTCAGACACGTCGCCGAAGTGTGGGAGTACCTTCGCCATTTCATGAACCACGGTCCAGACAAGCTTCCGCCCCCCGGCGAGCCCAATTGGTGGCACAAGCCACTCCACGCCATCTGCCTGACCCCGGCTGAAGCCTGGCGCCACTATGCCCCCTGGCGTACCGGCGAGCCCGGTGAAATGCAGGGCAAGAAAAACTGGCAACTGCCGTTCTGGGCCGTGTTGTTCCCCTACAACCTAACGGTCGCGATCGCTTGGTACTTCGTCTGCAAGCTTTTCAATGTCCGTGCAGCCCCCCCACCCGCGGAGGCATTGGAAGAAGCGCCTGCTAGCCCCGAATGACCACCACCTCAATGTATTCACTCGGCACCACCAACGATGAAGGCCCCGCGACGTTGTTCTCCTCCAGCAATTGGGTCAGATCCCGCTCCAGCGCACTGGCCGCCTCTGGCCCCAATGAAGCAAACGCCTTGTGTACCGGCCCATACCAGGTGCGGAACACCTCGATGAAATGCGCCGCCGAGCGATAGCGGAAGTTGAACTGCTGACGACTGACTTTCAGTTCGCCAAGCGCCCCTTCGAACATTACCCGCAACTGCTCCTCATCGCCCCAGCGCGAAGGCGGCAAGGCACCGGGGGGTGGAGGCACATGCCGGCCTAGAATTTTGAACATCTGCCCGACAAAGCCTTGCGGGGTCCAGTTGGCCAGGCCGATGCGGCCACCGGGCCGGCACACCCGGGCCAGCTCGCTTGCGGCCTGCGCCTGATCAGGGGCGAACATCACGCCGAAGGTGGAAAGCACGGCATCGAAGGTTCCGTCGGCAAACGGCAACGCTTCGGCATCGGCCGCCTGGAACAACACATTCAAGTGCTCGGCCCGCGCGCGCTCTTCGCCGCGCTTGAGCAATTCGGGCACATAGTCGGTGGAGGTGACGCGACAGCCGCGCCGGGCAGCGGCCAAGGTGGCGTTGCCGTTGCCGGCAGCAACGTCCAGCACCTGCTCGTCCCAGCGCAAGTCGCAGGCCTCGGCCAGGCGTTCGCCAACCAGTTGCAGGGTGGTGCCGATTACCGCGTAGTCACCGCTGGCCCACGCGGCCTGCTGACGGGCTTTAAGGGCACTGGTGTCCAAAGGGGTGCTCATCGTCTGCGCCTTCTTGTCGTGCGCGGCCGAGGTCCTTCTGGCGGTTAACGCGCCATATATTGGGGGGAACTAATTTACTCGCCTGTCAGGCGAAGCGGAAAGACGCTTTGGGGATAGCGCCAGGATCAAAGTGCTATATGAGCGCTGCTGGCCCAATCGCCGGCAAGCCAGCTCCCACAAGGGTGCAGTACCTGTGGGAGCTGGCTTGCCGGCGATGAGGGCGGTACAGCCAGCACAAAGTAACGAGTGGGACAGCAGCTATCAGGCGAATTTGGCCCGGGCTGCGTGCAGCTTCTTGTAGCTCTCGATCAGGCGCAGATGGCGATCAAGGCCTTCGAGCGTCATGCTGGTCGGGGTCAGGCCATGGAAACGCACGCTGCCGTCCAGCGAACCCAATACTGCGTCCATGCGCGCATTGCCGAACATGCGGCGGAAGTTGGCTTCGTAATCATCCATCTCCAGCTCGTCATCCAGCTGCACTTCCAGCACTACGTTCAGCGCCTGGTAGAACAGGCCACGCTCGACGGTGTTGTCGTTGAACTGCAGGAATGCCTCGACCAGCTCCTTGGCCTCCTCAAAACGCTGCACCGCCAGGCAAATCAGCAGTTTCAGCTCGAGAATGGTCAGCTGGCCCCACACGGTGTTCTCGTCGAACTCCACACCAATCAGCGTGGTGATGGTGGTGTAGTCATCCACATCGCAGTTGTCCAGGCGCTTGAGCAGCAACTTGAGGGGGCGGCTTTCGAGGGTGTGCAGGTTGAGGATGTCGGCGCGGAACGACAGGGCGCGGTTGGTGTTGTCCCAGATCAGGTCCTCGACCGGGTAGATTTCCGAGTAGCCCGGCACCAGGATGCGGCAGGCAGTGGCGCCAAGGTTGTCGTACACCGCCATGTACACTTCCTTGCCCAGGTCATCGAGAATGCCGAACAGGGTTGCGGCCTCCTGAACATTGGAGTCCTCGCCATGGCCGGAGAAGTCCCACTCGACGAACTCGAAGTCGGCCTTGGCGCCGAAGAAGCGCCACGACACCACGCCGCTGGAGTCGATGAAGTGCTCGACGAAGTTGTTCGGCTCGGTCAGCGCATGGCTCTCGAAGGTCGGCTGCGGCAGGTCGTTCAGGCCTTCGAAGCTGCGGCCCTGCAGCAACTCGGTGAGGCTGCGCTCCAGCGCCACTTCAAGGCTCGGGTGGGCACCGAACGAGGCGAAGACGCCACCGGTGCGCGGGTTCATCAAAGTCACGCACATGACCGGGAACTCGCCACCCAGCGAGGCATCCTTGACCAGCACCGGGAAGCCCTGCTCTTCCAGGCCCTGAATACCGGCGACAATGGCCGGGTACTTGGCCAACACTTCCTGCGGCACGTCCGGCAGGCACAGCTCGCCTTCGAGGATTTCGCGCTTCACGGCGCGCTCGAAGATTTCCGACAGGCATTGCACCTGCGCCTCGGCCAGGGTATTGCCGGCGCTCATGCCGTTGCTCAGGAACAGGTTTTCGATCAGGTTGGACGGGAAGTACACCACCTGCTGGTCGGACTGGCGGACGAACGGCAGCGAGCAGATGCCGCGCGCAGTATTGCCCGAGTTGGTGTCGTACAGGTGCGAACCGCGCAGCTCACCGTCCGGGTTGTAGATTTCCAGGCAATGCTCGTCGAGGATCTCGGCCGGCAGCGCGTCGCGCGGGCCAGGCTTGAACCACTGCTCGTTCGGGTAGTGCACGAACGGCGCGTTGGCCAGCTCCTCGCCCCAGAACTGGTCGTTGTAGAAGAAGTTGCAGTTCAGGCGCTCGATGAATTCGCCCAGCGCCGAGGCCAGCGCCGCTTCCTTGGTCGCGCCCTTGCCGTTGGTGAAGCACATTGGCGACTGCGCGTCGCGCACATGCAGCGACCACACATTGGGCACGATATTGCGCCACGAAGCGATCTCGATCTTCATCCCCAGCCCGGCGAGGATGCCCGACATGTTGGCGATGGTCTGCTCCAGCGGCAGGTCTTTGCCTGGGATGTAGGTGCTGCTGTCCGCCACCGGCATCAACAGGCCCTGGGCGTCGGCATCGAGGTTTTCGACCACTTCGATCACGAATTCAGGGCCGGTCTGCACAACCTTCTTGACCGTGCAGCGGTCGATTGAGCGCAGGATGCCCTGGCGGTCCTTGTCTGAAATGTCCTCGGGCAGCTCGACCTGGATCTTGAAGATCTGGTTGTAGCGGTTTTCCGGGTCGACAATGTTGTTCTGCGACAGGCGGATGTTCTCGGTGGGGATGTCGCGCGCTTGGCAGTACAGCTTGACGAAGTAAGCCGCGCACAAGGCCGAAGACGCCAGGAAATAGTCGAACGGGCCTGGGGCCGAACCATCGCCTTTGTAGCGGATCGGTTGGTCGGCGATCACCGTGAAGTCGTCGAACTTGGCTTCGAGACGGAGATTGTCGAGAAAATTGACCTTGATTTCCATGCGGGGTTACCGTGATTTAAGCGTGCAAAACGAAATTGGCCGGCATTATCCGGGTTTTTACGCCAGAAGTCCTGTTTGCCTGCCTGGCCCCATCGCCGGCAAGCCAGCTCCCACAGGGACTTGGGAGCTGGCTTGCCGGCGATGGGGCCAGTACAGACTTGCGCATTCCACCGGATTGCTTGCCTGATCCTCTGAACCTGCCCTCGCCTCCAGACCAGCGGTCATCCCCCTGTGCTAGCGTTTCTCCTCTGGGGAACAACGTGTTCCCACACAGAAAAAACACAGCGACAGCAACCGATGACTGGCAGGTGAACCATGGAACTACGCATTAACCAGCAGACCTACCAGGTCGAGGCGGACGCCGACACGCCCTTGCTGTGGGTGATCCGCGATGACCTGGGGCTGACCGGCACCAAGTACGGCTGCGGCCTGGCCCAGTGCGGCGCCTGTTCGGTGCTGGTGGACGGCAACGTGGTCCGCGCTTGCGTCACCCCGGTGGCCGGTGTGGTGGGGCGCGAGGTCACCACCATCGAGGCAATCGAAGCCGATGCCGTTGGCAAACGGGTGGTTGCGGCCTGGGTCGAGCACCAGGTGGCCCAGTGCGGCTACTGCCAGTCTGGCCAGGTCATGGCCGCCACGGCGCTGCTCAAGCACACCCCCAAGCCCAGTGATGCGCAGATCGACGCGGCCATGGTCAACCTGTGCCGTTGCGGCACCTACAACGCCATCCATGCTGCCGTGCATGACCTGGCCCAAGGGGAGCAGGCCTGATGAACACGCCAGTCGATAGCCCCGCAGAGCTGCTCAAGTTGCAACTGGGCGAAACCGTCAACCTGTCGCGGCGGCGCTTTCTTGCCGGCACCGCAGTCGGCGCCCTGGTGCTGGGTTTCGGCCTGCCCATGGGCTCGGCCCGCGTGCAGGCCGCAGCCGCGGCAACCGCAGAACGCGGCACTCAGGTGCCGGCGTTTCTGGAGATTCGCCCAGACGGCACGGTACGCCTGCTGAGCCCCTTCATGGAAGGCGGGCAAGGCCCCTTCACCGCCATGGCACAGATTGTGGGTGAAGAGCTGGATGTCGACCCCGTCAACTTCGTGGTCGATAGCGCGCCACCGGGCGAAGCTTATGTAGTGATGGAAAACGGCATGCGCATCACCGGCGGCAGCATGTCGGTGCGCATGAGCTACCCGACCATGCGCCGCCTGGGCGCCCTTGCCCGGGCCATGCTGCTGCAGGCGGGCGCCGAACAACTGGGGGTGCCGGTCGACGAACTCTCGACCACACCAGGAAACGTAGTACATACCACGAGCGGGCGTTCGATACCCTACGGCGACCTCGCCGGGCGCGCCATGGACCTGCCGGTACCCGACCCGGCCAGTGTCAAGCTGCGGGATCCCAGCCAGTTTCGCTGGATTGGCAAACCCGTTCGCCGACTGGATGCCTACGACAAGTCCACCGGCAAGGCCCAGTACTGCATCGACATAAAGGTCGACGGCATGCTCCACGCCGCCGTGCAGCACGCGCCACGTTTGGGCATGACCGTGGGCAGCCTGCGCAACGAAGAGCAGGTCAAGGCCATGAAAGGTGTGCATTCGGTGCATCAGCTGCCGGGCGCCGTGGCGGTGGTGGCCGAGCGCTGGTGGCACGCAAAGCGTGCGGTGGAGGCGGTTCAGGTTGACTGGCAAGAGCCGACCGCCGACAGCAAGGTGCGGCCGATGCCGGCCGATTTCTCCAGCGACGCCTGGCGCGAGCACTTGGCAACGGTCGAGGGCCCGGCCCGTGATGAAGAGAACGAAGGCGATATCGCCGGCGCCTTGAGCAATGCCAAGACCAAGGTCGAAGCCAGCTACCACAACCAGTACCTGAACCATGCCCAGCTCGAGCCACCGTCCGCCCTCGCCCGCTTCAACCCGGATGGCACCCTGGACGTCTGGCTGCCCAACCAGGCCCCGGACATGTTCCGTGACGACATTGCCAAGCGTACCGGCCTGGAGCCTGCGCACATCAACCTGCACTCGCCACTGCTGGGCGGCTTCTTTGGCCGCCACTTCCTGTACGACTCGGCCAACCCCTATCCGCAAGCCATTGCCTTGGCCAAAGCGGTTGGCCGGCCGGTAAAACTCATCTGGAGCCGCGAAGAAGAGTTCCTGCGTGATGTGCTGCGCCCGGTCGCAGTGGTGAAATTCCGCGCCGGGCTGGATGCCGATGGCATGCCAGTGGCCCTCGAAGCGGTCAGCGCCACCGAAGGCCCAACCGAGGCTCTTGCTGGCAAACAAGGGGAAAAGATCGACCCGACCGCGCTTGAGGGGCTATCAGGCAAGGCGTACGCCATCGCCAACAAGCGCATTGCCCAGATCTACGTCAAAGGCCCGGCCATGCTTGGCTACTGGCGTTCGGTGGGTAACTCGCTGAACGACTTCTTCTATGAATCATTCCTGGATGAACTGGCCGACAAAGGCGGCAAGGACCCGTTCGAGCTACGCCTGCACCTGCTGCGCGACAACCCGCGCCTGACCAACCTGCTGAACGCGGTCGCCGACTTGTCCGGTGGCTGGAAACGCGGGCCGTTCACCGCCGAGGATGGCAGTAAACGGGCACGCGGCGTGGCCATGGCCTCACCATTCGGCTCGGAGGCGGCAGTCATCGCCGAGGTATCGATCGAGAACGGCCAGGTCAAGGTGCACGACATCTGGGAGGCCATCGACCCGGGCAGCATCGTCAACCCGGCGATCATCGAACACCAGGTTAATGGTGCGGTTGCCCTTGGCCTGTCGCAGACGCTGGTGGAGGAAGCGGTATACGTGGATGGCGTGCCACGCGCACGCAACTACGACCTGTACCCGATCCTGCCGCCCTCGCGCATGGCCCGGGTGCATGTGCGCATAGTCGAAAGCGGCGCGAAGATGGGCGGTATCGGCGAGCCACCGCTACCCGCCGTCGCCCCGGCAGTGGCCAACGCAGTCGCGCAGCTTACCGGGCAGCGCGTACGCAGCCTGCCACTGAGCCGCCATACCTTCAGCTGATCGCACAAGGGACGCCCCATGACCCATCGTTTCGCAAGAACCGCTGGCTGGCTGGCGCTGCCGTGCCTGGTCGCGGCAGGCCTGCTGGCCTGGTATGTCACCCGCGAGTCGGCCACGCCGTTTGCCGACGTACAGGCCACTGCCGCTGACCCGGCATTGGTCAGCCGTGGCGAGTACGTGGCCCGCCTCAGTGACTGCGTTGCCTGCCACAGCCTGCCGGATGGCAAGCCCTTCGCTGGCGGGCTGGAAATGGCCACCCCGCTGGGTGCCATCCACGCCACCAATATCACCCCCGATCGCGACAGCGGTATCGGCAGTTACAGCCTGGCCGATTTCGACCGTGCCGTGCGCCAGGGTGTCGCGCCCGGTGGCCGCCGGCTGTATCCGGCCATGCCCTACCCGTCCTACGCCAAGCTCAGCGATGACGATGTAAAGGCGCTATACGCGTTTTTCATGCATGGTGTGCAACCGGTGCAACAGGCCAACCTGGCCAGCGACATCCCTTGGCCATTGAACCTGCGCTGGCCAATCGCCTTGTGGAATGGCCTGTTCGCGGCCACCACGCCTTACACCGCCAAGGCAGGGCAGGATGCGCAGTGGAACCGGGGTGCCTACCTCGTCCAGGGCCCCGGCCACTGTGGCAGTTGCCACACCCCGCGCGGCCTGGCCTTCAACGAAAAGGCCCTGGATGAAGGCGGCAAGCCGTTCCTGGCCGGTGCCCTGCTCGACGGCTGGTACGCACCGAGCCTGCGCGCCGACCACAACACCGGGCTGGGGCGCTGGAGCGAGGCAGAAATCGCGCAGTTCCTGAAAACCGGGCGCAACCGGCATGCCGTGGTGTTCGGCTCAATGACCGAGGCGTTCAACAATTCCACGCAGTTCATGCACGACGATGACCTGGCCGCCATTGCCCACTACCTGAAATCACTGCCCGGCGATCCCCAGCGTGACGGCGCGCCATGGCAATACCAGGCCGAATCGGCAGCTGCACGGCTCGACAGCCCGGGGGCGCACACCTATGTGACCCACTGCGCGTCTTGCCACGGTCTGGACGGCAAAGGCCAGGCCGAATGGATGCCGCCATTGGCAGGCGCCACCTCGGCACTGGCCAAGGAGAACGCCTCGGCGATCAATATCACCCTCAATGGTTCGCAGCGGGTGGTGGCTGCCGGTGTGCCGGATGCCTATCGCATGCCGGCTTTCCGCGCGCAATTGCGTGACCAGGACATTGCTGAGGTGCTGAGCTTCGTGCGTACGGCCTGGGGCAACCAGGGGGGTGAGGTGGATGCGCAGGCGGTAGGCAAACTGCGTGGTCATACCGACCCGGCCAGCAGCAGCCCGATCATCTTGCATATGCGCTGATTTGCCGTGGTTCATGCACCGACCTTTTCGCGGGCATGCCCGCTCCCACAGGAAACACGCCGCCCTGTAAATGGGTGTAATACCTGTGGGAGCGGGTTTACCCGCGAAGAGGCCAGCACAGCCACCCTTGAACATCAGGTTTAATGGACCCCCAATGGAAAGCATTGATCTGTTGGTTTTGCGCACCACCCGAGACTGGCTCGCCACCGGTCACCGCGTCCTGCTCGCCACGGTCGCCCGTACCTGGGGCTCCTCCCCCCGACCGGTCGGCTCGATGATGGCCTTGCGCAGCGACGGCCGCGTGGCCGGCAGTGTCTCCGGCGGCTGCATCGAAGACGACCTCATCCACCGCTACACCACCGCATACGGCGGGCCCGGCATGCCCGATGGCCAGCCTCAGGTGGTACGTTACGGCGTCAGCGCCGACGAGGCCCACCGCTTTGGCCTGCCCTGTGGCGGCACCCTTGAACTGGTGCTGGAGTTCGCCCCGGCACTGGCGCACCTGGACCAACTGCTGGCCTGCCTCGGCCGCGGAAGCCTGGTGCGCCGTGACCTGAACCTGCGCAGCGGCGAAGCCAGCCTCTGTGCCACCGGCACACCCGAACTGTTCAGCTTCGACGGCCAGCGCATGCTCAGCACCCTCGGCCCCGGCTACCGCCTGCTACTGATAGGGGGCGGCGCACTGGCCGAGTACCTCGCCACCATGGCCCTGTTCAACGGCTTCAATGTTTCGCTGTGCGACCCGCGCCCGGAGTACACGGCAGGCTGGGCAATCGCCGGGGTCAACGTGCTGCCCGGCATGCCGGACGACGTGGTCCGCGCCTTCGCCGCAGACATTCGCAGCGCCATCGTCGCGGTCAGTCACGATCCCAAACTGGACGACCTGGCCCTGCTCGAAGCCTTGCACAGCCCTGCGTTCTACATTGGCGCCATCGGCTCGCGGCGTAACAGCCAGCTGCGCCGCGAGCGCCTCATCGAACACTTCGGCGAAAGCGAGACCTCGCTGCAGCGCCTGCATGGCCCGATTGGCATCTACATTGGCAGCAAGACGCCGGCCGAGATCGCTGTCAGTGTAATGGCCGAGATTCTCGCGGCAAAAAACGACGTCACCCTGCCAGGTGCGGTCAACGTGAGCCAGGCCAAGGAAGCGGGGTCCCTGTAGGAGCACGTACGGGGCTGTTACTGCCACGGCTCCAGGTTCTGCTTCAGCATCTGCTCGGGCAGCGCCCCGGCAACGACCTTCGCCATCTCCCGCGCCAGGGCTTCACGCAGCTGTGGCTTGTTGCAGGGCGAATCATGCGAAATCGCCAGGTACAACCCTTCGCTGGACACCGGGGGCTGCAACACCTGCACAGTGGCTGCAATGCCCAGGGTGCGCGCCAACGCCATGCCGGGGTACTGCTCGTACACTACGTAATCACTGCGCTTGTGCATCAACTTCTCGAACGCCTGCCGTGCGCCAGGCACCGCTTCGAGGATGAGGTTGGCCTGGGCGTATTCATCGAACTGCTGGCCATGGCTGTTGTTGACCAGGGTCCCGCCTTTGCGGCCCTTGAGGTCTGCCCACTGGTGGTAGGCAAAGGCATTGTCCTGGCGTACCCAGACCACGCTGGGAGTACTCAGGAATGGTGGGGCGATGAAGTCCATCTGTTGCTTCCGGGCCTGGGTGATGAAATACCCGGCCAGCAGGTCGATCCGGCCGGTGCGCACTTCTTCCTGCGCCCGCGACCAGGGGCCGCCGTACACCAACTCGATGTCCAGCCCCAACTGCTTGCCCAGGTACTTGAGCAGGTCGGCGTTGGCACCGATCAGTTGCTGAGGGTTCTGCGGGTCGCGCCACAGGTAAGGGGGGTATTCCGGGTTGCCGGTCGCGGTCAGCCGTCGGCATGGCTCGTCCGCTGCGGCCGCCAGGGGCAGCAACAGGCAAGGCAACAGCAGCAAGGCTTTGCTCAAGCAACGCTGGATCATCTACAACCCTCGGCACATGTAACATCCGGCGACCCGGCGTGGTGGCCAAAGGCTGCCACATCCCGTGCTCGACCGCAGCATTCATCTGCGCGTGCTATAGACAGTCTGGACTAAGAGTTGTTAGTGGGGCGGCCTTTCATCGGCCAGCCAAGAAACAGGCCAACCCAATATCTTGGCCGGCCACGACGCCAGTTATCAACCGACGCCCGGTTCGAGCTGTCGCGCCTCAGGCCCCTTGCCGACGCATCGCCAGAATCGCCGCACCAAAGCCGATAAAGGTGGTGCCCACCACGCGGCTCACCCAGCGTGACATCGACGGCTGGGTCAACACACCCTTGGCCCGCGCCGCCAGTGCGGCATACAAGCTCAGCGAAGCAAGCGACAAGCCCACGAAAATCCCCGTCAGGGTCAGGAACTGCGGCAACAGTGCCGCCCCTTGGTCGATGAACTGCGGGAACAGCGCAGTGAAGAACATGGTTGCCTTAGGGTTGGTCACCGCTGTGAGGAAAGCCGATTTGTACAACTTCAGCGGGGTGGGCCTTACCTTGGCAGCGCCCTCAGCAGCGCCCTGCTCCAGCATCGGGCTTTTTTTCAGCAACTGCCGCGCACCGAGGTAGAACAGATAGCCTGCCCCCAGGATCTTCACGGCGTTGAACAGGACTTCGGAACTGGCCAGCAACGCGCCCAGCCCGAGCATGGCCGCAGCCGACAGGCAGAACAGGCCCGAGCCATTGCCCAGCGACGACCAGACCGCGCTCCGTTGGCCGTGGGCCAGGCTGTTGTTGATGGCCATCAGGGTGGCGGGGCCAGGGCTGGCGATCGCGATGGCAGCGACAAGGGTAAAGGCAAGCAGCGAGTGAGAATCCATTTCAGGCTCGTCAGGCAAATCAGGCTAGGCCGCGTGCAGGGCACGCAGGATCAGCCAGCATTCTGCCGCTTGGCTGCCTTCTTGGCGATAGCTTTCATGCGCGTTGCCGCGCGCTGCACGGTGGCCATCTTTTCCGGGCGTTTCATGCCCCGCCATTTGCGAATTTCGTCACGGGTACGGCCACAGCTCACGCACAGCTCGCTGTTGAGCTGGCATAACGAAACGCAGGGGTTGTCGATATCCTTGGCCATGCCACCACTCAGCCGGGCATTTCTGCCCGTGCACGTTCGGCAGCGCTCTGGAACACCTGGCGTACTTCTTCGGACTTGGCTTTGCTGACCGACCTGGCAGCCAGCAATTCATCGACCACACGAATGCACTGGCCCAGGGCGGTGTCCAGTTGCTCAGCGTCAGAGGCGTCAGCGATATCACCCAGATAAGGAGCGATGAGGTACACGTAACGGTCCTGCAGCTTGAGCGCTGCCAGCGCATCGAGGGCTTTCTGGAACCGATCGGCGGCGGCAGGGCTCATGCTCAATTTATCGAAATGAATCAGGCTCACACGGTCAGTGGCCATTGACGAATCTCCGTTTCCTGGTGCGGCCTGGCCCACAAGCAGCAACGCTTCTACGGTGCCCGGATGTGCAGGCCAGGGTAATGCCCACAGGGTACCAGAACGCGAGGCAGAAAGGGCCACCGCCCCCAGAACTAAAAGTATTTGGCAGGTCGCGCAATGGACGCCCCAAGACGTTTACGGGACAGGTACAGCCATTTCGGGCACAGGATAATCGGCCGGCAATCTCCCCGCCGAGGCCGTCATCGAACTCGGTCGCCCATACAACAAGAAGCCTGCGCCTGCAGGTAAACCACAAAGGGGCCTCATCATTCATGGCAAAGGAACACATCACCGAAACACTCGACCTTGGCGTGACAGACCCCTCGAAAACCGCAGAAGCCCGCCAGGACCGGCATTTCGAGGGCAAACTCGACTGGATTGTCTTTGGTTTCACCAGCCTTCTGGCGATCGCGTTCGTCCTCTGGGGCTTCCTCAACCAGGCCAGCCTCGCCAGCAGCGCCTCCAGCGCGCAATCCTGGGTCATTCTCAACTTTGGCTGGTTCTTCGTGCTCACCTCGACGCTTTTCGTGGTGTTCGTGCTGTGGCTGGCCGCCAGCCGTTATGGCCGGGTGCCACTGGGCCGTGATGGCGAACAGCCAGAATTCCGCACGGTGTCCTGGGTGGCAATGATGTTCAGCGCCGGCATGGGCATCGGCCTGATGTTTTTCGGCGTTGCCGAGCCGCTGTCGCACTATGTGACGCCGCCACCCGGCTCGGCCACCGCGCAGACGAGCGAAGCGATGCAGGTGGCAATGGCTACCACCCTGTTCCACTGGACCCTGCACCCTTGGGCGATGTACGCCATCGTCGGCCTGGTGATTGCCTACGGCACCTACCGCCGTGGCCGCTCGCAGCTGATATCCGCCGCATTCCGGCCGTTGATCGGCAAGCACGCCAACGGCCCGCTCGGCCGCCTGATCGACATGATGGCAATTTTTGCCACGCTGTTCGGCTCGGCGGCCTCGCTGGGCCTGGGTGCGCTGCAGATTGCCGGCGGGCTGGAATACAACGGCTGGGTCGAAAGCCCCGGCAAGTTGTTCTACATCGCCATCATCACCCTGCTGACCATTGCCTTCGTCACCTCGGCGGTGTCAGGCATCGGCAAGGGCATCCAGTGGCTGTCCAACACCAACATGGTGCTGGCACTTGTGCTGGCGGCGTTCGTGTTCATGGTCGGCCCTACCCTGCTCATGCTCAATCTGCTGCCGACCTCGATCGGTATCTACATCAAGATGCTGCCGGAAATGATGGCCCGCACCAACGCCAGCGGCGGCGATCAGATGAACAGCTGGCTGGCCGGCTGGACCGTATTCTACTGGGCCTGGTGGATTTCCTGGACACCGTTCGTGGGCATGTTCATCGCCCGCATCAGCCGCGGCCGCACCATTCGCCAGTTTGTCACCGGGGTACTGCTGGTGCCGAGCCTGGTCAGCCTGGTGTGGTTCACCATTTTCGGCGGTGCATCCATCGATGCCTTGCGCGAAGGCGCCTTCCAGCTGGCCAACGGTGCGGTCAACAGCAACCACGCGCTGTACCAGCTGCTGGACAGCTACCCGCTGGCGTCGGTTTCCTCTGTGCTGGTGATGATCCTGGTGGGCATCTTCTTCGTCTCCGGTGCCGATGCGGCGTCACTGGTGATGGGCACGCTATCGGAACACGGCACCACCGCGCCATCGCGGCGGACGGTGATTTTCTGGGGCGCGCTGACCGGGACGGTGGCGGCGATCATGCTGGCGATCGGCGACCCGCGGGACCCGGGCGAGGCGCTGACCGGGCTGCAGAACCTGACCATCGTCGTGGCCCTGCCCTTTGTGGTGGTGATGGTGCTGCTGTGCCTGGCGCTGTACCGCGACCTGCGTAAGGACCCGATGATGCTGCGTCACCTGCGCGGCAACGAGCTGATCGAGAAGGCCGTGTTGTATGGGGCGGTGAAGCATGGTGAGGAGTTCTACATCGTTGTGCAGGAGAAGAAGGCTGCGGTGAAGCAGGCGGCAGCAGCGAGCGAAGTGTCCGAAACCTGACACGCCAGCCCCGCCCGGTCCCTTGCAGGAGCGGGCGGGTACAGCGTCTGGTTCGGGGGCGCCACTTGAGGTATGGAACAGCGCCCCCTCGATAAGCGATTTTCCAGGGCAAATCGATAACCACAGCCCATGAAACGCCTGCGGTTCACCCCTTCAATGCCGCCGCTATCCTGGCCACATCGATCTTGCCCATCTGCATCATGGCCTCAAATGCCCGCTTGGCCGCCGCGCGGTCGGTGTGGCCAATCGCCTCGATCAGGATCCGGGGGGTGATTTGCCAGGAGATCCCCCACTTGTCCTTGCACCAGCCACACACGCTGGCCTCGCCGCCATTCGCGATGATCGCATCCCACAAGCGGTCGGTTTCGGCCTGGTCTTCGGTACTGACCTGGAACGAAAACGCCTCACAGTGCTTGAACGTCGAGCCGCCATTGAGCCCCACACAGGGTATGCCCATGACAGTGAACTCGACAGTGATGACATCGCCCTCCTTGCCCGAAGGGTAGTCAGCTGGCGCCTTGTGCAGCGCAATCACCTTGCTGTCCGGGAAGATGCTGGCGTAGAAGTTGGCGGCCTCCTCGGCATCGTTGTCGTACCAGAGGCAGATGGTGTTCTTGGCAGTCATGGCCGTGCTCCATGAAGGGTGTGGACCCTTGAGTCTAGCCCGCACCCTTGAACATAAAAAAAGCGCCCCATACGGAGCGCCAAAACACCCACCCAAACCAAAGGAGCTGCAGCGCTACCCAGGTGAATTCACAGGATCGACAATGGGTACTCCACGATCAGCCGCACTTCGTCCAGGTCCGACTCGAAAGCCGTGGCCCGGGTGGTGGCTTGGCGCACGCGCAGCGACAAGTCCTTGGCCGCGCCGGTCTGCACCACGTACTTGACCTCGATGTCACGCTCCCAGCGCTTCTGGTCGGTCAGCGGGTTGCCGTCGGCATCGCGACGCATGTACACAGCGTTGGCGTTGGAATAGTCGGCATCGGTGCCTTTGCCGTAGCGCGTCATGAACGACAGCCCGGGAATACCGTAGGCGGCCATGTTCAGGTCATAACGCAGCATCCACGAACGCTCTTTGGGCGAGTTGAAATCGCTGTACTGGATGGAGTTGTCGAGGAAGATCGAGTCGGACTGGCGCAGGTAGTCGAAGTCATCGTCGCCCTTGTTGCGCTGGTGAGTCAGCGCCAGGGTGTGGGCGCCGAAGCTCACACCCAGCCTGGCGCTCCAGATGTCGTTGTCGAAGGCGCCCAGCCGCTGCTGCCCTTCATCCACGGCTTTGTAATAGTTGAAGCCGCCGATCAGGGCCAGCTCATCGCTCAATGGCCAACTGAGGCTGGTGCCGGCGTAGTACTGGTTCCACACATCCTTGAGCCGGCTGCTGAACAGGCTGACGCTGACATGTTCGTCGAGCGTGTAGTCACCGCCGCCATAGGCGATCCACGGCGAATCGACCGGGCCGCCATAGAAGGTCACGAAGTTCTCCCGCAGATCACTGGACACCGGCTGGCTCATGGCATGCAGGCGCCCGGCTTGCAAGGTGAGGTCCTTGATACTGGTGTTTTCCAGGGTCACGCCACGGAAGCTTTCCGGCAGCAGCCGTGAGTCGCCAGCGGCCACCACCGGGTTGGCCGGGAACACATCGCCTACCTTCAGTACCGTGTCGTACAGGCGCACCTTGGCCGCGCCACCCACCTTGGTGTACGCGTCTCGGGCCTGGCCGTCATGGTCTACCGGCAACACATCGAACGAACTGCGCCCGCCATTGCGGCCGCCGCCGGTGTCCAGTTTGAGGCCGAGCATGGCGAACGCATCCAGGCCAACACCCACGGTGCCCTGGGTAAAACCCGACTCGAACCGGGCAATGACGGCGTGGGCCCAGGCTTCGGAATAACCGTTATCGGGTTGCTTGCCGGGGTTGTGCGTGGGGGCTGCGGAATCGCGGTTGTCGCGGTTGAAGTAGAGGTTGCGGTTGAGCACGCTGAGCGTGCTGCCCTCGATAAAGCCTTGCGCGGCCTCGTCCGCCGCCATCGCCAGGTTGCCGACGCCGGAGAGCGCCATGCACGCAGCCAGTTTCAGGGGTGATCTGCAGGTCATCCGATGCTCCTTGTACGTCATCTTTATAGTTGTGTCGGCTGGCCGAGATTGACGGCCGGCAGATAACGCCAAGGTGATCCGTGCATTACAATTGCGTCATCGCAGGCGAAGCGCTCTGGGGCGAGTTTCCGCAACATCCTGCAGACATTTCCGATATCAGGTAGTGAACCTGCCTACAAAAAAAGGGTCTTTGGCTGACGGTCAACTCAGCGACCGGTTCATCGGCCCAGTCATCGGGCCTACTTTTGTCCTGTTTCAGCGAAGACCCAACATGCCCGAATCCCGCCCAACCGCTTCCGTCCTCCCTGCCCTGCGCGGCGGCCTGATTGCCGCCTTGGTGGCCCTTGCTGCGCCGGTGCACGCCGAAGAGCCCGCCAGCGACGCACGCTGGGTCAGCGACAGCCTGAGTACCTATGTGCGCAGCGGCCCCACCGACGGCCACCGCATCGTCGGTACCCTGAAGTCGGGGCAACAGTTGACCCTGCTCGGCACCCAGGGCAATTACAGCCAGGTGCGTGGGCAGAATGGCGATGTGGTATGGATACTCAGCAACGACTTGCAAGCGGTGCCGGGCCAGAACGAGCGCCTGCCGCAACTCGACGCCCAGGTCGTGGAGCTGACCGGGCAGTTGAAGACCATCGACGACAGCTGGAAGAGCCGGGTACAGGGCATGCAGGAAACCCTCGACTCACGGAAAAAACTCATCGACGAACTGGAAGCGCGCAACAAGGCGCTGAATGAACAGTTCGACCAGAGCCAGTCGGAGCTGCGCGATACCCAGGCGCGCCTGGGTGACGAGAACAAGCAGGTGATGATGCGCTACATGGTGTATGGCGGCAGCATTGCCGGTGCGGGCTTGCTGGCCGGGCTGATCTTGCCGGCGTTGACCCGTGGGCGGAAGAAGAATGATCGCTGGTTCTGACAGCTTGACCATCCTTCGCTGGCCTCTTCGCGGGTAAACCCGCTCCCACAGGATTTGCAACAGATTCAAGGCTTGTACAGTACCTGTGGGAGCGGCGGTGCGGCGATCCGACATGCTCGCGAAGAAGCCAGTAAGGGCTTACTTGCTACGCGCCTTGTTATAGATGGTCTTGGCTTGGTCCGCCGAGGACTGGCACTGGGTAAAATCACCCTTGCTCTGAGCATCCTTGGCATTTTGCAGGTGGACTTTGAAGTCATGGGCCATGCCGCCATGCATCGCCTGGCCGCTGGCCTTGTGGAAATCTTCAAGTTCCTTGATCTTGGCCTCACAGTTGCTCGCAGGGTCTGCGTGTACGGCAAAGCTGAGGACGGACGCAATCACCAACAAGGGTATGCATTTCGTGGATTTCATGGAGCGTTCTCCTGGAAAACCATAGGGTTCGTCGAGGTGTATCTTGCTCGACGCAGCAAACAGCATAGTTGGCCGCAACTTGAATCGCAGGGCTTCAGCCCAGCGGTAAACCTGTCTTGGCGAACAGGAATTCGATGAAAACCCGCACTCGCAGCGGCATGTACGATGCCTGTGCCCTACTGTCGCAAGCGCTCCAACGCCTGCAACACATACCCCGTGGCCCGTTCCACCTGGCCCTCCCGGCAGGCGATACCCAACTGCCGCCACAACCCTGGGCGCAGCGGCCGGCGCGCAATGCGCCGGTCCAGTTCGGCGGCCTCGCCTTCCTGCGGCAGCAACGTAGCGCCGTAACCGGCCCCGACCAGGCTTTTGATCGC
The DNA here is from genome assembly GCF_029873175.1 of Pseudomonas sp. BN505. Taxonomy (NCBI): domain Bacteria; kingdom Pseudomonadati; phylum Pseudomonadota; class Gammaproteobacteria; order Pseudomonadales; family Pseudomonadaceae; genus Pseudomonas; species Pseudomonas sp. BN505. Next base: position 20,338 of record NZ_SSOI01000064.1, read on the forward strand.
ATCGTTGTAGTTCAACTCGATCCGCGGCTCGGGGTACAACCCCGCTGCCGCGAACCATTCCCCGGTAACCCGTGACAGCTGGGTACTGCTGTCGTTGAGGATCAACGCCCGCTGCGCCAGCCAGGCCGGTGTGACCTTCGTCGGCGGCTGCCAGTCGGCCGGTACGTAGGCCAGGATCGGGTCGCGCCGCCAGGGATTAACTGTCAGCCCTTTGCCGGCGACCTGCGGCAGGGCCACCAGGCCGATGTCCAGCGTCCCCTCGCGCAATCGCCCCAGCGATGCCTGGGAGGTCAGCACCTGCACTTGCACGTCGATCCCCGGATGGTCCGCACGCAGGTGCTCCAGTGCCTGCGGTAGCAAGTGGGCGATAGCACCGGTAGACGCGCCAAGGCGTACCCGGCCGGTCAGCCCCTCGACTTGTCGGCGTACTTCGTCCAGCGCCAGGTCGGCGTCGGCCAGCAGGCGCCGGGCACGCGCCAGCAGCGTTTCGCCAATGGCCGTGGGGCGCACCTGGCCGCGGGTGCGGCTGAGCAACGGGGCGCCGATACGTGCCTCCAGTTCGGCCACATGCAGGCTGATGGTGGGCGGTGCCAGGTTGAGCTGGCGGGCGGCCTCGGCAAAAGAGCCCAGGTCGGCTATGACCACCAGGGTGCGGAGGCGGTCAAGGCTGATTTCGCGCATGGTCTTTATTGGCCTACATTCAGAATAAATGAACATCAGCATCATGATATTCAAATTTCCTTTAGTCCAGCCACAGGCGAGCATGGGCCATCCCAACCCGACCGGACCCTGACCATGCATACCCCTGTTGTCTTCATCGACGGTGACCAAGGCACTACCGGCCTGCAGATCCACGCCCGCCTGCAAGGCCGCAGCGACCTGCGCCTGCTTACCCTGCCCGAGGCCGATCGCAAAGACCCGCAGCGCCGCCGCGAGGCCATCAACAGCGCCGACATCGCCCTGCTGTGCCTGCCCGACGACGCCGCTCGTGAGGCCGTGGCAGCGATCCACAACCCGCAGGTGCGGGTGATCGACGCCAGTTCGGCGCACCGTACCACCCCGGGCTGGGTCTATGGCCTGCCAGAACTGGACGACCAGCAGGCCGAACGCATTGCCCAAAGCAAGCGCGTCAGCAACCCGGGCTGCTACCCCACTGGCGCCATCGCCCTGCTACGCCCGCTGGTCAAGGCCGGGCTACTGCCAGCCGACTACCCGCTGGGCATCCATGCCATTTCCGGCTACTCCGGCGGTGGCCGCGCGGCGGTCGAGCGCCACGAACAACCCGGTGCCGGTAATGCACCGGTCTTGCAACTTTATGGGCTGGAGCTGGCGCACAAGCACGTACCCGAAATCCAGCAACATGCCGGGCTGTTGGCACGGCCGGTGTTCATGCCAGGCTACGGTGCTTACCGCCAGGGCATCGTGCTGAGTATCCCACTGCAATTGCGACTCTTACCGGGCCAGGTCAGCGCCGAACAGCTACAGGCCTGCCTGGAGCGGCATTACCAGGGCGCACGCCATGTGCAGGTGATGCCGCTGCATCAGCAAGGCGCAGCTGCAAACCTTGACCCCGAGGCATTGAACGACAGCAACGACCTGCGCCTGGCGCTGTATGCCAACCCCGAGCATGGCCAGGTCTTGCTGACCGCAGTGTTCGATAATCTGGGTAAAGGTGCCTCCGGCGCAGCGGTGCAAAACCTCGACCTGATGCTTGGTGCACTACAGCAACAAGGCTGATACGGCAAAACCGGTTAAACTGTACAGCCCGCGCCAACCTGGCCCGGGCTGTATTCCCACCCGCCGGAGCCCGCCCCCCGATGTTCATCCTGAGCCGCCTCGACAGCGTGCCGCCCGAATCTTTCCAGAACCAGATCCGCGAGCTGGTGATCCACCATGTCGGCGAACTGAGCAGTGTCGCCATTACCGCCGAAAACCCGCTGTACCCGCTGTACCAGTACGGCGTCGGCATGGAGGTGCACCAGTACCTGCAAGCACTGGATGGCACCCGCGGCCTTGCCGTGGCGCTGACCCTTGCACTGGATGCAGAGGCGCCGGACCAGTTGCTGGGCTTTGCCCTGTCGCTGCCGGCCGACGACGATGAGCAGGCGTGTTCACTGGCATTTCTTGCCGTGCGCGCCAGCCATCGCCGCCAGGGCATCGCCCGCGCCTTGCTGGGCGACCTGCAGGCTCGGCATGCCTGCGTGGAGCTGAACGCCTTTGCCAGCCAGGTGCCGTGGTTCGAGGCGATGGGCATGCAGGTGGTGGCCGCCAATGGGCCGCAGGTGCTGATGAGCAGTACCGGCCATGCCAGTGGTGCGTTGATCGGGCGCCTGGACATTGCGCCGATTTATCAAACCGCTGAAGTGATGCAGATTCACACCTACCTGCTTAACCAGCAGGGTGAGGATGCGATGATCGAAGCAGAGCAGATGCGCGATGAACGGCTGGATGAGCTGGCCGCCCAAGCGCTGGAGTGTGTACGGCAGCGCAAGACCGTGCATTGATCCGATGGCCTGTTCGCGGGCTTGCCCGCTCCCACAGGACTACCGTCAGGCCCAAGGCCGGTGATGTACCTGTGGGAGCGGGCGAGCCCGCGAAGCAGCCGCATTGGCCTTTCAGCCATGCACCCATCGCCGATGCAGCGCACGCGCCAGGGCATCGAGCACGAACCCCAGCACGCCAATCAGCAGCACCATCGCCATCAGTTCGGAATACGCCAGCCGGTCGCGGGTATCGAGGATGAAATACCCCAACCCCGCACTCACCCCGAGCATTTCGCACGGCACCAGCACGATCCACAAAATGCCGATGGCCAGGCGCACGCCGGTCAACACATGACCGATCACCCCCGGCACGATCACCTTGCACAAGGTTTCCCAGCGCGTGGCGCTCAAGCTGCGGCTCAGTTGCAGCCAGCGTGGGTCCAGCTGCCTGACGCCCGCCGCGGTGTTCAGCAAGATCGGCCATAACGCGGCAAACGCCAGCAGGAAGTAGATCGGCTGGTCACCCACGCCCATCAACATCACCACCACCGGCATCCACGACAAGGGCGAGATCATGCGCAGAAACTGGAACGCCGGGGTGGTTGCCGCCTCCAGGTGCCGGTAGCTGCCCACCAGCAAGCCCAGCGGCACGCCGATCAGCAGCGCCAGCAGCAACCCGACCAGGATGCGCTTGAGGCTGACCCAGATGTGCCCGTAAACCTCGCCCTGCCCCAACAGCTCGGCCAGGCTGGCCAAGGTTGCCGCCGGTGAAAAGCGCGCCGACAGGCCGTCGGCCTCGCCGAACACGGCAACGCCAGCCCACCACAACAGCAACAAACCCAACAACCCGGCCAGCCCAAGGCCGGCATGTACGACATGCGTGCGCATCAGACCGCGAACTCCTCGCTACGCTCGAACTTGTCAGCGATGCCAAACACCGACGGCCCCCCGACCGCCGCGATGGCATTGCGCACGAAGCGATCTTCGACCAGGTCGCGGGCGGTCTGCGCCGGATCAAGCCCGGCAAGGAACGCGTTATCACCTTCGATCAGGGTGGTTTTCAGGCGTTTGACCAGCTCTTCGGTGTAACTGGGGAACGGGTATGGCTGGAAGTCGATGCGCTTTTCGTCCCACTGCTGATGGCGAATGGCACCACTGGCAATGTAGCCGGCACGGTCCTCCGCGGCCGGGGCCAGTACCTTGGCCAGCACCGCGGGCTCGTGCGGGGTGTATTTGTTGGGGCCGGCCTTGGACAGCAACGCGGCTGCTTCGGCGCGGTGGTCGCGGGTCCAGTGCTGGGCCTTGACGATGGCGTTGACCACCTTCTGCGACCATTCGGGGCGATTGTTCAAGTCATGCTCATGCATGAACACCACGCAGCACGCGTGGTTGCGCCACACATCGCCGGTAAAGCGCTGCACGCGGCCAACCTTGAGGTTCTCGGCCAGGGCGTTGAACGGCTCGGCGACGATGTAGCCGGCAATGCGCTTGCTGGCCAAGGCTGGCGGCATGTCGGATGGTGGCAGCACCAGCAGGTTGACTTCGTTGGCGGCCAACTGCGCATTGGCAGGCTTCGACACAGGCGTCAGGCCATTGTCGTTGAGCATCTGCTGCAACACCACGTTATGGATCGAATACCAGAACGGGATGGCCACGGTTTTGCCCCCGAGCTGTTTCATGTCGCTTATATCGGGCGCCACGGTCAGGCCCGAGCCGCCCACATGGTTCCAGGCCACCACCTTGGCCGGCACTTTGCTGCCATAACGCGCCCACACGGTCATCGGCGACAGCAGGTGGATCACGTTGACCTGCCCGGAGATGAACGCCTCGATCACCTGCGCCCAGCTGCGCAGCAACACCGGGCGCTCGGCCTTGATGCCTTCGGCCTCGAACAGGCCGTTGTTATGCGCCACCAGCAATGGCGTGGCGTCTGTGATTGGCAGGTAGCCGATACGCACTGGCGCGTCCGGCTCGGAAGCGGCACGGGCTTGCAGGCTCGAGAGCAACGGCAGCGCGCCAGCGGCCGTGAGCATGGCACCGAGCTTGAGAAAATCACGACGCGATGAAGAGGAACAGCAGTCATCCATGCACATGGACAGCCTCCGAGGGCAACGGGGTTGAGATAGGTTCGACTGTGCGGCTTGCCCGCCGAAGGGTTTTGAGGATTTCGATGCGCAGGGCGCCCAGTTCTTCGACCCGTTGCGTGCGCGGTTGCGGCAGGTCGATGTGCCACTGGCCGAGGATGTGCGCTGGGTGGTTGCCCAGTAGCAGGACCCGGTCGGACAGCAGCAGGGCTTCGTCAATATCGTGGGTGATCAGTACCGCCGCCGTGTTGTGGGTGGCGATCAGTTGCAGCAGCAGTTGCTGCATGTCGGCGCGGGTCACTTCATCCAGCGCGCCGAACGGCTCGTCCAGCAGCAGCACCTCGGGCTGGCGGGCCAGGCAGCGGGCCAGTGCGGTGCGCTGAGCCATGCCACCGGACAACTGCGCCGGGTACTGGCCACGGGCGTGGGCCAGGCCCACGGCGGCAATCGCATGGTCGATGCGGGCGCGCCGCTCGTCAGCGGCCAGCTTGGGCTGGCGGGCAAAGTCGAGGCCGAAGGCGACGTTCTTTTCCAGGTTCAGCCAGGGCAGCAGGCTCGGGTCCTGGAAAGCCACCGCCAGACGGGGGTGCGGGCCCTGGAGCGCCTGGCCGTGCAAGGCGACACTGCCGCCGCGGGGCTGTTGCAGGCCGGCCAGCACCCGCAGCAGGCTGGACTTGCCGACGCCACTGGGGCCAAGAATGCTCACCACTTCGCCTGGCGCCAACTGCAGGTCGAACTGCGCCAGCACCTGCTGCCAGCCACCCTCGCGCGGGTAGCCCAAGCTGATGTCGCGAGCTTCGAGCAACACTTCACTCATGCCGCGCCCGCCTGGCGTTGCAGTTCGGCGCGCAGTTGCACCAGGCTCGGCGTCACGATCGGCACGAACGCCGACTCGCGCCAGCGGCGGGCGAAGCCTTCGCCATACTCGCTGAGGTAGGCCTTGCCACCACTGGCCTGCAGCTCCAGCTGCACCGCGTCGGCGGCACTTTCTGCCAGGATGATGCGCAGCTTGAACAGGGCGGCCGGCTGTTGCTGGAAGCGGCCATCGAGCAGCCCCTGCTTCAGCTCGCTCACGGTGTTTTCCAGCCGCTCGCTGAGCACCTGTCGGGCTTCGTCGAGGAAAGAGGTGCGGCCGTGCAGGTGCGCCTGAACCTCGTCCAGCGCTCGTCGCGCCAGGCCGATGGCCATGCCGCATTGCAGCGCCAGGAATGCCGGGCGTACCCGTGGCAGGAATTCGCGGGCATTTTCGTGCAGCAGCCAGTCACGCGCCAGCGGCACCTGGTGAAAGGCCAGCGCCGCCGTATTGCTCGACTGCAGGCCCATCAGTTGCAGGTCGTCGGAGCGCTCCAGGCCGTGGGCCTCGGAAGGAATGGCCAGTACAAACGGCGTACCACCGGCTTCGTCTTCAATGGCCGCCGCCACTACAAAACCGCTCTTGCGCAGGTTGGTCACCCAGTGCAGGCGCCCTTCCAGGTGCCAGCCATCGCCTGCAGGGCGACCGCGTACCTGCAACGCTTCGATACCGGACAAAAACTTCATGGCGTTGGACAGCCCGGTGGCGCCGGCAAGTTCGCCGGTCAGCAGGCGCGGCAGCAGGCGCTCGCGCAGGGGCTGGTTGGGGCTGTGCAACAAATATTCGATAAAGGCACGCTGGCCCCAGCAGACGAAGGCTGCGGCCAACGAGCGACTGGCGATGGCGGCAATCGCCTCGACCGCATCGGTCACCTGCCCGCCCGTGCCGCCCAGGGCCGGGGCGACACCAATGCGCAACAGCTGTGATTCGGCGATCTGCGCCAGCACCTGCTGCGGTTCGCACAGGCCCCGGTCGATGGCCTCGGCATTGGCATCCAGCCAGTGTCGAAATGCACAATCTTGCATGGTCTTGCTCCTTTTGGAACGCCGGGGCCGCTTTGCGGCCCATTCGCGGCACAAGGCCGCCCCTACAACGACCGCGTCAGGGCCGCTCTCACACGTGGGCTATGCAGAAGGCTGCCAGCGGTACTTGCCAAGCTCTTCGTTGAGCGGCGTCTGGGCGAAAACATTAGCAAAGTTGCAGAGGGTTGCGAGACTTACCCCGAGAATCACTTCCAGCGCGTTGCCTTCGCTGAAGCCAGCTTCACGGAACGCCAGGTAGGTGGCTTCGCAGACGTTACCGCGAGTGTCGATCACTTCACGGGCGAAGGCGGCCAGGGTTTCGTAACGGGCATCGGGCAGTTCGCCGCGAGCACGCAGGGCATCGACTACTTCCTGCGGCAGCTTGGCCTTGTTCAGCGCCACGGCGGTGTGGCCGGCGACACAGAAGTCGCAGCCGTGTCGGGTGGCGGCAATCAGCTGTACCACTTCACGCTCGGCCAGGCTCAGCTCGGACTTGCCATTGAGTGCCGAAACGGTCACGTAGGTTTCCAGCGCCGCCGGGGCGTTGGCCAGCACGCCCAGCAGGTTGGGGATGAAGCCGGAATTCTTCTGGGCATTCTCCAGAAACGGCCGGGCCGCTTCCGGAGCACTCTGCAGCGTGTGTAAAGTAATGCGCGAGGACATGGAGTGGTCTCCTTTGATGGGTGTCACTACAGTCTGTTGGTTATAAGAATTACCCTCCATATTCATCAGTCGCCTTTCCTTGTTCCTGAGTCTTTGTATTAGATGATTTCGTCGAGCCACCTTGTCGATTGGTTATTAGAGGGCCTGGAGCTTGATGCCAGCCTGTTTCATGTCGGCCGCTACTGCGGTGGCTGGCACGCCAGCACCCAGGGCATGGGCCGCGCCAGTTTCCACCTGGTGGTGCAGGGCCATTGCTGGCTGCACATCGACGGCCAGCGGCAAGCGGTGCGCCTGGAAAAGGGAGATGCCGTGTTCCTGTTGCGCGACCTTGCCTACCGATTGTCCAGCGATCAGGACCCGGTCGACGCCTGTGCCCAACCGCGCCAGGCCATGCAGACACTGGACAGCAAGGCCAGCGATGGCGTCGGGCTGGTGTGCGGCTTCTTCCATTTCCAGTCCGGCCTGTCCTCGCTGATTGTCGAGGGCTTGGCTGACTGGATCCTGCTGCGCGCCGAAGACCCCACGGGGAGTGCGGCGCGGGCGCTGTTCGAGCTGATTCTGGAAGAATGCCGGCGTGCCGCTGGGCCGTCACAGACGTTGCTGGAGCGGCTGACGCACCTGTTGTTCCTGTACGTGTTGCGCCAGCAGGTCAATGCCGGGCAGTCACTGGGCGGGCTGATCGCCCTCGCCCGCCAGCCGGCATTTGCCGGGTTGCTGGAACAGTTGATCGAGCAACCTGGGCAAGCCTGGACACTGGAAAGCATGGCCGCCTGCACCGGCTTGTCGCGGTCGGCGTTTTTCAAGCGTTTTAATGAACTGGCCGGGCAATCGCCGGGGCAAGTGCTGCTGGCGCTGCGCATGCGCCATGCCAGCCAGTTGCTGCGGGCGGGGAATACCGTGGAGCAGGTGGGTGCGCAGGTGGGGTATCAGTCGGTGGCAGCGTTTACCCGGGCATTTGCCAAGGCGATGGGGGTGCAGCCGGGGGCGTATCGGCGCCAGCATGAAGGGCGCTGAAAGCGTTGCTCCTGTACCGGCCTCTTCGCGGGTAAACCCGCTCCCACAGGGACACCACAGCTTTGAAGACCTGTGAAGTACCTGTGGGAGCGGGTTCACCCGCGAAAAGGCCGGTGCAGGTAACACATTCAGACCTGGCTGACCGGTATATCCCCGCCACCTTTACCCTCGCGCCGCTCCCCCATCCAGCTGTTCACCTGTTGACCGAACTCAGCCGGGGCCTTGCGCCCGAAACGCCGCGCCAGATCGAGGATGGTCTGCTGCGCCAACGCCTCCTCCATGCGCTTCTGCGCCCCCAGCATCACGGCATGAATCGCACAGGTGCCCTCCGTCGCCCAAGCGGGCGGCGAGCCCTCGAACAGCGTGCAGCGTTCGCGAATCTCGCGGCAATCGAAAATCTTCTTCGGCCCGTCGATGGCGTTGACGATATCCAGCACGTTGATTTCATCCGCCGGTCGCGCCAGGCGAAAACCACCGCGCACGCCTTCGGTGGCGGCCACCAACCCGGCACGTGCCAGCTTGGTGAAAACCTTGGCCAGGTATTCCTGCGGCACGCCCTGCAACTCGGCCAGGTCGCGCACGCTGGAATCACGGCTCTCACCGCCCTCGCCTACCAGAAACAGCAGGCAATGGATGCCGTATTCGACGCCAGCACTATAAAGCGACATATCAATCTCCGACCAACCCTGTCGCAAATGATACGCGGGGAGCGTCGGTACGGCAAAACACTTCCCCCCGCTTGCACGCATCCTGATCGTGCTGGCCGGTCCGGCAGCTACCCGCGCAGCACCTTCACCTCGCCTTGCTTGCCATCCGTTTCGCGCAGGTACTCCTGCAGCGAGTCGTCCATCGCCTGCATCCAGCGGGTATGGTGTGGTACCGCTTGGGTGCCGGTGATCACCGAGCGGTAGGATTTGTCACGGTAGCCCATGATGTCGTGCTTCTTGTCGGTCTTCCATTGCAGGAAGATGCGGTTCACCGCATCGATGTCGAAGCGCGGGTAATCCGTCTGATCGATCAGGTGCTTGATGTACCGGCCCTGGAATTCATACATCGAAGCAGTGGTTGCCAGTTGCTCCTCATCCTCGCGCCAGCGCGCGCTGTCGGCCTGCATGCCAGCCTTGGTCGGCAGCTTGATGCGCCCCAGCATGTAGTCGCGAGCAAACCAGGCCTGTGCATCAAACAGGTTGAAGCTGTACCAGAGGTCCTGCATGCCCAGGTAGAGCAACTGCGGGTTCTGCTCCCACACCACGCCTTGGTACAGGCCCGCAGGCCATAGGCGGTTGTTGGTCTTGAGGGTGAGTTCATCGGGCAGGAACGGGAAGTGATGCTGGTAGCCCGTGCACAGGATGATCGCATCCACGCGCTTGTTCGAGCCATCGGCGAAAAACGCCAGGTCGTTTTCGACGCGCACCAGTTGCGGGCGCTCTTCCCAGCCCTTGGGCCATTTGTAGCCCATCGGTTGGGTACGGTAAGCCGTGGTGATCGAGCGCGCGCCGTACTTGTAGCACTGCGAGCCAATGTCTTCGGCCGAGTAGCTGCTGCCAACGATAAGCAGGTCCTGGCCGTTGAATTCCATCGCTTCGCGGAAGTCGTGGGCATGCAGGATACGGCCGGTGAAACGCTCGAACCCTTCAAACTCCGGCACGTGCGGGGTAGAGAAGTGCCCACTGGCCACTACCACGTAATCGAACACCTGCTCGATGCCAAGCCCCGCGCTGTAGTCGTGGGCACTGACGGTGAACTCGCGGGTGTTTTCATCAAAGGTGACGTTCTTGACCGCAGTATTGAAGCGAATGTAGTCGCGCACCCCGGCCTTCTTCACGCGGCCCTGGATGTAGTCCCACAGCACCTCGCGCGGGGGGTACGAGGAAATCGGCCGGCCAAAGTGCTCATCGAAGCTGTAGTCGGCGAACTCCAGGCATTCCTTGGGGCCGTTGGACCACAGGTAGCGGTACATGCTGCCGTGCACCGGCTCGCCATGCTGGTCGAGGCCGGTGCGCCAGGTGTAGTTCCACATACCGCCCCAGTCGGCCTGCTTTTCGAAGCATACGATTTCGGGCATGGGTGCGCCCTGGGAGTGGGCGGATTGGAAGGCACGCAGTTGCGCAAGGCCGGACGGGCCGGCACCGATGATAGCGACACGAAGAGTCATAGTGATTCCTGAACAGTTGAACGCTGAAAAAATGCAAAGGCTCCCCAACCCCGAACGGCAAAAGACCGGGGGTGATAGAGAATTCAGGCGCTACGGTGCAGGTGGAGGGACGGGGCGTTTGCGCATCTGGGTCAGCAGGAGCTTGACCGGTGGGATCGACAACACGTGGTACAGGCTCGAAAGCGGAGAGAGGGTCATGGGGGCGGGCCCGTATCCATCTGCGCAGGGCGCAAAATGGGGGCCTGAGGGGCGGAAGATACGTGTGATCTCGTGCATGGGGGGCTGAAATGGCCTCTTTTCTTTATGGTTTCTTTTTTATCTATAACGGATGGGGGTGGGGATAGCAAGGTTTGCGGCCCTGGCCGCGGCAGTCACGGCAGCTCGAAATACGGCCTTTGCGTACGCTCGTCCTGGGGCTCGCCTCATCGCAATGATGAAAAAAACTTGCAGAGACAAACTACGACCAATAGAGTCGTAGTTATTCGAGCAGCACCTATCGTGTGATCGAAGCCACCTTTTCATCCCCGACCTTTGCGGAGCACCTGCATGAAATCCAACATCCTGATCATCGGTGCCGGCTTTGCCGGTGTGTGGAGCGCCCTGAGCGCCGCCCGGCTACTCGACCAGGCCCAGCGCGACGACCTGAGCATCAGCGTGCTCGCGCCGCAAGCGGAACTGCACATTCGCCCGCGCTTCTACGAGGCCAACGCACACACGTTGAAGGCCCCCGTAGGCGAGCTGTTCAGTGCGGTGGGCGTGCATTTCATCACCGGTAACGCCGAAGCCATCGACGCCGATGCGCGCACCGTGAGCTACATCGACAGCCAAGGCCAGCGCCAGCAGATCAGCTACGATCGCCTCATCCTCGCCGCTGGCAGTCAGGTAGCACGCCCGGCAGTCCCGGGCCTGGCCGAGCACACCTTCGACGTCGACAAGATGGAGTCGGCCATGCGCCTCGAGCAGCATCTGACGGGCCTGGCCGCCCTGCCCGCTTCACCTGCCCGTAATACCGTGGTGGTATGCGGCGGTGGTTTCACCGGCATCGAAACGGCCACCGAAATGCCCGCCCGGCTGCGCGCCATCCTCGCAGACGCCGATGTGCAGGTGCTGCTGGTAGACCGTGGCGCCAGCATCGGCGCGGCATTGGGTGCAGGCATCAAGCCGTCGATTGTTGCCGCCTCGCAGGTTGCTGGCGTGCAGTGGTTGACTGGCACCTCGGTGGTGGCTGTCGATGCCGGTGGCGTAACCCTGGACAACGGCGATTACATCGCGAGCAATACCGTGATCTGGACCGTCGGCGTCAAGGCCAGCCCGTTGACCGCGCAGGTTGCCGGCGAGCGGGACAACTTCGGCCGGCTCAAGGTCGACGGGCACCTCAAGGTAATTGGCCAGGACCACATCTATGCGACCGGCGATACCGCCTGGGCTGCTGTCGACGACGTTGGCAACCACGCCCTGATGACATGCCAGCACGCCATCCCGATGGGTCGCCACAGTGGCAACAACGCCATGGCCGACCTGCTTGGGGTGGCACCTGTGGTGTACCGCCAGCCCAAGTACGTCACCTGCCTCGACCTGGGTGAGTGGGGCGCGGCGTACAGCGAAGGTTGGGAGCGAAGATTGAAACTGCAGGGCCAGGAAGGCAAGGAACTGAAGCGTCAGATCAACTCGGTGTGGATCTACCCGCCGGCAGCCGACCGGAGCTTGGCGCTGGCTGCTGCCGACCCGATGATTCCGATCGCTTGATGTGAAAAACCTGACAAAACCGTCAAAAATGGCGGTTTTGTCAATTATTTCGTTACATTGAATGACTGTTCAATAATGATGGCCATATGGCATCATTCAAAGAAAAACCATGCAAGAGGGTGAGAAAAATCTACTAACCCGCAGTGCATCAAGAGCCTGGCGCCACCTCGGTGTCCTGGCTTTGCAGCCAGCTCCTGACGCCTGCACGCCACCGTCAAGGAGCATTCCATGCAGTTAAGGAATTTGAAGATCGGCATTCGCGCTGCCGGCGTATTCGCCCTGTTGGGCATCCTGGTCCTGGTCATGGGCCTTATCGCACTCTACGAAACCCGCCAGATGGACAAGGCCACCGACGAAATCCGGGTCACCTGGATGCCAGCCGTGGTAGCACTGGGTGACATCAGCAGCAACCTGGGGCGCGCCCGCGCCGTTACCCTGCGCGCCGCGCTGGACGACAACCCCGCCGAACGTTCTCGCAACCTGCAGATGCTCGATGGCATCAATGCCGAGCTCAAGGACGGGTTGAAAGACTACGCCGACACCATCATCGCCGCCGACGACCGCGCCCTGTTCAACACCTTCGATGAGGCGCACCGACAGTACCTGGACCTGCAGGTGAGCGTGCTGCAGGACATTGCCGCAGGCCGCATGGACGAGGCCAAGCAGCAGATAAGCGGCCCGCTCACGCAGCGCGCCGACACCATGATGAAGGCCCTGACCGCGCTGATCGCCTATAACAGCAAAGGTGCCGAAGAGGCCTCGCAGCGCAGCAGCGATGTGGCCGACGAAGCGTTCACTGCCATCATCGTCTCATTGCTGGTGATCATGGTTGCCCTGGCCGCCATTGCCACCGTGCTCACCCGCAGCATCGTGGTGCCGCTGGCCGATGCCGTGGCTGTCGCCGAACGCGTAGCCACCGGCGACCTCACACGCGAAATCAGCGTTACCGGCCGCGACGAGCCCGCCATGCTGTTGCGCGCCCTGGGCCGCATGCAGGAAAGCCTGCGTGACACCTTGCGCAAGATCGCTGCGTCGTCCGACCAGCTGGCTTCGGCCTCGGAAGAACTGCACACGGTCACCGAAGACACCAGCCGCGGGCTGCACCAGCAGAGTGCCGAAATCGACCAGGCCGCCACGGCCGTCAACCAGATGACCGCCGCGGTCGAGGAAGTGGCCAACAATGCGGTCAGCACCGCCGATGCCTCGAAAGGCGCCGACCAGACCACCCGCGATGGCCGTGACCGGGTCAACCAGGCACTGGCCTCCATCCAGCACCTGGTGGCCGACGTGACAGGTACCTCGGCCGAAATCGAACAGCTGGCCAGCAATGCCAATGAGATCAGCCGCGTGCTGGATGTGATCGGCGCAATTGCCGGGCAGACCAACCTGCTGGCACTGAACGCCGCCATCGAGGCCGCGCGCGCCGGCGAGGCGGGCCGTGGCTTTGCCGTGGTCGCCGACGAAGTCCGCGCCCTCGCCCACCGCACCCAGCAGTCGACCGCAGAGATCGAGCAGATGATCGCCGGTATCCAGAACGGTACCGAGCGGGCCGTGACCGCGATGCACAGCAGCCAGGGACGTGCGACGGGCACGCTGGAAGTGGCACAGGGCGCCGGTCAGGCATTGGAAGTGATTGCCGAGGCGATTGCCTCGATCAACCAGCGCAACCTGGTGATTGCCAGCGCTTCGGAGGAACAGGCGCAGGTGGCGCGCGAGGTGGACCGCAATTTGGTCAACATTCGCGACTTGGCGATGCAGACGTCGGCCGGGGCCAACCAGACCAGTGCGGCGGCGCAGGACCTGTCGCGGTTGGCAGTGGACCTGAATGGCATGGTGGCACAGTTCAAGGTTTGATCGGATACAGCCGGGGCCGCCCTGCGGCCCCTGTTACAGCACCGTCAATCTGTCAGTCGTTGACACTCACAACCCGCCCCGCCTGCTCGGCAGCCTTGCCGCGGGTCGCCAGGCAGTAATACAAGGGCACCGTCACCAGCAGACCGAACAGCCAGGACAAGTCCGCCCCTTCGACAATGTTCGAATACGGCCCCACATACAGCGCCGTATTGGCAAACGGCAGCTGCACCACGATGCCGCAAGCATAAGCAATGATCGCGTGGTGGTTGAAGCGGCCATAGATGCCGCCGTCAGCACTGAAGATCGAAGCGATGTCGTACTGGCCTTTCTTGATCAGGTAGAAGTCGATCAGGTTGATCGAAGCCCACGGCACCAGTACCAGCAGCAGCGCCAGGATCAGGCCGATGAAGTGGCCGATGAAGTCCGCCGAGGCGTTCAGTGCAACCATCCCGCAGCCCACCAGAATCACCGTGGCCAGCATCACCCGCACCTTGATGCTCGGCGTCCATTCGGCGATGAAGGTCTGGATCGCGGTGACGATCGACAGCACCGCGCCATACAGGTTGAGGGCGTTGTGGCTGATGATGTTGAGCAGGAACAGCACCATCAGGATCGGGCCCAGCCAGCCGGTGGCCTGCTTGACCGCGTCCATGGCGTCGGTACCTTCCGGCACGCACAGCACCGCCACGGCACCAAAGCTGAAGCACAGGATGGTGCCCAGGGTCGCGCCGAAGTACGTGGCCCAGAACGGCCTGGCAATGCCCACTTCACGCGGCAGGTAACGCGAATAGTCGGACGTGTAAGGCGAGAAGCTGATCTGCCAGATGGTGCCCAGCGACACGGTGGCGATAAAGCCCGACAGATTGAATGCACCACGGCTGAAGAAGTCTGCCGGCAGCTCCTGGGCGAACATCATGATGAACCCCGCCAGCAGCGCAGAGCCCATCACCCATGTACCGATGCGGTTCAGGACATGGATGAAGCGGTAGCCGATCACGCCAATGGCCGTGGCGCTCAGGGCACCGATCACGATCGCGCCCGGCATTGGCATGCTCGGGGCAATGCCGTGAATGGTCTTGCCCGCCAGGACGATGTTGGAAATAAAGAAGCCGACATAGATCAGTGCGGTGAAGAACACGATCAGCAAGGCGCCGTAGCGGCCGAACTGGCCACGGCTTTGCACCATCTGTGGAATGCCCAGCTGCGGTCCCTGCGCAGAGGCCAGGGCGATGACCACACCCCCGACCAGATGGCCCAGCACAATCGCGATCAGCCCCCACAACAGGTTCAGGTGGAACACCTGGACCACCATGGCGCCGGTAACGATAGGCAATGGCGCAATGTTGGTACTGAACCAGAGGGTGAACAGGTCGCGCGCCTTCCCGTGGCGCTCGGCAGGCGGAACGTAATCGACCGTGTGATTCTCGACAAACTGGTGTTGCGATGACGGTTGGGACATAGGATTCAGCTCGAAAGGTCGTTTTTATCTTTGTAAGGAAACCGCGTCTAGGCGGCCTCTCAGCTGCGGACCATATTATGGTATTCCAAACTTTTGACAACACTGATCCGCACGAAAAAGCGTCCACTGATCTGCTTTGGAAACCCCTTCTACAAACCGCCTCACCGCGCTAAGCCACGGCCTACGTGGCTTAGCGCCGTTCATCGCGCAATACCCATGCTTGAAAATTCCGCTTGCAAAATAGGTATTACGGTATACCATCAGACACATCAACGATAAAAACCGCGGACCACCGCAGCCTTTTAGAGGTACTCCCGATGATCGACGCAACCGTCTACAAGAACGTCCTGGGCTCCTTCCCGTCCGGCGTTACCGTCATCACCACCCTGGACGACGACGGCTCGGTTGTCGGCCTGACCGCCAGCGCCTTCTCCTCCCTGTCGATGGACCCGCCGCTGGTGCTGTTCTGCCCCAACTACACCTCCGACTCCTACCCGGTGCTGATCAAGCAGAAGCGCTTTGCCATTCACCTGCTGTCCGGTGAACAGCAAGCCGAAGCCTATGCGTTTGCCAAGAAGGGCAAGGACAAGGCCAGCGGTATCGAGTGGTCCATGAGCCAATTGGGCAACCCGATCCTGGCCGGTGCCACCGCCGTCATCGAATGCGAACTGTGGCGTGAATATGAAGGTGGCGACCACGCCATCATGGTCGGCAAGGTGCATAACCTGATCGTGCCCGAAGAAGCGCCACGGCCGATGGTGTACTGCCGCGGCAAGATGGCCAGCCTGCCCGCCTTTGCCTGAAGCCTATTCTGAATCGTGACCACTGGCGCCCACCCTGCCAGGCGCCAGCCCCTTTCAAGCGTTGAGGAAAGCCCCATGAAATTTTCGTTGTTCGTACACATGGAACGTTGGGATGAACAGGTCAGCCACCGCCAGTTGTTCGAAGACCTGACCGAACTGACCCTGATGGCCGAAGACGGCGGTTTCAGCACCGTGTGGATTGGCGAACACCACGCCATGGAGTACACCATTTCGCCAAGCCCGATGCCGCTGCTGGCCTACCTGGCCGCGCGCACAGAAAAAATTCGCCTGGGTGCCGGCACTATCATTGCGCCGTTCTGGAACCCGATCCGCGTCGCCGGCGAATGCGCCCTGCTCGACGTGATCAGCAACGGCCGCATGGAAGTGGGCCTGGCCCGTGGCGCCTACCAGTTCGAGTTCGACCGCATGGCCAACGGCATGCCAGCCACCGACGGCGGCAAGGCGCTGCGCGAGATGGTGCCTGTGGTACGCAAACTGTGGGAAGGCGACTACGCCCATGACGGCGAAGTCTACAAGTTCCCCACCTCCACCAGCGTGCCGAAACCGTTCAACGCAACGCCGCCGATGTGGATCGCTGCCCGCGACCCGGACTCGCACAACTTCGCCGTGGCCAACGGCTGCAATGTCATGGTCACCCCGCTGATGAAGGGTGATGAAGAAGTGCTCGACCTGAAGAACAAGTTCCAGGCCGCCCTGGACAACAACCCGGACGTGCCGCGCCCACAACTGATGGTGCTGCGCCATACCCACGTGCACAGCCCGGCGGAACCTGAAGGCTGGAAAATCGGCGCCCAGGCCATTTCGCGCTTCTACCGGACGTTCGATGCCTGGTTCGGCAACAAGACCGTACCGGTCAACGGCTTCCTGGAGCCGAGCCCGGAATCGAAGTTTGCCGAAGTGCCGGCATTCCAGCTGGAGAACATCCGCAAGAACACCATGATCGGCACCCCGGAAGAAATTATCGCGCGCATCAAGTACTACCAGGAGCTCGGCGTCGACGAGTTCAGCTTCTGGTGCGACAACAGCCTGCCCCACGCCGAAAAGAAGAAGTCGCTGGAGCTGTTCATCAAGGAAGTGGTGCCGGCGTTCGCCTGAATTCCCATTGCCTGAATCATTGCGGGACGCGCCCGCTCCCGTGGGCCCCTTCGGCCTGCGTGAGCGGGCTTTTTTTTGAAACCTGTGCAGTCCCTGCGGGAGCGGGCAAGCCCGCGAAGCGGCCAGTACAGACAACAGAGAAATCAAGGCATCAGGCCACCTTTCGTCCCCCGGCAAGAGAAATTTCCTGACACCTCTTGCACAACAAATATTATGGTATACCATCAGACAACAAGAGCTGATAACCCTCACCAGGAGCCACCCATGAGTTTCGAAATCCGCAAGATCGTCACCTACTCCGAAGAGACCCGCATCGAAGGCGGCAAGGCCACCGACAAACCGGTGACCATGGTCGGCCTGGCCGTCGTGATAAAGAACCCATGGGCCGGTCGCGGTTTTGTTGAAGATCTGAAGCCGGAAATCCGCGCCAACTGCTCGGAGCTGGGTGCCCTGATGGTCGAGCGCCTGACCGCCGCTATCGGTGGTGCCGACAAGATCGAAGCCTACGGCAAAGCTGCCGTGGTCGGCGCCGACGGCGAGATCGAGCATGCGTCGGCGGTGATCCACACCCTGCGCTTCGGCAACCACTACCGCGAAGCGGTCCAGGCCAAGAGCTACCTGAGCTTCACCAACAAGCGCGGCGGCCCTGGTACCTCGATCCAGATCCCGATGATGCAGAAGGACGACGAAGGCCTGCGTTCGCACTACATCACCCTGGAAATGCAGATCGAAGACGCCCCGCGCGCCGATGAAATCGTCGTGGTGCTGGGCGCTGCCGACGGTGGCCGCCTGCACCCGCGCATCGGCAACCGCTACATCGACCTGGAAGAACTGGCTGCCGAAAAAGCCAACGCTCAATAACAACAACCAAGACGGGCCGGGGCGTGGCGTGCTTTCCCGCCGTGCCCGACCTTCAAGGAGCGCCCTCCATGATTCAGCCTGTCGCTGAACGTACACCTGCCGGCACCAGCTACCTGTCCGTAGGCCAGGGCCAACCCGTGGTACTGATCCACGGCGTGGGCCTGAACAAGGAAATGTGGGGCGGTCAGATCGTTGGCCTGGCCAACGACTACCGCGTCATCGCCTACGACATGCTCGGCCATGGTCAAAGCCGCGTGCCGGCTGCCGACACGCCGCTGGAAGGCTACGCCGACCAGCTCGCCGAACTGCTCGAGCACCTGCAAATTCAACAAGCGACCGTGATCGGCTTCTCCATGGGCGGGCTGGTTGCTCGTGCCTTTGCCCTTAACTACCCGCAGCGCCTGACTGCACTGGTCGTGCTCAACAGCGTGTTCAACCGCACCCCCGAACAGAGTGCCGGCGTGATCGCCCGCGCTGCCCAGGCGGCAGAGCTGGGCCCCGACGCCAACGTCGATGCTGCCCTCGACCGCTGGTTCAGCCGTGAGTACAAGGCTGCCAACCCGGCGCAGGTCGCCGCCATTCGCCAGGTACTGGCGAGCAACGACCCGCAGGGCTACCACACCACGTATTCGCTGTTTGCCACCCAGGACATGTACCGCGCCGGCGACCTGGGCAGCATCCAGGTGCCGACGCTGATCGCCACGGGCGAACTCGACTCGGGCTCCACCCCGGCCATGACCCGCCAGCTCGCCGCCAGCATCCCGGGTGCGCACAGTGTGGTCCTCGCCGAGCAACGGCATATGATGCCGGTAGAAGCACCCCGTGAAGTCAACAAGATGCTGCTGGACTTCCTCGCGCAAGCCCGCACCCTCACCGAATCCGCCAAGGGGATTGTTGCATGACCCTCGTTCGTTTCCAGATGTGCATCGACGGCCAATGGCGCGATGCCCAGAGCGGCAAGACCTTCGACAGCCTAAACCCGGCCACCGCCCAGGCCTGGGCACAGCTTCCCGACGCTGACGAAACCGACGTCGAGCTGGCCGTGCAGGCCGCCCAGCGTGCCTTCGAAAGCAAGGAATGGCGCAGCATCACCGCCACCGCGCGTGGCAAGCTGCTGCGTCGCCTGGGTGACCTGATTACCGAGAACAAGGAACACCTGGCCCAGCTGGAAAGCCGTGACAACGGCAAGCTGATCCGCGAAACCCGCGGCCAGGTCGGCTATCTGCCAGAGTTCTTCCACTACACCGCAGGCCTGGCCGACAAGCTTGAAGGTGGCACCCTGCCGCTGGACAAGCCCGACCTGTTCGCCTACACCGTGCACGAGCCAATCGGCGTGGTCGCCGGGATCATCCCGTGGAACAGCCCGCTGTACCTCACCGCGATCAAGCTGGCCCCAGCCCTGGCCGCCGGCAACACCATCGTGCTCAAACCTTCCGAGCACGCCTCGGCGACCATCCTCGAGCTGGCCCGCCTGGCCCTCGAAGCCGGCTTCCCGGCCGGTGTGGTCAACGTGGTCACCGGCTACGGCCCAACCACCGGCGCGGCGCTGACCCGCCACCCACTGGTGCGCAAAATTGCCTTCACCGGCGGCGCTGCCACCGCCCGCCACGTGGTACGCAGCAGTGCCGAGAACTTCGCCAAGCTGTCGCTGGAGCTGGGCGGCAAGTCGCCGAACATCATCTTCGCCGACGCCGACCTAGACAGCGCCATCAACGGTGCCGTGGCCGGCATCTATGCCGCCTCCGGGCAAAGCTGCGTGGCCGGTTCGCGCCTGCTGGTGCAGGACGAGATCTTCGACGAATTCGTAGAGCGCCTGGTTACCCGCGCCAAGCGCATCCGCATCGGCAACCCGCAAGACGACGCCAGCGAAATGGGCCCCATGGCCACCGCACAGCAGCTGGCCGTGGTCGAAGGCCTGGTGGCTGCGGCCAAGGCTGAAGGCGCCAAATTGCACATGGGCGGCAAGCGTGCCGAGGTCGAGGGTGACGGCTGGTTCTACGAGCCGACCCTGTTCGAGTGCGACAGCAACTCGATGACCATCATGCAGGAAGAAGTGTTCGGCCCGGTCGCTGCGGTCATCCGCTTCAAGACCGAAGAGGAAGCCCTGGCCATCGCCAACGACTCGCAGTTCGGCCTGGCAGCCGGCATCTGGACCCGCGACCTAGGCCGTGCCCATCGCCTGGCCCGCGACGTGCGCTCGGGGATCATCTGGGTCAACACCTACCGCGCCGTGTCGGCCATGGCGCCAATTGGTGGTTTCAAGAACAGCGGCTACGGCCGTGAGAGCGGCATCGATTCGGTGCTGTCCTATACCGAGCTGAAGACCGTGTGGATCAACCTGTCCACCGCGCCGATGCCCGACCCGTTCGTGATGCGCTAGGAGGAACACGAGATGATCGAACCCGGCATCTACAAAGACGTGATGGGCTCTTTCCCGTCCGGCGTCACGGTAGTCACCACCCTGGACGCCGACGGCGCCATTGTCGGCATCACCGCCAGCGCCTTCAGCGCGCTGTCGATCGACCCGGCGCTGGTACTGTTCTGCCCCAACTACGCCTCCGACACCTATCCGATCCTGCGTGACAGCAAGCAGTTCGCCATTCACCTGCTGTCCGCCGAACAGACTGCCGAGGCCTATGCCTTCGCCGGCAAGGGCAAGGACAAGGCCAAGGGCGTCGAGTGGCACTTGAGCGAGCTGGGCAACCCGCTGCTGGCCAAGGCGACGGCGATCATCGAGTGCGAACTGTGGCGCGAGTATGACGGCGGTGACCACGCGATCATCGTCGGCGCAGTGAAGAACCTGGTGCTGCCGGCCGAGCCGGTGACGCCGATGGTCTACCACAAAGGCAAGCTCGGCGCCCTGCCGCCCCTTGGCTGAATTTTGAAAATGCTGGGGCCGCTGCGCGACCCTTTCGCGACACAAGGCCGCTCCTACAAAGAATCGCGGTCTTCTGTAGGAGCGGCCTTGTGTCGCGAAAGGGCCGCAAAGCGGCCCCAATAACCCCTTTTTAGGGGCCGCGCGACCCTCTCACCCTTGGTTGCGGCCCCTGTTTTGATTCGGAGCCAGGCAATGAGCAACGAAAAGTACGAAAAAGGCCTGAAGATCCGCACCCAGGTGCTGGGCGAGGACTACGTCAACCGCTCGATCCAGAACGCCGACGAGTTCACCAGGCCGTTGCAGGAGCTGGTCACCGAATACTGCTGGGGCCACGTCTGGGGCCGCGAAGGCTTGTCGCTCAAAGAGCGCAGCATGATAAACTTGGCCATGATTTCCGCGCTCAACAGGCCCCACGAGCTCAAGCTGCACATTCGCGGCGCATTGCGCAATGGCCTGAGCCGTGAACAGATTCGCGAAATTCTGCTCCAGGTCGGTATTTATTGCGGCGTACCCGCGGCGGTGGACAGTTTCCGCCTGGCCCGTGAAGCGTTTGCCGAAGCCGATGCGGAGTCAACCCGATAACAACGGGCTGTTCGAACCACTGCATGGAAAGCCTCGGTTCGGGGCGTTCCGCGATGTTGGCGCAACAGCCTCTTAAAGAGCGCACCTGATGAAACGCCAGCCACTCGACGACAGCTTCAAGGTCAACCGCAACCCCGTTACCCTGCGCGAAATCGTGCTAGACAAGCTGCGCGCGGCGATCATGAACTTCCACCTGCTCCCGGGCGACCGCCTGGTCGAGCGCGACCTCTGTGACCGCCTTGGCGTCAGCCGCACCTCGGTACGCGAAGCCCTGCGTCATCTGGAGTCTGAAGGCCTGGTGGAGTTTGCCGACGCCAAGGGCCCGCGCGTGGCCATCATCACCCTGGAAGACGCCCGCGACATCTACGAGCTGCGTTGCGTGCTCGAGGGCCTGATCGTGCAGCTGTTCACTCTCAACGCCAAGGCCAAGGACATTCGTGCCCTGGAACGTGCGCTGGAGGTGAACCGCGAAGCGCTGGAAGAAGGCGAGCTGCAACAGGTGCTGGATTCGGTACAAGGTTTCTACGATGTGCTGCTGGAAGGCTCCGGCAACCAGGTGGCGGCCCAGCAGCTGCGCCAGTTGCAGGCACGCATCAGCTACCTGCGCGCCACCTCGGTCTCGCAGGAAAACCGCCGTGGCGCCAGCAACCGCGAAATGGAAAAGATCGTCGAAGCCATCAAGGGCGGCGACCCGCTGGTGGCCCACCAGGCTTCGGTCGACCACGTCCGCGCTGCCGCCAAGGTGGCCCTGGACTACCTGCGCCAGAAGCAGGATGACAACCCCAAGGTGCGCGACATCGTCGAGCCCCTGGCCCTCAAGGAACCCCGCATAGGTCGCTGATCATGCCTACCGCCCCGCGCTATTGCCCGCACTGCACCACGGAACTGGCCCGGGGCGTTCCCACAGGCGACACCCACGAACGCCTGCACTGCACCGGCTGCGGCTACATCCACTACATCAACCCGAAGATCATCGCCGGCTGCATCATCGAGCGCGATGGCAAATACCTGTTGTGCCAGCGCGCCATCCCGCCACGCCCCGGCACCTGGACCTTGCCGGCCGGGTTCATGGAGGCTGGCGAAACCACCGAGCAGGCGGCACTGCGCGAAGTCTGGGAAGAAAGCGGCGTGCGTGCCGACATCGTCTCGCCCTACTCCATCTTCAGCGTGCCGAAAATCAGCGAGGTGTACATCATCTTCCGCGCCAGCGTCACCGAAGAAACCGGGCAGTACGGGCCGGAGACCCTGGCGTACAAGTTCTTCGAACCCGACGAGATTCCGTGGGACGAGATCTACTACCCGGCAATCCGGCAGATTCTCGAGCGCTACATCCTTGAGCGGCAGGCTGGGGTGTATGGCATTTACATGGGCAATGATGACACCGGCAAGGTGCACTTCATTCGCTAGCACAGACCACCACAAAATACTCGCCAACCGTCTATTCTCGGTGCACCCTAAAGACCTTGAAACAAGGACCGACAGAGCACATGGCGAAATGGCTAGACGGCGGCGGGCTGATGGCCGAACGCATCCGCAACCACGACTGGGCCAACACCCCCCTGGGCCCACTGGAACATTGGCCCGATGCGCTGAAGACCACCATGGCCCTGTGCCTGGCCTCGCGCTTCCCGCAGGCCGTACTCTGGGGTCCGGACCTGCTCACCCTGCACAACGATGCCTTCACCCAGATTCTCGGGCGCAAGCCCCTGGCCCTTGGCATCCCCTTCCGCGACGTGTGGCAGGAAGCCTGGGCCGACATTGGCAGCATGGCTGACCGTGCCCTGGCTGGCGAAGCGGTGTACATCGAAGACTTTCCGCTGATCATCGACCGCAACGGCGGCCCGGAGCGGGCCTATTTCACCTTCTGCTACAGCCCGATTCGCGGCCTTGATGGCGAGGTGCTGGGCATGCTCGACACGGTCACCGAAACCACCACCAGCGTGCTCGCCAACAGGCACCTGAACTTTCTCGACGCACTCGGCCGTGCCATAGCCGACGCCACCGCCGCGGACCAGATCCTGGACACCACCACGCGCATGATGGTCGAGCACCTGAGCCTTTCCAGTTGCGCGTATGCGGTGATGGACGCTGACGAGGACGGCTTTACCATCTGTGGCGACGCGGTGGCCCCCGGCTCGCCGAGGCTGGTGGGCCAGTACCAACTGCACGACTTCGGCCGTCTGGCACTCAGCCGCCTGCGCAGCGGCCTGCCGCTGGTGATCAACGACAACCTCAGTGAACTGGCCGCCGACGAAGCCGCCACCTTCCAGGCCATCGGCATTACCGCCACCATCTGCATGCCGCTGATCAAAGGCGGCCGCCTCATCGCTCTGATGGCGATCCATGACAACGCACCGCGCACATGGACACACTACGAACAGGCGCTGATCAGCGAAGTGACCGAGCGTTGCTGGGCGCATATCCAGCGGGTTCAGGCCCATGCCGAAGTGCGTGAGGCCATGGCTGCACTGGAGGCGCTGAATGCCACCCTCGAACACCGCGTCGACGAGCGCACCACCCAGCTGGTGCACACCGAGGCAGTGTTGCGCCAGGCCCAGAAGCTGGAAGCCATCGGCCAGCTGACCGGTGGCGTGGCGCACGACTTCAACAACCTGCTGACGATCATTCGCTCGTCGTTGCACTTTCTGCAGCGCCCCAACCTTGATGAAAAACGCCGCGAGCGCTACATCAAGACCATATCTGACACAGTACACCGTGGTGCCAAACTGACCGGGCAGCTACTGGCCTTCGCACGCCGCCAGGCCCTCAGCCCCGAAGTGTTCGAGGCCGGGCCACGGCTGGAGGCCATGGCCGACATGCTCGACACCGCCACCGGGGCGCGCATTCAGGTCGAGCTGCAACTACCGCAGGCGCCGTGCCACATCCGCGCCGATCTCAGCCAGCTGGAAACCGCGGTGATCAACCTGATGCTCAACGGCCGCGACGCCATGGCCGGCGAAGGCACCTTGCAGCTGCGCCTGCAGCCTGACCAGCGCCTGCCTGCCCTGCGCGGCCAGCCTTCGCCGCCAGCCCGGTTCGCGGCGATTTCGGTGAGCGACAGCGGTGTGGGTATTGCCGCCGAGCTGCTGGAGCGCATCTTCGACCCGTTTTTCACCACAAAAGCCCCGGGTGAGGGTACCGGGCTCGGGTTGTCGCAGGTGTTCGGTTTTGCCAAGCAGTCCGGGGGCGATGTACAGGTGGCAAGCATCCCCGGCCAGGGCACCACCTTCACCCTTTACCTGCCACAGGAGGATCCGCCTGCGGCCTCGGCCGAAGACGCCTCGGCCAGCAGCCACTGATACCTTGCAGCGCAATGGACGATCAACGGCGCCCTTCTGCCAGCATGCGCAGCGCCAGCCCTGCCAGCACGGTGCCCATCAACCACCGCTGAACCTGTTGCCACAGCGGCCTGCCAGCCAGAAACACGGCGATGGACCCAGCCATGACTGCAATCATCGCGTTTACGGTGACGCTGATGGCGATCTGTGTCGAACCCAGCACCAGCGACTGCAGCAGTACGCTGCCATGGCCCGGTTCGATGAACTGCGGCATCAGCGACAGGTACATGACGGCGATCTTGGGGTTGAGCAGGCTGGTGGCAAACCCCATGGTGAACAACCGCCGCGGGCTGTCGGCGGGCAGTTCACGGACCTGGAAGGGTGAACGGCCCCCGGGCCGCAGCGCCTGCCAGGCCAGGTACAGCAGGTACAGCGCGCCACCGATACGCAGCGCGTCATAGGCAAAGGGAACTGCCATTACCAGCGCCGTGATACCCAGGGCCGCGCAAAACATGTAGATGACAAAGCCCAGAGCCACACCACCCAGGGAAATCAACCCGGCCTTGCGGCCCTGGCAGATCGAACGGGAGATCAGGTAGATCATGTTCGGCCCCGGGGTCAGCACCATGCCGAGGCAGATCAGGGCGAAGGTTAGCAGTTGGGTGGTTTCAGGCATGGGGCACATCCTGGTTGTGCGTGGGTTTGCGGCGAGTGTATCTGAAGCCATTTGTCACGGGTGAAATCAGTTGATCTGCCCGGCTATCAAACCCAGGGCCACGGTAATCATCGCCACCCCCGATACCCGCCCGACCAGCTTCGCCGCCCCCGGCCGGGTGCTCAGCACGGCTTTGGCGCCATAGCCGACCAGTGAGTAGATCACCAGCGAGCTGCACAGGTGCACCAGGCCCAGCAGCAAGATCTGCAAAGGCACCGGCCAGCTCGACTGCGGGTCGGTGAACTGCGGCAGCAAGGCCAGGAACAGCAGGAACACTTTCGGGTTCAAGCCGCTGACGCAAAACCCTTTCAACGCCCAACGCGAACCCGACTCCCCCTCACCACCCTGCCCGGCCTCGGGCAATGCCGGGCTCAGCAACAGGTTGCCGCCCAGCCACAGCAGGTAGCTGCACCCTGCCAAGGTCAGCAGGGTCAGCGCCAGCGGGTGGCCTGCCAACAGGCTGCCTACACCCGCAGCCACCACCAGTGTCGCCAGGAAATGCCCCGACAACATCCCCGCCACTGCGGGCATCACCCAGCGCCCGCGCATGCCTGCCGAAATGGCGTAAGCCCAGTCTGCACCCGGGGTAATCACAAACAGCATCGACACGGCCCAAAATGCCGTCAGCACACTGATAGCCACTTGAATCTTCCTTATCTACTGCCTTGGGATGTCGAAAGATTACGGATTCCGCTCGGGGATTTTCTTTCGTATATTCCCTGCAATCGTTCAATTCCCGGAAGATTCTTCTCAATGGACAGAACTGACAGAAAAATACTTGCCGAGCTGCAAAAAGACGGTCGGCTGTCGGTAACCGAGCTGGCCGAGCGTGTGGGGCTCAGCCTGTCGCCGTGCCATCGGCGCTTGAAGGCACTGGAGGAGTCCGGGGCGATACTCGGCTATCACGCCCGCCTGGCCCCGAGCGCCCTGGGGCTGAACTTTGCTGCGCTGGTGTTCGTGACCCTGCGCGAGGTCACCCGCCAGCCAGTGGCGGATTTTGAAGCGGCACTTTCGGAGATCCCGCAGATCGTCGAAGCGCAGCGGTTGTTTGGCGATCCGGATTACCTGCTGCATGTGGTGGCCAAGGACCTGCCGGCGTTTCAGAAGCTGTACGACGAGAAACTGACCAGCATTCCCAACGTGAAGCGCCTGAGCTCGACCCTGGTAATGAAAGAAGTGATTCAGGACCGGTTGCTGCCGATGTAGCTCCATCGCCTGTACTGGCCCTTTCGCGGGCTCGCCCGCTGCCACAGGTTCACCACAGGTACTAAACGCTGCGCCATACCTGTGGCACCGGGCAAGCTCGCGATAGGGCCTATACAGGCAACGATTCAGCTGCCCTGAAAACGCGCATCACGCACCATCAAAGCCCACCGTTTTCTACCGACACAGGGCTCAACCCCTCTATCCCAAGCCCTGCCGCCAACTGGCACCGTCCTTGCTAGCGTCACCCGCTTAAGCTTTTGTCAGCCTTAGGTTTTTTAAGGTTTATGGGTACATATTTACTAATTTCTCGTTATCCCCGCGCCCCGCATCATCCCTCCAACAAGAACGCGTCGCCCATCGCCGGCACGCCCCCGGGCAGCTCCCGATGCCCTACCTTGCCTTGGAGTCAGTCATGACCAGTGCAGCCAATTCGGCACCCCTGATAGAAAAACACACAATCGGCTACGTGCCCCCGCAAGACCGCCATGGAAAGGTAAGGGATCTGTTCACACTGTGGTTCGGCGGCAATATCGCGCCGCTGCCCATCGTCACCGGCGCGCTGGGCGTGCAGCTGTTTCACCTGAACCTGATATGGGGCATCGTCGCCATCCTGGTCGGCCACCTGGTCGGCGGGGTACTGATGGCACTGCACTCGGCCCAGGGCCCGCAAATGGGCATCCCGCAGATGATCCAGAGCCGCGCGCAGTTCGGCACCCTCGGTGCGCTGCTGGTGGTGGTGATCGCCGGCGTCATGTACATCGGTTTCTTCGCTTCCAACATCGTGCTCGCCGGCAAGTCGCTGCATGGCGTGGTAGACACCGTGCCGGTACCGGTGGGCATCGTCATCGGTGCGCTGGGGTCGGGCATCATCGGTATCATCGGCTACCGCTTCATCCACGTGCTCAACCGTATCGGCACCTGGGTGCTGGGCATCGGCATAGTGGTCGGCTTCGGCTACATCTTCACCCACGTGCAAAGCGACGACTTCCTGACCCGTGGCAGCTTCAACCTGGCCGGCTGGCTGGCCACCGTATCGCTGGCGGCGCTGTGGCAGATCGCCTTTGCGCCCTACGTGTCGGACTACTCGCGCTACCTGCCGGCGGATGTGAAAGTCAGCTCGACGTTCTGGACCACCTACCTGGGCTCTGCCCTGGGCTCGAGCCTGTCGTTCATCTTCGGCGCCGTGGCGGTACTGGCGATCCCGGCAGGCATGGACACCATGGATGCGGTCAAGCTGGCCACCGGCACCTTGGGCCCGATCATGCTGGTGCTGTTCCTGCTCAGCGTCATCAGCCACAACGCCCTCAACCTGTATGGCGCGGTGCTGTCGATCATCACCCTGGTGCAAACCTTCGCTTATCGCTGGATTCCTACTGCCAAGAGCCGTGCGGTGCTGTCGCTGATCGTGCTGTCGGCCTGCTGCGTGGTGGCGGTGTTCGCCTCGGCAGACTTCATCGGCCACTTCGTCGACATGGTGCTGGTGCTGCTGGTGGTGCTGGTGCCGTGGACAGCGATCAACCTGATCGACTTTTATGTCATCCACAAAGGTGACTACGACATCCAGTCGATCTTCCAGGTCGATGGCGGTATCTACGGGCGTTACAACCCACAGGCGTTGATTGCCTATGCGGTAGGTATCGTGGTGCAGATCCCGTTCATGAACACGCCGCTGTATGTCGGGCCGATTTCCGAGCACATCAACGGGGCTGACCTGTCGTGGCTGGTAGGGCTGGCAATTACCTCGCCGCTGTACTGGTGGCTGGCCAGCCGTGACAGTGCCTACCGTCGTCGGCAGGCGAGTGCCAAGTTGGCCATGGGGCACTGATTCAACCTGTAATGGCCCTATCGCCGGCAAGCCAGCTCCCACATGAGCACCCCAGGCCTGGGCCTAGTGGGTACCTGTGGGAGCTGGCTTACCGGCGATAGGGCCGGTGCTGGCAACACATCAATCAGAGGTTGTAAGCCCGCTCATTGTGCTCCGCCAGGTCCAGCCCCTGCTCTTCTTCCTCCCGGCTGGCCCGCAGCCCGACAGTCAGCTTGATCGCCCCGAGAATCGCCCAGCTCACCACGAAGCAGTACACGAAGGTGAACACCACCCCCTTGAGCTGCACCAGTGCCTGCCCAATGGGCGATACGCCCTCCACATAGCCCCCCAGCGATGGCGCTGCGAACACCCCGGTCAGCACCGCCCCGACCATCCCGCCAACGCCATGTAGCCCGAACACATCGAGGCTGTCGTCATACCCCAGCGCCTGCTTGAGCTGGGTCACGGCAAAGAAGCAGATGGCCCCCGTCAGCACACCGATCACCAGCGCACCGAGGGGCCCGACGAACGCGCAAGCCGGTGTGATGCCCACCAACCCGGCCAATGCCCCCGACGCTGCACCCAAGGCAGTCGGCCGGCCATGCATCACCTTCTCGGTCAGCAACCAACCGACAATCCCCGCACAAGCCGCCACCATGGTCGCCAGCATCACCACCCCGGCCCCCTCGTTGGCCGCCAGCCCCGAACCCACGTTGAAGCCGAACCAGCCCACCCACAACAACCCCGCACCCACCAGGGTAAAGCCGAGGTTGTGCGGCGGCATGGCCACCTGCGGGTAGCCCTTGCGTTTGCCCAGCATCAACGCTGCAGCCAAGGCAGCCACGCCAGAGTTGATATGCACCGCAGTACCACCGGCGAAATCCAGCACGCCCCAGTTGACCATCAACGCCCCCGGCCCGCCCCACACCATATGGGCGATGGGTGCGTACACCAGCACGAACCACGCCGCCATGAACAGCAACGAAGCGCTGAACTTCATGCGCTCGGCAAAGCCGCCGGCAATCAGCGCCGGGGTGATGATGGCGAACGTCAGCTGGAACACCGCAAACACGCCTTCGGGGATGGTGCCGACCAGGCTGTCGTGGCCGATATCCAGCATCAGTGCCTTGTCCAGCCCGCCGATAAAACTGTTCAAGGTGAGCTGGCCCTCGACCATGCCGGTGGTATCGACCACCAGGCTGTAACCGAACAATACCCAAAGGATGCCGATAACCCCGGCCACGGCGAACAGCTGGGTGAACACGGAGAGGAAGTTCTTGGCACGCACCATGCCGCCATAGAACAGCGCCAGGCCAGGGATGCACATCATCAACACAAACATCGCGGCGCAGATCATCCAGGCGGTGTTGCCGGTGTCCAGGGTGGTTTCGGCGGCAGTGGCCTGGGTGGCCAGGGCTAACAACATTACAGCGAGGCTGAGGTGCTTCATCGAGTCACTCCTGTGGAAATGGTGGGGGCCCTTGGGGCTGCTTTGCAGCCCTTTCGCGACACAAGGTCGCTCCTACAGGGGAGCGCGCAAGCTCAGGCACGGCAATCCCCTGTAGGAGCGGCCTTGTGCCGCGAAAGGGCCGCAAAGCGGCCCCAAAAACGGTGGATCAGTACTGCGCCTGCCCCGGCACCCAGGCCGTCCCCGCCAACGGCACCCGCGCCATCGCCGCCGCTTCCACGGTCAATGCCACCAGGTCCTCCGGGTCAAGGTTGTGCAGGTGCGACTTGCCGCACGCCCGCGCCATGGTCTGGGCCTCCAGCACCAGCACCCGCAGGTAATTCGCCAGACGTCGCCCTGCCTCCTCCGGGTTCAGGCGCTTGGCCAACTCCGGGTCCTGGGTGGTGATGCCGGCCGGGTCGCGGCCGTTTTGCCAGTCGTCATAGAAGCCGGCGGCCGAGCCAATCTTCTTCAGCTCGCTGTCCAGGCGGGGGTGGTTGTCACCCAGGGCGATCAGCGCCGCCGTACCAATGGCCACCGCGTCAGCCCCCAGGGCCATGGCCTTGGCCACGTCGGCACCGTTGCGGATACCGCCAGAGACAATCAGCTGCACTTTGCGGTGCATGCCCATTTCCTGAAGCGCCTGCACCGCCTGCGGGATGGCCGGCAGAATCGGGATGCCGACGTGCTCGATGAACACTTCCTGAGTCGCTGCGGTACCGCCCTGCATGCCATCGAGCACGATCACGTCAGCACCGGCCTTCACCGCCAGCTTGACGTCGTAGTACGGGCGGCTGGCGCCGATCTTCACGTAGATGGGTTTTTCCCAGTCGGTGATCTCGCGGATCTCGGCAATCTTGATCGCCAGGTCGTCCGGGCCGGTCCAGTCCGGGTGGCGGCAGGCGCTGCGCTGGTCGACACCGATCGGCAAGGTGCGCATGCCGGCCACCCGCTCGGTCACTTTCATGCCAAGCAGCATGCCGCCACCGCCCGGCTTGGCGCCCTGGCCGAGGACGATCTCGATGGCGTCGGCCTTGCGCAGGTCATCGGGATTCATACCGTAGCGCGATGGCAGGTATTGATACACCAGATGCTGCGACTGGCCGCGCTCTTCCGGGGTCATGCCGCCGTCGCCGGTGGTGGTGCTGGTGCCCGCGATGGTCGCACCACGGCCCAGCGCTTCCTTGGCATTGGCCGACAGCGCACCGAAGCTCATGCCGGCGATGGTCACCGGGATTTTCAGGTGAATCGGCTTTTTCGCAAAGCGGTTGCCCAGCACCACGTCCGTGCCGCACTTCTCGCGGTAGCCTTCCAGGGGGTAACGCGACACGCTGGCGCCCAGCAGCAGCAGGTCGTCGAAGTGCGGCACACGGCGCTTGGTGCCACCACCGCGAATGTCGTAGATGCCGGTTTCGGCGGCACGCTGGATTTCCTGGATGGTCAGGCGATCGAAGGTGGCCGACTCACGCAGTACCGGGGGGAATTGCTCGCTCATGGGAATGCTCCTGGATCAGTACGCGCTGGCGTTGTCGACTTTGAAGTTATACAGCTGGCGGGCCGAGCCGTAACGTTTGAAATCGGCGGCCTTGTGGTCCAGGCCAGCCTTGTTCAGCAGCTGCTGCAGCTCTTGCAGGTGTTCGGCGCGCATTTCCTTTTCGATGCAGTCCGAGCCCAGTGACTGCACCGAGCCCTTGACGTAGATGCGCACCTCGTACAGCGAGTCGCCCAGCGCATCGCCGGCATCGCCACACACCACCAGGCGCCCGGCCTGGCCCATGAAGCAGCTCATGTGGCCGATGTTGCCGCCTACCACGATGTCCACGCCTTTCATGGAAATACCGCAACGGGCACCGGCGTCACCCTCGATCACCAGCAGCCCGCCATGGGCAGTGGCACCAGCGGCCTGGGAGGCACTGCCCTTGACCCGCACCAAACCGGACATCATGTTCTCGGCCACACCCACACCGACGTTGCCGTGCACGGTGACACTGGCCTGCTGGTTCATGCCGGCGCAGTAGTAGCCGGCATGGCCTTCGATATCCACCGCCACGGCAGCGTTGATGCCCACAGCCAGGTTGTGCTTGCCGCCAGGGTGGGTCACTTGCCATTCAAGGTCCTGCACCTCGCCGTGCAAGGACTGGTTGAGCACACGCACCGAAGTGCTGGACAGGTCGATCGTCTTCATATGGTTCTCCAGGGGTTCGGTGGCAGGTCAGGCGCTTTCGCGTTCCCAGACGTACAGCGTGGCCGGGGCCGGTTCCCAGACCTTGGCGTGCTCAATGCCTGGCAGGCCGGCCAGTGCCTGGTATTCCGAGGCCATGGCCACGTAGTCTTCGGTCTCGGCCAGCACCGCCGGCTTGCAGGCAATCGGGTCGCGGATCACGGCAAAGCCGTTGCGGGTGCCGATGGCAAAGGTGAAGAAGCCGTCCAGGTCTTCCAGTGCGCCATCCAGGGCCTGGGCCAGGCTGTCACCCTGCTGCAGGCGCCAGGTCAGGTAGCCGGCGGCCACTTCAGTGTCGTTGTCGGTTTCGAAACTGATGCCTTCGCGCTTGAGCTCCTGGCGCAGGCGAAAGTGGTTGGACAGCGAGCCGTTGTGCACCAGGCACAGGTCGGCGCCGGTGGAAAACGGGTGGCTGCCTTCCATGGTCACGGCGCTTTCGGTGGCCATGCGGGTGTGGCCGATAATGTGGCTGCCCTTCATGCCGGCCAGGCCGAAGCGACTGGAAATTTCCGCCGGCAAGCCCATGCCCTTGAGGATTTCGATGCTCTGCCCGGCGCTCATGATGCGCACGTCCGGCGCGAGCGCAGCCAGCGCGGCGCGGGCCGCAGCTTCATCGGTATGCACCTTGAGCACTGCGGCGCTGGCATTCTGGAACCAGTCCAGCGAGCAGCCCAGGTGCCCTTCCAGCTGACCCATCAGGGTGGTCCACGGGTAATTTATATCGGCCGCTTGCAGGGTCAGTTTGACCCAGCCATCGGCCACTTCGTCGCCGTAGATGGCAAAGCCGGCGCTGTCCGGGCCACGGTCGGTCATGGCTTCGAGCATGGGTTCGAAGAGCTTGCCAAGCTGGGCTTCCAGCTCGGGCTTTTTCAGGTACAGGCCTACAATTCCACACATGGTGATGCTCCTTACTAGGCAGTGGGCGACCGCTCTCGTATTGGCCGCCCAGGGGATTGGGGGCGGTCAGAAGAACTCGGTGTAACGCTGGATTTCCCAGTCGGAGACGTGGCGGCAGTACTCCACCCACTCCATGCGCTTGAGCTTGATGAACTCGTCGACGATCTCGGCGCCCAGCACCTCGCGGAACAACGGGTCGGCTTCGAGCGCGTCGGCGGCCTCCTTCAGCGATTGCGGCAGGGTCTTGATGCCGCGTGCGGCAATTTCTTCAAGGCTGAGGGTGTACAGGTTTTCATTGCACATCTCGCCCGGGTCCAGCTGGCGGTCAATGCCATCCAGGCCGGCAGCAATGATCGCGGCGGTGACCAGGTACGGGTTGCAGCCGGCGTCCGGCAGGCGAAACTCCAGGCGACCATAAGGAATGCGTACCATCGCCGAACGGTTGTTGGCCCCCCAGGCAACGAAGGCCGGGGCCCAGGTGGAGCCCGACAACGACCGGCCCACCACCAGACGCTTGTAGGAATTGACCGTCGGCGCCGCAAAGGCACACAGCGCCGGGCCGTGTGCCATCAGCCCTGCGGCAAAGTGGTAGGCCAGCTTCGAAAGGCCCATGCCGCTGCTGTCGGACGGGTCGTGGAACAGGTTCTTGTGGGTGCTGCTGGCCAGCGACAGGTGAAAGTGCATGCCGTTGCCGGCGCGCTTGGGGTCGGGCTTGGGCATGAACGAGCAGATCATGCCCAGGTCGTTGGCGATCTCACCGGCGGCCATGCGGAAAAAGGTGAAACGGTCGGCCGACTCCATGGCATCGCTGTAGGTGTAGTTGATCTCGAACTGGCCGTTGGCGTCTTCGTGGTCGATCTGGTAGATGTCGAAGCCCACCGGCTGCAGGGCCTCGGTCAGGCGCTCGAGGAACAGCCGCGAGCGCGACAGGCCCTTGTAGTCGTAGCAGGGTTTGTCGAGGTTGTCGGAGGCGTCCACCAGTTGCAGCTTGCCGCCTTCGTCGCGGCGGAAAAGGCTGAACTCAGGCTCAAGGCCGGTATTCAGAGTCCAGCCCTTGTCGGCCAGGCGCTGCACCTGCTGCTGCAACACGTAGCGGGTGTCGTAGGGCCAAGGCTGGCCGTTGACATGGCCCACGCACACCACCCGGCCATAGCCCGGCTGCCAAGGCACCGGAACCAGCGTGGACAGGTCGCCGCGGGCCATGAAGTCCGGGCCGTGCGGCTCCATGCCCATGCCGCAGATGGCGAACCCGGCAAAGCCGGCGCCCTCCTCGGCTACCATCTTCAGGCCCGATACCGGCACCGATTTGGTCTTCGCCGAACCATGGATGTCGACGAACTGCGCCAGCACGTACTTGATGCCGTGTTGGTCGAGGGTGCGCTGGGTTTCTGCTGGCAACATGGGTTGAACACTCCTGGGCAAGGGGCAATGATTCCGCAAGGGAAACTTACTTTCCTCTCAGGAATGCAATGCGCTTGCCAAGTTTGTTCAAGGTGCGCCATGGGTGTCTGTTGGGGCCTCTGCGCGGGCAAGCCCGCTCCCACAGGATTCGCCGCAACGCCGTGTGGGAGCGGACTTGCCCGCGCAGAAGCCGGCACCGGCAAGACAAAACCCAGGCAGGTTTTTCTGTTCTATTTATGGGAAACTTGTTTTCACCTGAGGAAAGAAGCGGCCAGCGCAGCTGCATTTCGCACTTTCCCAGTGCGAAAACTTTATTCTTGAACTGAAACCGTGCAGGACATTCGATGTCGACTGAAACCGAACCGCGCCTTCGCCTGGAGCAGTACCTTGGCCTGCAGATCAAGCGCCAGCGCCAGGCCCAGTCCCTCAAGCTCGCCGATGTGGCACGCATCGCCGGCATCAGCCAGGGCATGCTGAGCAAGATCGAGAACGCCCAGGTGTCCACCAGCCTCGACACCCTCAGCCGCCTGTGCGACGTGCTGGGCATGCCGATGGCCAAGCTGTTCAGCCAATATGACCAGCCCGATGGCAATGCCCTGCTGGTGAAGGCCGGCGAAGGGCTGGAAGTGGTACGCCGCGGCACCGAGAAGGGCCACACCTACCACTTGCTCAATCACGCCAGGGGGCCGAAGAAGAACTTCGAGGCCTATATGGTGAGCATGGACGACGCCAGCGAAGAGTTCCCCACCTTCGCCCACCCCGGCACCGAGTTCCTCCACTTGCTGGAGGGCGAACTGGTGTATCGCCATGGCAACCGGCTCTACCACATGCACGCCGGCGACAGTCTGACTTTCGACGGCGAAACCCCACATGGCCCTGAGCAACTGGTGCAGGTGCCGATACGCCTGCTGTCGATCATGAACTACGGCGACGAATGACGCGGCGCTGCAAGGCAACCGCCGATGTCGCGATCAGACAAGCACACGTCGCCCGCAATCGGCTGCAAAACCCTGTATACAAAAATAATACACACATCGACCAGCCCCGCGCCGTGGGCTGGCCGACGTGGTAGCCGCGAGTAAAACAGCCTCGCTTCACAATTCCAACGCTGTGGCGCCTTTTTGCACCGGGCAATTCGCCTGGGCTCATAACGATAAAAACTCCCAGTATCAGAGACCTGCGCAGCGCCAGCAGGGAGTGTTTGCGCGCGCCACATTGTGAAGACTTGACTGCCATGATCGCGACTTCAATCCCCGTAGCCGGTGCTGCCACCGGCCACCGTAACGCCCTGTGCGTTGCCCATATCGCCGCTGTGCTGTTCGGCCTGACCGGCATCCTTGGTCACTTGATCGACGCCGACGCCAGCATCATCACCTTTGGCCGCGCCACCTTCGCCTTCATTGCCCTGGGCTTCGTCGCCGGGCTCAAGGGCACCCGCCTGCTCGATGCGCTCACTCTGCGCAATTTGCCGGTGCTGAGCCTGACCGGCGCCCTGCTGGCAGCCCACTGGGTGACCTTCTTCATTGCCGTCAAAGTCGGCGGCGTGGCGATGGCCACTCTGGGCTTCGCCAGCTTCCCGGCGTTCATTGCCATGATCGAGCGCGGTGTATTTGGCCAGCGTATCGGGGCCGTGCAAGGTTTGCTGCTGCTGATGGTTACCGCCGGCCTGGTGTTGGTGGTGCCGACTTTCGACCTGCTGGACAACGGCACCATCGGCCTGCTGTGGGGACTGGGTTCGGGCCTGGCATTCGCCCTGCTGACCGTGGCCAACCGCCGCAATGCATCAAGCATGAACGCCATGCAGGTGGCCTTCTGGCAGAACGTGGTGGTGGCCGCGCTGGTGGCACCGTTTGCCTTCACCCACCTGGGCAGCACCAGCCTGGCGGGCAGCGACTGGGTCAACCTGGCGCTGCTGGGCGTGTTCTGCACCGGGCTGTCGCAGTTTTTGTTCGTCAAGAGCCTGGAAGGCCTGGAAGCGCGGACGGCCGGCATGATCATCGCGCTGGAACCGGTGTACGCGATCATCGGCGCCTGGTGGCTGTTTGGTGATCAGCCGAGCCTGCGCATGGCCGTTGGTGCAGCGCTAATCGTGCTGGCGACCCTGCTGGCGGCGGCGCGCAAGGCACCGGCGGAGCAAGGGGATACCAGCCGCTGCGCGCATTGATCACAGCACTGTAGATATAGCGCCCGGAACCAAGCATATTCCATAATGTTTGTATCAACTGATTTTATATTGCGTTTTAATATTAAAAATCAAACCCTATGGAGTGTCAGTCGTTGAAAGCCTTCCCACTTTTACCTTTGGGCCTTGCCTTACTGGTGGCTTCCTCAACGGCCTTTGCGGGCGCAACGCTTGATCGTGTCCAGGGCAAGGGTGAGCTTACCGGCGTGCTGATGGAGAACTACCCGCCATTCTCATTCTTGAATGAGCAAAACCAGCTGGATGGCTTTGACGTGGATGTCGCCAAGGCCGTAGCCGAGCGTCTTGGGGTGAGGCTCAAGCTCGAAACGCCCTCTTGGGATGTCATCGCCGCAGGCCGCTGGAGTGGCCGTTACGATATCTGTGTCTGCTCAATGACGCCGAGCAAGGCGCGTGCTGAGGTGTTCGACTTCCCGGTCGAGTATTACCAGTCCCCAGCGGTGATCGTGGTCAACGCCAAGGACACCGCCATCACCTCGGGAAAAGATTTGTCAGGCAAGAAAGTTGGCGTCATTAGCGCCTCGACCTACGAGGCTTACCTGAACAAAGATCTCACCATCGAAGGGGCAGAAGACAAACCTCTCATCTACCCGTTTGATAACGCCCAGGCTGCGCCGTATGACAACGAAACTGTCGCCTTCCAGGATCTGGCACTGGGCACCGGCGTGCGCCTGGACGCAATGGTCACCAATCTGATCACTGCCAAGGAGCGTATTGCCCAGGATCCACGCTTCAAAATCACAGGCGAGACTTTGTACGCCGAACCCAACGTAATCGCTATTGAGAAAGGCGATCCGCAGTGGAATGAAAAGGTCACTGAGGTCATCACAGCACTCAAGGCCGATGGAACACTGGCCAAGATTTCCCAGAAGTGGATCGGCGCCGATATCAGTAAATGACAGCCCTCAACCCACATCCCGCAAAGTCCGTTCTCGCACCCAACGTGAAATCGAGCCTGCTTGGTCGGACCTTTGGGTTCAAGACCCGCCTGTATCTGACCTGGGGGGCATTGCTTGGCTTTTGCATCTTCTTCTTCCTGAGCTTTGACCTGAAGTTCTCGATCATCCTGGATAAATGGCCCAATCTTGTAGGCCTGCGGCTGGGACCAAACGGCTTCCTTCAGGGTGCAGCACTGACGCTGTTCCTCTGTATTTGCTCGATAGGGTTTTCGTTGCTGCTGGGCTTTGTTACGGCGCTGGCGCGGTTATCACGCAGCGCTGTGGCGTTCGGCGTGGCGAGCTTCTATGCATCGTTTTTTCGCGGTACGCCGCTGTTGATCCAGATCCTGCTCATTTACCTGGGCTTACCGCAACTGGGCGTGGTGCCGGGAGCGATTAGCGCAGGGATCATTGCACTGTCGCTCAACTACGGCGCCTACCTCAGCGAAATTTTTCGTGCCGGCATCATGGCTGTCCCGCCCGGGCAGCGAGAAGCGGCTGCTGCGCTTGGCTTGAGGCCGACCTCGGCGTTCCTCCATGTTGTGCTCCCGCAGGCGATGAGGACGATCATCCCCCCGACCACCAGCCAGTTCATCTCGATGCTGAAGGACTCGTCGCTCATTTCGGTAATGGGGGTGTGGGAAGTGATGTTCCTGGCGCAGTCCTACGGACGCTCCTCATACCGTTATATCGAAATGCTCGCCACTGCCGCGCTCATCTACTGGCTGCTGTCCATTGGGCTGGAGCTCATTCAGCACCGTCTTGAACGCCACTTCGGCAAAGGGTTCCAGAATCAGCGGTGAGCTGCCAGCTGATATCAATGAAGACAGGAAAAATGATGTCCGACCCCAAACCCCTATTGTTTGCGCTATACGAACAAGCGAGCGTTGGCTGCGGTGGAGCACCCAGCCTATGGACTCATCCAGCTGATGAGCGCCTGGCCGCCAACACGTTTGATTTCTGGTCGAACCAAGCCCGTATCGCCGACCAGGCTAACCTCGACATGCTCTTCTTCGCAGATGTCCTGGGTTTCTACGACGTCTTCGGCGGGAGCGCTGAAGCAGCAGTGAAGTGGGCGGTAGAAGCGCCTGCGAACGACCCGTTGATGATCATTCCGGGGCTAGCTGCGATCACCAGGAATCTGGCATTCGGTGCTACCGTTACCACCACCTACGAGCATCCCTTCACACATGCCCGACGCTTCAGCACGCTCGATCACATGACCGGTGGCCGGATCGCCTGGAACATCGTGACGTCCTACCTTTCCAGTGCTGCTCGCAACTTCGGCCTGGAAGAGATGATCAAGCATGCCGACCGCTACGAACGCGCGGAGGAATTCATGGATGTGGCCTACAAGCTCTGGGAGGGCAGCTGGGCGGACGACGCAGTGGTGCAGGACAAAGCGGGTCAGCGCTACGCCCGTGGCGAGCGGGTGAGACCGATCAATCATTGCGGGGAGCGCTACCGCGTGGCAGGCCCTCATCTGACAGCGCCTTCCCCGCAGCGAACCCCGCTGCTTATCCAGGCCGGTTGGTCAGGCCGGGGCCGAGAGTTCGCAGCCAAACATGCAGAGCTGATTTTCATCGCCAAATCCAACCCACATGAAATCCGCCAGGGTCTGGAAGAAATCTGGACGATGGCACAGGCTCGTGGACGTGCTCGGGATGACGTGAAATCGCTTACGGTGCTGCGCATCGTCACGGCGAAAACAGAGATTGAAGCCCAGAGAAAGTATGACGCGCTTCAGAGCAACTATCACCTGGAAGCACAATTGGTCAGCTATGCCGGCGATACAGGCATCGACCTTAGCCGCTATGCGGACGGCGATGCGCTCTCGACCCATACC
The DNA here is from genome assembly GCF_029873175.1 of Pseudomonas sp. BN505. Classification (NCBI taxonomy): domain Bacteria; kingdom Pseudomonadati; phylum Pseudomonadota; class Gammaproteobacteria; order Pseudomonadales; family Pseudomonadaceae; genus Pseudomonas; species Pseudomonas sp. BN505. The sequence goes on from NZ_SSOI01000064.1 coordinate 59,864, forward strand.
GAAGGTTTGACCTCCTACATGATGCGACCAGACGGCAGCGGCAAGCCGTTGACGGCAGGTGACGTCAGGAAGCGTTTTGCCAACGTCACACGCGGTACAGATTTGATTCTGGTAGGAACGCCTGAGCAAGTAGCCGACCGCATCGAGGAGCACGCCCGCATTTCGGGAACAGGTGGTTACATGCTGAACCCGCTCACCAGTCCTGGCACCTTGGAGGATTTCGTCGAGCTGATTGTGCCTGAACTCCAAAAACGCGGGCTTTATCGCACGCAACCGCAAAGCGGCACCTTCCGGTCTCGCCTCAGAGATGACCGCTCGAGCCGCCTGCCATCATCTGCTTATGGAGCGTCTTTCCGGCAGCAGTGAAGGGGAAATCGACTGACCACTCGGGGAGCGCGGTGCGGGCCAAGGCGGATTCAACTGCCCCTACAGCTTGAACTTCACACAAATCGTACTGTTCTCGGCTAGCCGGTCCAGCGTAATTGCATTGGCCCCATACCCTGAATAGCTTTTCACCAGCCGCATGCCCAGGCCTGTTCCGCTTGGTTCGGGATAAGACTCCGGAAAGCCCTCCCCCTCGTCCCTTACCGTAATGACAGCATGGTCGCCCGCATCCTGGACGCTCACGCCTATGGTGCCCTTGCCGTACTTGAGGGCATTGGTAATCAGCTCGGAAATGACCAGGCCCAACGGCGCCATCCGCTGTGGAGGGAGAATGAAAGCGTCGGCATCGAGAACGATCTTTCGCTCAGCCAGCGCCGACCCCAGGTCACTCAACAAGGCGCCAAGATACTCTGATGCCAGGACACCCTGGGTTTCTGCGGTCTGATAGAGGCGTTCATGCACACTGGCTATCGTCAGCACACGGCTCGCCGCCGTCTGCAGTTGGATCTTGACCGCCTCATCCGCCGACAGATTGGCCTGAAGCTGCAGCAGGGTGTTCACCAGGTGCAGGCTGTTCTTCACCCGATGGTGAATCTCTTCGAGATAGAGATCGCTGTCGCTCAGCTTGGTATTCTGCACGGCAATCAGCGACAGCAACTGAGCCTCATGCTGATGCCGCTCGGTAATGTCCCGCGACACTGCGATCAGCCTGTCCACCTTGCCCTCGGTGCTGAGAATGGGCGCAATGGTGACGTCCCACCATCTCGGCTCATCGGTGGCCGTAGGGCAGTAGGCCTCAAACCTTGCCGACTCGCCGGCCACGGAACGCGCCATGGCATCACGCACCACCGCCCTGGAGTCATCAGGCCACAGCTGGGCCCAAGGTTTGCCCCGCACCTCTGCCAGCTCGCCGATGTGCATGAGGCACATGCCGGCCTCATTCATGAATTCGATGTCGCCGTGCGTGGTGAGGATCTTTACACAGTCCGGACTGGCATTGAGCATGCTCTCGGAATAGCGATCCGGTAACTGATCATCCGCCGCATTTGCCAGGCGCTCCACGGCCATGGAGATGACGTTGGAGATACCCTCGAGGAAGACCAGGTCGCTTTCGATGAAGTCGTCACCGTCGGTGCTGTCCGCCTCCAGCACACCAAAGGGCCTGAGCGCACCCCGGATGGGCACGTTGATGGCGCGTTCGATACCGTATTTTTTCAACAGGTCCGGCGTGCGGAAGCGTTGCTCCTGGCCCAGATGGTTGGAAAGCACCGGCCGGTAGGTGGAAATGGCATAACCCGCCGGACTGGCCACATCCCCACCGACCTTGGCGTGGCCGATATCCGAGGGATCCCAACCGACGCCGTGGGTCAGCAAAAAGTCGTCACTCCCAGGCAAGGGCATCAACACCTTGGCAAAACGCGTGTTCATGCCGTTGGCCACCACGCTACAAGCCTGCGTGAGCAAAGTATCGAGGTTCGTCGACCTGAGCGACGACACACCATACTCCACCACCAACTGATGCTGCTTGTGTAAACGGGCCTGTGACTTCTGTAGTGCAAGCCTGATCATTTCATCGGGAGGCAGTTGATGCATGGGTTCATCCACAGCTGGCCAATATGGAAGATTATTTTCGAGCGTGCCTTTCGACACCGTAGACCCTGCGCACGTGCCGGACCGGGATCGAAAAAGTTTCGTGGCTTCATTTACCAACGATCCTGGATCGGTGGCAATGACGAAAACCGTCTAAGCGCGACGGTAATGGGCAAGTATAGATCGCTGGGCTTGCCAACAACCCAAGCACCACCCGTCAGCCGCACGAAACCACTGGTCATGGCCGCTGGCCGTATGGCTACATGATCGGGGTTTTTATTATGGCTCGCAGTGTATTGGTGGTAGAGGATGACGAGTTGATCCGAACGCTCGCCTGCGAGGCGCTGGAATCGCTCGACCTCGACGTGCACAGCTGTAGTTGTGTCGATGAGGCGATAACGGTGCTGGAAACAATGGCCCACCTGGACCTCGTATTGACCGATATCCAGATGCCTGGCCAACTCAATGGAGTGGATCTTGCCCACCTGATCATTGATCGTTGGCCTGCTACCGCCGTGATCGTGATGTCGGCCGGCCAACTTGATCCCGGCGTTCGCCTGCCTGAGTGTTCAACGTTCCTGTCCAAACCCTGGACGGTTGACCAGTTACTGAACGCTGTTGAGCGACAGCTATCGCCTAAGGCAAGTGTTTGAGGACGGGGCCTTGCTCGAACACGCTCGGCATCCCACAGCGGGAAAGGCGCTGGAATGACTTAACGAGGGGCTATTGCATCAGGTATGAACGCCATGCAGGTGGCCTTCTGGCAGAACGTGGTGGTGGTGCCGTTTGCCTTCGCCCACCTGGGCAGCACCAGCCTGAGAAGGCGTACTGCTAGAGTTAGCGTCGCCTAGGGGGGGGAGAAGGGGGCGCTTTTGGTCCATAGCGCTCAAGCATCCCATCAAACCGGTCAATCTCCCTTTGGAAACGCCCACGCCCAGCACAAAGATATTCAGCTTCGCCTCATAGTGACCAACCGGCAAATGAAAAATGGGGTTGCCAGCCACAAAATCCGCTGCAAATCCATCGGTTTCAAAATTGTATTTTAGATCCCATCGAGTGTACCCATAGTGCGGAGCCCCATGCTTATATAACCGTGCAGCTACGACCGTCTTTTCCATCGACCCTCGATGTATTCCCTTCGCCACTTTCCGGAAATGCGAAAGCTGTGGGTGCAAGCTTGATGGAAAACCCTCTTTTTGCAAAACATTGATATCCAAGCTCATTTGTGTATTCACTTGCCCCCTGGATGTAATCCTGGAAGCCCCAGAAGGATCAACATAGTTCACAGGGTCGCCAGAGCAATAGGCATACACATTTACCCCCCCGCCACCAAACGGGCTTAAAGCATCAGGACTGGTAAAACGGCAGATTGAAGGGCTGTACAAACGCCGACCATTTCCTAGCGGATACAAGTTATTGACTGCGTCACGCCACTGCCCGGCGAATCCGAGAATAGACGAAGCGTGTGAAAGGTCAGAGAAACCGTAAGCCGTATAGGCTAGATCAAGTTTCGGGTGACTCTGGAGGTTTACACTCCGAAGGAGACAATCCATCGCACAACTACTCAAAGCCTCAGATGCCGTTACCCTAGAGAGGTATTCGCGGTTTGGAAACTGACATTTTTACCAGGTCATCCGGTTTGATCTGCAATTCACCTGTCAGCCCCCTTCCGAAACAAGCTGCGGTCAAACATGAGTGCCCGTTCACTCTGCGGCGTGGACCGATGCAGCTGCTGCGGCCTGCCCAGCTTTGGCTGCTTCTTCTCCCACCATCCACCAGCCGCTGCGCGCATTGATGACTAGCCTGGCTCTAGGCTGCTGAACAGGGCCAATGGATGATCAACTTGCTGTCCTGATGGCAAACCCTTGTGCTGTCACATCTTCATAAGAGGGCGGTGGAACGTATTCAGGCGGAGGGCCATTGAACGAAGGATCAGTGCTAAAGGAGCTAGGGCGCCTTATAGCAAAGAGAGGTGTATTGTTATATATACCATGCCATGTGTATTCGTATCCCTTGACCCCTCTGGGAAGCTGCCCTCTGTTCACTGCGAAGATATGCCCTTCTTTGTGCACAGATACGGTCGGAACAAAGTTTGCAACAAAACCATCATCCGGCCATTGGAAGCGAATTATCCCTTCAACCTTGGACAGTTTTGTGAATACATGATTATTTCCTGCGGGTAAGGCCAGCAAAGCGTTAACATCAGACGGTTCTTGAGCTAAATGTCGGATAAAAGGTTTGAGCGTCATAGGCGCATTATTTTCCCGCAGCAGAGCGGTAGCACCGGTCTTCTTCATTGCACCCAAAGTTTTAGCCATTCCAGAAAGGCTGACTCTCAACTGACCTGAAGGGTCTGAGTAATTGATGGGGTCACCTGTACAATAGGCGTATGCATTCAGCCCTCCTCTGTCAAACGGGCTCAATACGTCAGGCCCTGTCAAACGCCTGAGTGATGGGCTGAACAGTCGATGCCCGTTACCCAACGGATAGCACCCCGTCTGTGTATCACGCCATTCGCCAGTGAAAGCAACCATTGCCAGTTTTTTCTGGACAGGCGAAAAGCCATAGGGTGAATAAGCCTCGCAATCGTGAAGGTCAATAGCGTGGGTAGCCACTACGGTATTGGCTGCGTCGCTTTGCAACAGCCTGGCCGATGTTTTTAACTGGGCTAGCGCCCTCCTATCAGCACGCATTAACCGCGTGTTCTCCAAACCGATCAAACAAACCAGTCTGGTGTTGGCGTAGAACAGGCGCACCCTGGGGACCTTGTTAGCTATCGCGCTCATTCCATCGTCACCTTTGGCAGAGGTGTTTGACAGTACACGGTAGATGACAGGGTCGATACTGGTAGATCTGCCAGGTCAGCCTGGGCTTCAGTTATCCGCCTTCAGGTAACAAACTGCGGTCAAACATGAATGCCCTCTCCCCTTGCGGCGTGTACTGATACAACTGCTGCGGCCGGCCCAGTTTTGGCTGGTGCTTCTCCCCCGTATCCCTCACCCACCCCAGCTCGCGTAAACGCTCCAGGCGTTTGCGCACAGAGGTACCGTTCACCGCCTGGCCCAGGCAGGCCTGCACCGCCCCGAGCGCATCCTGCACTGTAAACTTCTGCGCCAACAGGTAAAGCGGCAGGCTGCTATACACCGTCTTTGCCGCCAGGCGTTCGCGGGCCCGCTCCACCAGCAAGTTGTGGTCAAAGGGCAACAGCACCTTGCGCCCCAGCACACTGTCCAGATCGAAAAACGCCAGTTGCTCGCCTTCGACGGCCTGCGCGGGGTCGAGCAACGCCAGGTAATAGGTGCTCAACGACCACCCTCGTGGATCGCGGAATGCATTGCCCTCGGTACCCACCTGCTCCATGTAGCAGGGTTGCACCCGGGCCTTCTCGTGCAGGGCCCGGCTGGCGGCATCTTCCAGACTGGTGTCGGGGGTACGCCCATTCACGATGACCCCGGGCAAGGCCCATTGCCCGGCATGCGGCTCGCGCTCACGACGGTGCAACAACACTTGCAGATGCTGGGCATCAGGGGCCAGGCGCAGGGCGACAATGTCGACACTGGCCAGGACTTCGACTGTACTCACCGTGCAGCTCCTTGTTCAGTAGCACAATAATCCACCAGAGCATCTAAGTAAGGCAACCGCCAACCCGATATCGTTTGCCACTTGACATACTTAATACACCAGGTGAATTATATAACCATTCCAGCAAGGAGAACTGCCATGAAGATCGCCAGTTTCGATGTCGACGCGCAAAACGGCTTCACTGCCAACGCCCCGCTGGAGCTGCCCGTGCCCGAAGGCGACGAAATTGCGGCTGACCTGAACGCCATGGCCTTGCGCGCCGACCTGCGCCTGGGCAGCAAGGACGCGCACCCGGCCAACGCCGCCTGGGTGGTCGCCGACCCTGCGCACATGCTGCAACCCCTGCAACTGGCCAACGCCGACCTGACCTGGGTCAGCCACTGCGTCCCCGGCACACCGGGCTTCGCGCTGCTGCCCGGCCTGCCCGCCCCCATCGACTATGACTACTTCGTGTGGAAAGGCGTCGAACCTGACCTGCACCCCTACGGCGCCTGCTACCACGACCTGGCCGAGCGCCGCTCCACCGGGGTGATCGAATACCTCAAGGTACAGCAGGTGGGCGCGGTGATCGTCGGCGGCCTGGCCCTGGACTACTGCGTCAAGACCACCGCCCGCCAATTGCGCCGGGCCGGCTTCCAGGTGCTGCTCTACCTGCCGGCCTGCCGCGCGCTTACCCAGGCCGGGGCCATCGAGGCGTGTGGTGCGTTGGCCGCCGAGGGCGTGATCCTCTGCGGCGACGAGGCCGCGCTTGACCACCAGCTTGCCCTGATCAAGGAAGACCGCCCATGAGCGACAGTGTTTTTGGCCCACGCATCATCCAGAACCTGCTGGACACCGACTTCTACAAGATCACCATGATGCAGGCGGTGCTGCACAACTACCCCAACGCCGAGGTGGAATGGGAGTTTCGCTGCCGCAATGGCGAAGACCTTTCCCCCTACCTGGCCGAGATCCGCTATCAGGTGGAGCAACTGGCCGAGGTTACCGTCACCCACGACCAGCTGGCCTATCTGGAAAAAATCCCCTTCCTCAAGCCGGACTTCATTCGCTTCCTCAGCCTGTTTCGCTTCAACCTGCGCTATGTCCAGGTGGGCCTGGATGGCGCCGGGCAACTGGCAATCCGCGTGCGTGGGCCGTGGTTGCACGTGATCCTCTATGAAATCCCGCTGCTGGCGATCATCAGCGAAGTACGCAACCGCTACCGCTATCGCGAAGTGGTGATCGAGCAAGTTGGCGAACGCCTGTACCAGAAGCTGGACTGGCTCAAAGCCGAGGCCAGCGCCGATGAGCTGGCCGGCTTCCAGCTGGCGGACTTCGGAACCCGACGGCGCTTCTCCTACCGCGTGCAGGAAGAGGTGGTGCACATCCTCAAGCACGATTTCCCCGGGCGCTTCGTCGGCACCAGCAATGTGCACCTGGCCCGCGAGTTCGAGCTCAAGCCACTCGGCACCATGGCCCACGAATGGTTCATGGCCCACCAGCAGCTCGGCCCACGCCTGGTCGACAGCCAGGCCGCTGCGCTGGAGTGCTGGGTACGGGAGTACCGAGGGCTGTTAGGTATTGCGTTAACCGACTGCATCACCATGGATGCCTTCATAGGCGATTTCGATCTGTACTTCGCCAAGCTGTTCGATGGCTTGCGGCACGACTCGGGCAATCCACTGGCATGGGCGGAAAAAGCCATTGCCCACTATGAGCGGCTGGGGATCGACCCGAGGAGCAAGACCCTGATCTTTTCCGACGGGCTGGATTTTGCCAAGGCGCTGGGGCTGTACCGGGCGTTGCATGAACGGATCAATGTGAGCTTTGGCATTGGTACCAAGCTCACGTGTGATATCCCAGGGGTTGAGCCGATGAACATGGTGATCAAGATGACCGGCTGCAATGGGGCGCCAGTGGCGAAGATTTCCGACAGCCCGGGCAAGACGCAATGCCGGGACGAGAATTTTGTTGCTTATCTGAAGCATGTCTTTCATCTGAATTGAGGGTGCCTGCACCGGCCTCTTCGCGGCACAAGGCCGCTCCTACAGGTACGAAGCCATTGATGCCGTACCCCTGGAGCGGCCTTGTGCCGCGAAAGGCCGGCACAGTCAACCGACCTGTTGCATACCCACACACAACTCAAGAAACCGCGCCGCCGCCCGCGATGGCGTCGCGGCATGCGGCATCAGAATGGAAAACCGCCTGACCAAAGGCTGCGGCGCAACCTGCAACCTGTGCAGCGCCCCATCCTCATGGCGGATGGACATCGCCGACACAAAGCCAACCCCCATCCCCGCACGCACCGCCTCCTTCACCCCTTCCACCCCGGCAATTTCCAGCGCTATGCGCATCGCCACACCATCACGGGCAAACGCCCGCTCGACAATCTGCCGCACTCCCGAGCCGCTCTCGCGCAGCACCAGCGGGTAAGCACCCAGCGACGCCAAGGCCTGCTGGTCACTGCCTGCCAGCGGATGACCACTGGGCACGATGGCAACGATCTCGTCCTCGCGCCAGGCCGTCACTTGCGTGCCCAAGGGCAACTCCTGCCCAGGCGGCCCTTCGATCAGGGCGATGTCGACACTGTCCAGCGCAGCCACGATCTCTGCCGTGTTGCCGTGCGATGTAGTCACCAGCACGTCCGGGTGGCGGGCATGGAAGTCGGCGATCAGGTAAGGCAGCAGGTAGCTGGCAGGTGTGGTACTGGCACCGATACGCAAGGTACCGCGCTCCAGACCACGCATGGCCTCAAGCAGTGCCCTGGCCTGGCGGAAGGTTTCGCGCAGGCGCTCGGCATGGGCCAGCAACTGCTCGCCGGCTGCCGTCAACCGCACACCACGGCCGGCACGCTGATACAGCGGCTCGCCAAAAGCCTCCTGCAGCAGCTTGAGCTGGCCGGACACCGCCGGCTGCGACAGGTGCAGCGCCTGGGCCGCATGGCTGATGTTGCCGTGCTCGGCGACAGTGGCAAATGTTATCAGTTGTTCTGGGGTCATGATTCAAAAATATCAGCTAAACGGATATTTGCCATTCCAAATTACGATTTTTTATAAGCTTATAACCAGATTAACGTAGGCCTTGTCGAAATACCTTTCCGGAGGACTCACATGGCCACGGTTCCGTCCCACCCCGCTTATTCGCCTACCCTCTCTACCCGAGGGCGGCTCAACGGCATCCTGTTCGTCGCGCTTTTTGCGCTTGCAGTCACTCAGCTGGCGGCCTTGCCTGCCATCGCCAACCTGGGCATCAGCCCGTTGATTGTCGGCATCGTCGCCGGAGCGCTGTACGGCAATGCCTTGCGCGATGGTGTACCGGCCAGCTGGGCTGCCGGCATAAACTTTTCGGCCCGCGGCCTGCTACGCATTGCCGTGGCCTTCTTTGGCCTGCGGGTCAGCCTGCAGGAAATCGCCGAAGTCGGCTGGTCGGGGCTGCTCGTGTCGTTGCTGGTGGTGTCCAGCACCCTGTTGATCGGCCTGTGGTGTGGCATGAAGCTGTTCAAGCTGGACCGCGATACCGCTCTGCTGACCGCCGCTGGCAGCGCCATCTGTGGCGCCGCCGCCGTGCTGGCCTTCGAATCGGCACTGCGCAGTGCCCCGCACAAGAGCGCCATGGCCGTCGGCAGCGTGGTGTTGTTCGGCACCTTGTCGATGTTCCTCTACCCGCTGGCCATCAACGCCGGCTGGCTGCACCTGGACACCCTGGGCGCCGGGCTTTTCCTGGGCGGCACTATCCACGAAGTCGCTCAAGTAGTGGGCGCAGCCAGTAACGTCAGCCCTGAAGCAACCCATATCGCCACCATCGTCAAGATGACCCGGGTGATGCTGCTGGTGCCGGTACTGCTGGTGGTAGGCCTGTGGATCAGCCGCTCGCGCAAGGCCGGCCAGGCGCAGGGCAATGGGCGCATTGCGATGCCCTGGTTCGCCTTCGGCTTCCTTGCCCTGGTGCTGGTGAATTCGCTGCAGGTACTGCCGGGTAGCGTGACCCAGGCGGTGAACAGCCTCGACACTTTTGCCCTGACCATGGCCATGACTGCACTGGGTATGGAAACCCGCTTCAGCCAGATTCGCCAGGCCGGGCCAAAGGCGCTGGCTACCGGAGCGATTCTGAACCTGTGGCTGGTAGGCGGTGGCTTGGCAATTACCCTCGGCGTGCAGACGCTGTTGGGATAAATCGGGACCGGGTTGGCTTCTTCGCGGGCTCGCCCGCTTCCACAGGGATCCGCACTGTACCTGTGAGGGCGGGCAAGCTCGCGAAGAAGCCAAACAGGTCTCAAGGTTTTTCACCAGCCCCCTCGTTGCCGTCCACATTTCTCGGTATGGTGTTGTCAAAGAAGGATGTTTTACCCGCACAGGAAAGACTTAGATGCCTCAACGCAATGTCATCAATGCATCCGTCAGCCCCAAAGGCAGCCTGGAAACGCTGTCACAACGTGAAGTGCAGCAACTGAGTGAAGTCGGTACCGGTAGCCTTTACACCCTGTTCCGCCAGTGCGCCCTGGCCATCCTCAACACCGGCGCCCATGTCGACAATGCCAAGACTATCCTCGAGGCCTACAAGGACTTCGAGGTTAAAATCCACCAACAGGATCGCGGCGTGCGTCTGGAGCTGCTGAATGCCCCGGCCGACGCCTTCGTCGATGGCGAAATGATCGCCAGCACCCGTGAAATGCTGTTCAGCGCCCTGCGCGACATCGTCTACACCGAGAGCGAGCTGGCCAGCCAGCGCATCGACCTGGAAAGCTCCCAGGGCATCACCGATTACGTGTTCCACCTGCTACGCAACGCGCGCACCCTGCGCCCGGGTGTGGAGCCGAAGATGGTGGTGTGCTGGGGCGGCCACTCGATCAGCACCGAGGAATACCAGTACACCAAGAAGGTCGGCCACGAACTGGGCCTGCGCAAGCTGGACGTGTGCACCGGCTGCGGCCCTGGCGTGATGAAGGGGCCGATGAAAGGCGCCACCATCGCCCACGCCAAGCAGCGCATGCATGGCAGCCGCTACCTGGGCCTGACCGAGCCGGGCATCATCGCCGCCGAGGCGCCCAACCCGATCGTCAACGAGCTGGTGATCCTGCCGGACATCGAGAAACGCCTGGAAGCCTTCGTGCGTGTCGGTCACGGCATCATTATCTTCCCCGGCGGTGCCGGCACGGCCGAGGAGTTCCTCTACCTGCTGGGCATCCTCATGCACCCGGACAACCACGACGTGCCGTTCCCGGTGGTGCTCACCGGCCCGCGCAGCGCCGAGCCTTACCTGCAACAATTGCATGCCTTCGTCGGCGCCACCCTGGGCGAGGCGGCGCACTGCTTGTACGAAATCATCATTGATGACCCGGCCGAAGTTGCCCGGCACATGGTCGAAGGGCTCAAGGAGGTCAAGCAGTTCCGCCGTGAGCGCAACGACGCCTTCCACTTCAACTGGCTGCTGAAGATCGAAGAGAGCTTCCAGCGCCCGTTCGACCCGACCCACCAGGCCATGGCCGAGCTGGACCTGCGCCGCGAGCTGCCACCCCATGAACTGGCTGCCAACCTGCGCCGAGCTTTTTCGGGCATCGTTGCCGGGAACGTCAAGGACAAAGGTATCCGCCTGATCGAGGAACACGGCCCGTATCAGATCCACGGCGACAGCGCTGTACTGGACCCCCTGGGCCGGCTGCTACAGGCCTTCGTCGACCAGCACCGCATGAAACTGCCCGGCGGCGCAGCGTATGTGCCGTGCTACCAGGTAGTGACCTGACACCCGCTGCCTGAACAGTCATCCCAGGCTAATGGGGCCGCTTCGCGGCCCCATTAGTCTATTGGTTGAGGTCAGCCATCGGCCGCTCAACAAACCGAATGCTATCGCGCCCACTGCGTTTGGACTGGTACAAGGCCACATCCCCCTGCTCGATCAACGCCGCCAGGCTCGCCGGCGGCTGGTCGAACAGGTTCACGCCGATGCTCAAGGTAACCGCGTGCGGCGTAGGCACGGTCTTGCTGGCATACTGCTGAAATTGCTCACGCAAAAACCCACCCAGCTCCATGACCCGCTCGCTACTCGCCCCGCTCAACAAGATGACGAACTCATCGCCGCCCAACCGCGCGGCCAGCGCGCGCTCGGGTAGCACCGTACGAATCATCTCGCTCAGGGCAATCAGCAACCGGTCCCCGGCGATATGCCCGTGCAGGTCGTTGACCAGCTTGAAGTTGTCGATGTCGATCAGCAGCAACGCCCCGGGCTGCGCCGGGCTGACGTCCTTGAAGAAATGCCCCGCCCGTACCTCCAGCGCACGCCGGTTATACAGCGCGGTCAACGGGTCGCGGGCTGCCAGCCGGGCAATCCGCTCCTCGCGCCGATAGCGCACTGTGCCGGTCATCGACAAGGCAATCAGCATGATCGCCATCGCCCCCTCGACCAGGGAAATCTGAATGATCATCCCGCCAAAGGTGGCCAGGTCAATCAACGTTCCCGGCGTGATCGCAATGACCGCCTTGGCCACATAGAACAGCCCGTGAACCAGCAGTACATAACGCAGCTGCACGGCCCCGACACTCAGCGACTTGCCGTGGGGCCGCAACAGGAAGCTGGCCTTCAGCGTCAATGCCGCCACCAGCAACGAGTTGACCATCAGCATCACCTTCGACCACTGCGGCCCTACGGGCAACAACAGCAAGGCGAACCAGACCACCACAATCATCAGCCAGGCCCGCGACAAGCGGTCCTGGGTAAAGCGCAGTACGCCCATCAGGAAAAAACAGTGCGCCACCACCAGCAAACCGTTGGCGAACCAGATACCGATGAACAACAACCCGACCCCGCGCAGCAAGGCCAGGATACAACCGACAGTAATAGTGGCAAAACCGGCACTCCAGAACAGCAGTGAGGTTTCGCGGACACTGCGCCACTCAATCGCCAGGTACAGGGCAGCCGCCGCTGCCAGGGCGACCGAGATGGTCAGCATCGTGGGTGGATCTAGCGCCATATACGCATTGGCCTATCTGGTTAACGAGGAAAAGGCCCGATTGTATGCGCTCGTGATGACTTTTCAGAGGGGCCTTGGACGGTTGACTGCAAATGATAGCCCAGCACCTGTAGATGGAGGCATGCCGGCAATATCATTTTGACATCAAGGCGCCGTGTTCACTACAGAAATCCCAGTGGTCTCGCCCCCCTCAAGCCCGGAGAGAAAACTCACCAGTTGCCGCCCATGCGAGCTCAATTGCTCCCAGTCACGGAAGCACAGGCGAAGCTCCAGGGTGGCCCAGCTTTCGGCCAGGGCCACCCTGCGCACCGGCAGCTCCTGTTCGGCGCGAAGGGCCGCTGTTTCAGGCAGCATTGCCACCCCTGCACGCTGCGCCACCAACTGGGCAATCGCCTCGAAACTCGGTGCACGCACCCGAACCTTCAGGGGCATGGCCAGCTTCATCGCCATTTCCTCGACAAAACGCTGCATCGGCCGCTCACCCGGGAGGCAGATGAACGCAAAGCCCAAGGCGTCGACCAGGCGTAGCTGCTCGCGCCCGGCCAGTGGATGACCGGCAGGCACCAGCATCACCAGGCGCTCGGTGCGAAACGGCAGCGATACCACGCCCTCACTGTTCAGGATGCCGTCATACACACCGATCTCGCATTCGTTGGCCACCACTACCCGCAGCACATCCACGCTCTTGTGCTCGACCAGCTGCAGGTCGACTTCCGGGTAGTCCGCCAGGAACGGCCCCAACACGGCGGGCAGCAATGTGCTGTTGGTCACGGTGGAAGCCGCCAGGCGCAAGGTGATGCGGTGCTCACCAGACAGCTCGTTCAAGGTGCCCTGCAGCTTTTGCGCCTCAGCGAGGACGGTTCGCGCGCCCTCGAGCACCAACCGCCCGGATGGCGTTAGCTGCATGCCAGCGGCATTACGGATGAACAGCGCCAGCCCGCAGCGCTCTTCCAGCAGGCGCAGGCGATTACTGGCGGCCGATACGGCCACCGGAAAGGTGGCAGCCGCCTTGCTCAGGCTGCCTGTGGCAGCGATGGCCAGCAGCAGGCGCAGGTCAGTCAGGTCGAATGGCATGGCTTCTCCAAAAGCGAACACCCTGTTCGATTAAAAGCGATTCTAGCTTAGCCGCCTTCTGTTCAGAATAAGCCCTGTCATTCTTCTGCTTCGGGTACTCCATGAACGCATTACGCAGCCTGATCCAACGCCAGATGCAGAGCGGCGCCTTGTACGCCGTGCTGGCCGCCCTGGGCTTCAGCTTCAAGGCGATTTTCGTCAAGCTCGCGTACGCTGCCGGGCCGGTGGACGCCATCAGCCTGCTGGCGATGCGCATGGGGCTGGCGCTACCGTTGTTCGCCTGGCTGGTATGGGCCAGCCGTAGCCAAGGCAGCGCCCCGCTCAAACTGGGCGACGGTTTGCGTGTGTGCTTGCTTGGGCTGCTGGGTTATTACCTGGCCAGCCTTTTCGACTTTTATGGTTTGCAGTACATCAGCGCCGGGCTCGAGCGGCTGATCCTGTTCACCTACCCGACGCTGGTGCTGGTGTTCCAGGCCATCGCCCTGCGTGAGCGGCCAAGCCTGCGCACCTTGTCGGCCATGGGCCTGTGCTACCTGGGGCTGGGCATCGCCTTCGTCCACGACGTCAGTGTCGCCGGGGTTGGCCAACAGGTGGTGCTGGGCTCGCTGTGGGTGTTCGCCAGTGCGGTGACCTACGCGCTGTATTATTCCGGCACCGGGATGATGCTCAAGCGGATGGGCTCGATGCGCCTGGCCGGGCTGTGCGGCACCGCGTCGTCGCTGATGGTGCTGGCGCATTACCTGCTGGTGGCACCGGTCGGGCAGCTGTGGCAATTGCCGGGCGCGGTGTGGGCCAACGCCGGGTTGATGGCGGTGTTTTCCACGGTATTGCCGATCTACTGGGTGGCGCTGGCAATCCAGCGGCTCGGGCCGACTCACACTGCGGCAGTGGGCAACCTGGGGCCGGTGCTGACGGTGTTGGCGTCATGGGCACTCTTGAGTGAAGAGATTTCGCTGTACCAGGTCATCGGGCTGGCAGTGGTGCTGTTTGCCGTGTCGCGGCTCAAGCCGCAAAGCAAGAAGAAAGCCGAGATAGCCACAGCGACCGAACCGGCACGGTCTCTGTAGATACTCTGTTGGCGGTCAAGCTTTTCTAAGGTGTTCAGAGCTGAAAAGCTTGGCCGTATCAAATGGTTCATCGCCGCGCATGCATGCCCATATGCCTGTCAGGTACTTGCGCATGACAGCGGCGATCGCTTGCATTTTTTTCTTCCCCCTGCTGACCAGCGATTCATAAAAGGCCTTCGCGTAAGGATCGCAGCGCACCGCCGTCAGCGCCGGCATGTACATGGCCGCCCGTAAATAGGCATTCCCGCTTTTGCCGAGCCGACCAGGTTTATCAATGCTTGTCCCCGACTGTGTCTGTCGAACATCTAGACCAGCATGACGAGCGACCTGAGAGGACTTGAGCATTTGAGGAAGGGTGGTCAGCTCAGCCAAGGCAGCAAGTGCCGAGACTTCTCCCATTCCCGGGCCCGCTAGTAACTGCTTGTACTGCCGGTTAAGCGTCGGACACTGAGCGATCAACTCACGTCCGGCTTTGCGGAAACGCTCAATGCGATTGTCCAAAGTGGCAATCGCTTCCTCTTGATCTTCGATCAGCATCGACACGGTCGTAGCGGTCGCCTGCAATGCATGCAGCTCATTCTTCGCCCTGGTGCGGTGCCCGACCAGACGATTGATGTGCCGGCCAAGAGCCCTCAGCTCAAGCTGTACGGAGCTTGGCGGTGTCCACAAGCGCGGTGTCATACGTTCACCGTACTCGGACAGCAACTGAGCATCTATCGAGTCAGTTTTACTGTTCACCAGCATCAGCTTGGCGAAATTATGGAAGCTCTTGGGGTTGATCACCGAAACAGGAAGGTCCGCAGCATGCAGCTCAAGGGCCAGGTCCAGGTAATAGATTCCGGTCGCCTCCATCACGATCGACTTGGGCTTGAGCGCCTGCAGCTTTTTCACCGCTGCCTTACGACCAGCAGGGGTTTGAGCGATATCCCACTGTCCAGCGGGACGCCCATCTTTACGCACCCCAACGATCGACGTACGAGAACCAATATCCAGGCCCACACAGACATTCATTCTTCCCACTCCCAAGCGAGTTAGGTAACAATGGCCTCCGGTTCCCCGACCTCGAACTTCATGCCGCTGCAACCTTGTAATGCGAAGTCCGACTTGTCGGCTTCTCGATACTCTTCGTAGTGGGCAATGAGGCGGGGGGCCTCTCTACAGACAAGGTCAGGGGCAAACCCTGCCTTCAGGAGCGATCGGCCTCCCCGGAAGTGCTTCTATAGCCTGACGAGAATAACCTCTCTCATCAGGCTAGGCACAACATACAAGGAGC